>NZ_CP130630.1:1011250-1348333 GCF_030551255.1 Streptomyces sp. NL15-2K
CGTTTCCTCACCTACTCCGCCGGCGCCGCGCTCGCCGCGACCGCGCTGCCCGGCTGTGCCGCTTCCGTCGACGACGGCTCGGGCGGCGGTTCGAAGAGCGGCAGCACGACGCTCACGGTCATGTGCGAGAAGGACGACTTCGACATCAAGGCCGCCCAGGAGGCACTGGGCGTGAAGATCAGGGTCCTCAAGAGCGACCCCACCAAGCTCAACGCCATGCTGGCGAGCAAGACCCCGCCGGACGTGGTGCGCGGGCTCGGTGCCGTGGAGACCCCGTATTTCGCGGCGCGCAAGCTGATGGCCGACCTGGACCCGTACTTCGCCAAGAGCGCGGTGCTCAAGCCCGCCGACCTCGACCCGGTCAACGACCTGTGGCGTTTCGACGGCAGCAAGCAGGGCGCGGGCCCCCGCTACGGCATGGCCAAGGACTACTCGCAGGACCAGATGTTCTGGTACCGCACCGACCTGTTCGAGGCCGCGAAGCTGGACCTGCCCAGCGAGACCGAGCCGCTCTCGTACGAGGAGTGGCTGGACCTCGGCAAGCGCCTGACCAAGCGTCGGCTGGGCAAGGTGAAGGTGTACGGCCTGAACGTCACGGGACTCGGCTCCTTCGCCCCGCTGATGGGCATGACCGCGTCGGCCGGCGGCAGCCTGTTCGCCGAGGACATGGCTTCGGTGGACTTCTCCTCCCCCGAGGCGCTCAGGGCGCTGAAGTGGATGCTGGAGTACACGAAGGCCGACATCGGCCCGAGCGTCGTCAACCCGAACCCGGACGGCTGGGACTGGCCGACCTTCCAGGCGGGACGGATGGCGATGGCCTCCGACGGCTACTGGTTCGGCGGGGCCATCGCCGGCGATCCCAAGGTCGCCGAGGTCTCGCGCCTCGCACCCGCGCCCCAGATGGGCAGCAACCGCGTCAGCCCCTGCTTCGGCGCCACCGGCTTCTGGGTTCCCAGGGACTCCAAGAACAAGGACGCGGCCTGGAAGTTCTTCGAGTGGTTCTTCGGCAAGGAGCCCGCCCAGACCCGGGCCGCCGGCGGCTGGGGCATCCCCACCCTGAAGTCGCTGCGCTCGAAGATGCCGCAGGAAAAGCCGTACCAGAAGCAGGCCTTCAAGGTGCAGGAGCAGGAGCTCGCCAACTTCTCGGTCCTGTCGTTCACCCCGTACGCCCAGAGGGAAGCCCTGGACGGAGTGATCAGCAAGGTCCTGCCGGGGGCGGTCAAGTCCGGTACCTCCGCGGGCAAGGTCGCGGACGAGCTGAACAAGCAGATGAACGACCTGATCGCCAAGGGCAAGGACGTCCTCGGGTGAGCACCGAACAACTCACCTCCGCGGCCGGGCCTGCTGTGCAGAGCCCGGCTGGGGCGGCGGCCACTCGGCCGCCGCGCCGGCGGCCCTCGCTGAGGACGCGCAGGGCCGGGGCCTTCTATGTCTTCGCCGGTCCCTGGATGCTGGGGTTCCTGGCCCTGACGGCCTTTCCGCTCGGGTACGCCCTGTGGCTGAGCTTCACCAACTCCGACGGGCTGTCGGACAACGCCCGTTTCGTGGGCCTGGACAACTACAAGGAGGTCTTCACCGACGCGGAGACGCTGCACTCCCTGGCCCGCACCGGCTTGTTCACGGCGCTGACCGTACCGCTGACGATCGTGGCGGGACTGTTCCTCGCCGTGCTGGTGAACCAGCCGATCCGGGCCCGCGGCCTGTTCCGCACGTTGCTGTACCTGCCCGCCGTGGTGCCGCCGGTCGGTGCCGCCCTCACCTTCAGGATGATCTTCGACCGTGACTCGGGGGCGGCCAACGGCCTTCTGGACCTCTTCCAAGTCAACGGACTCACGTGGCTGACGGATCCCTACGCCCGCTGGGTGCTGCTCTTCCTGACCATGTGGGGCGTGGGCAACGTCATGATCATCTCGCTGGCGGGACTGCAGGACATCCCCAGGGAACTGCACGAGGCGGCCCGGGTCGACGGCGCCAGTCCCTGGCAGTCCTTCACCCGGATCACCCTGCCGCTGCTCTCCCCCGTCATCTTCTTCCAGGTCGTCACCGGGATCATCGCCGCGTTGCAGACCCTCGCACCGCTGCTCATCTCGCTCGACCCCACCCCGAGGGGCCTCGGATCCGTCCCGGAGAGCAACAACCTCTTCATGATCCACGTTCTCGACGAGTACTTCGTCGGCGGCCGTTACGGCTACGCCTCCGCCCTGCTGTGGGTGCTCTTCCTGATTATCGTCGCCGTCACCTTCCTCATCTTCAAACTCAGCAAGGGTACGGTCTTCTACTCCGTGGAGCCGGAGCGCGCGAAGACCAAGACCCGCACGATCGGAGGCGCGTGATGGTGCTCTCCCGGCGCAGCGTCGTCTACATGCTCCTGGTGAGCGTCCTCGTCCTCATGCTCAGCCCCCTCGCCTGGCTCGCGATCACCGCGT
Organism: Streptomyces sp. NL15-2K; assembly: GCF_030551255.1. Lineage (GTDB taxonomy): Bacteria > Actinomycetota > Actinomycetes > Streptomycetales > Streptomycetaceae > Streptomyces. The sequence continues at coordinate 1,013,677 of NZ_CP130630.1, forward strand.
TCAAGGACTCCACGGAGCTGAGTGCCGTCCCCATCCACTGGTGGCCGCACAACCCGAGCCCCGGGAACTTCGGCAAGGCGCTGACCAGTTGGGACTACTTCGGCTTCGCCCGCAACTCCCTGACGATCGCCGTCATCTACTCGGTGCTGGCGACACTCGCCTCGGCCTGGGCCGGGTACGGTTTCGCCCGGCTCGAAGCACCGGGAAAACGAGTGATCTTCGGTGTGCTGCTGTCGACGATGATGCTGCCGCAGGTCATCACCCTTATCCCGACCTACCTGTTGTTCGCCAAGGTCAACCTCATCAACACGTACATGCCGTGGGTGCTGTGGGGTATGTGCGGGGCGCCGTATCTGATCTTCCTGTTCCGGCAGTTCTTCTCCAACATGCCCAAGGAACTGGAGGAGGCGGCGATCGTCGACGGCTGTGGGCAGATCCGCATCTTCTGGCGCATCTTCCTGCCCCAGTCGTGGCCGGTCATCGCCACCAGCGTGATCCTTTCCTTTTCCTGGACGTGGGGTGACTTCATCGCACCCGCGCTGCTGCTGGACACCAACCGCACGACCCTCGCCGTCCAGCTCACCTACGGTTACATGAACGCGCACGGTGGCCAGCTCAACAACCTCGTCGCGGCAGGCGCCCTGGTGTACGTCGTGCCCGTGCTGGTGCTCTTCCTGATCCTGCAGCGCGGCTTCGTCGCCGGGATCTCCACCTCCGGACTCAAGTAACGATGTTCACCAACGCGCCACGCTGCAAAGGAACTTCGTATGACCACCCCCCAGCGCTTGGGCACATCGTCCACGGCGGTGAGGTCATGACCGAGCGTCCCTCCCTCACCCCGCAACTGGGCAGGACCCGGGTCATGGCCATCCTCCGGTCGGCCGACGCGACGGGACTGCCGGCCGTGGCCCGGGCCCTCGCGGTCGGCGGCATCACCTGCCTGGAGGTCACCCTCACCACATCGGGTGCCCTCGACGCGCTGGCCGCCATCCGGGACGAGCTCGGGCCCGGGGTGGCGGTCGGCGCCGGCACGGTGATCACCACTGAGCAGGCCCGGGAAGCGCTCGCGGCCGGGGCTGAGTTCCTGGTGGCACCGGCCGTCGACACCGACGTGATCCGCGACGCCGCCGACCGGGGCATCCCGTTCTACCCGGGCGCCTGGACACCGACTGAGGTGTCCGCCGCCTGGCGAGCGGGCGCCACCGCCGTCAAGCTCTTCCCGGCGAGCACCGGCGGCCCCGCCCACCTGCGGCAGCTGCGGGCACCGCTGCCGGACATCCCGCTCATCGCCGTCGGCGGAGTCGACGTCGACCAGGTGCGCGACTACCTCGACGCGGGCGCCCTCGCCGTCGGCATCGGCTCCCCGCTGCTGCGCGGAGCGGACCGCAACCCGGCGACAGAGACTCTGGACGCCCTCACGGCGAGGACCCGCACGCTGCTCGCCACGATCAGGGCCACGTCCAGTCATCAGGAGGTGGGCCCGTGAACGAACCTTCCCAACAACGCTACTTGGTGACCGTCGGCGAGGTTCTCGCGGTCCTGGCCGCGTCGGACACCGGCCCGCTGGCCGTGGGCTCCGACCTGCGTCTCGGGCTCGCCGGAGCCGAGTCGAACGTCGCCGTGGGCGTCAGCCGGCTCGGCGGGTCCGCCACCTGGATCGGCCGCGTCAGCGACGACGCACTCGGCGACCTCATCCTGCGCGAGCTGCGCGCCGAAGGCGTCACCGCGGTCGCCGCCCGCGACCGGGCCCCCACCTCGCTGCTGCTGCGCGAACGCCGTACGGCCACGCACAGCCGTACGCGTTACTACCGCACCCACACGGCGGGTGCCCGGCTGACCGCCGACGACATCCCCAAGGATCTCGTCGCCGGCGCGGCGGTCCTGCACATCACCGGGATCACCCCGGCACTGGGCGAAGGTCCGGCCCGTGCCGTCACCCGGGCGGTGGACATCGCCATCGACGCCGGCGTACCGGTCTCACTGGACGTCAACTTCCGGTCGCTGCTGTGGAACGAGCAGGAGGCCGCGCGCACGCTGCTGCCGCTGCTGCGCAGGAGCGACCTGGTCTTCGCGGGACCGCACGAAGGCAGGCTCATGGCTCCCGACGCCGACGGACCGGAGGAGCTCGCCAAGAGCATCTGCGACCTCGGACCCGCCGGGGCCGTGATCAAGCTCGGCGCCGAGGGCGCGTACGCCCTCCTCGACGGACGGTCGTACCGGCAGCCCGCCACGCCCATAGCCGTGCTCGACTCGGTGGGAGCGGGTGACGCGTTCGCCGCCGGGTACCTCGCCGAACTGCTCGCGGGTGAACCCCCGGAGCGGCGACTGCGGACGGCGGCCCTGCTCGGCGCCTTCGCGGTGAGCACCACCGGAGACTGGGAAGGCCTGCCCCGACGCTCCGAACTGGGGCTGCTGGACCACTACGACGACATCGTGCGCTGAGCCTTCCCGGCACCGCATCCGCTCACGTACCCATCTGCTCACAGAACTTCCAGGGAAGACACCCATGCCCACGCGTTCCTCCTCCGACGGGGTCGCTGTCCTCACCGGCTCCTACACACCCGAGTCCGGCGGGGACGGCGCCGGGATCGCCGCACTGAGCCTCACCCCGGCCACCGGCCACCTGGCGCGCGACACCACAGTGCCGCCGGTGCCCGTCAACGGGGCGTCCTTCCTGGCGGCGCATCCCTCGCTCGACGTCGTCTACAGCACGAACGAGACCGATCCGGGCACCGTCAGCGCACTGGTCCGGCGCGGCGACGGCCAACTGTCCCCGCTGGGCGAAGCATTGAGCAGCGGCGGCGCCAACCCGTGCCACCTCACCGTCCACCCGGACGGGGCCTGGCTGCTGACCGCGAACTACGGCAGTGACACGCCGCCCGGCAGCGTGGCCGTACACCGCCTCGATTCGGACGGACGCCCGGTGGAACTGACCGACATCGCCGTCCACGAAGGAACGGGCCCTGTCACCGGACGGCAGGAGGGCAGCCACGCCCACCAGGTGCTCGTCGACCCGGCGGGCCGTTACGTCCTGGCCACCGACCTGGGCGCGGACGCGGTCTTCACCTACCGGCTCGACACCCGGACCGGCACCCTGGAGCGGGTCGCGGTGAACCGGCTGCGCGCGGGGTCCGGTCCTCGCCACCTCGCCTTCGCTCCCGGGGGTGAGCTGGTGTTCAGCGCGGACGAACTGTCCTCGACCGTCACCTGCCACCGCTACGACGCCGGTACGGGCACTTTGACGGGCCTGACCTCAGTGCCCGCCACGGCGGTCCGGGACGTCACCAACCAGCCGGGCGGCATCGTCGCCTCGCCCTGCGGCCGTTTCGTGTGGGTGACCAACCGGGGCGCGGACACGGTGGCCGCGTTCCGGGTCACCGGCACAACGCTGGAGCCGATCGACGAGATGTCCGCCGGCGGTACCTGGCCGCGCGGCCTGACCTACGCGGACGAGCATCTGCTGGTCGCCAACCAGCACAGCGGGACGCTCGTCGCGCTGCGGGTCCTGGACGACGGGGCGCTGCGGCAGGCGGGCCCGGCGATGTCCGTTCCGTCGGTGGTCTGCGCGCTCGTCCTCTGACACAACCCCAGACCTCCGCTTCGGTCTGAACACCTCGTCCGCGAACGCCGGACAGCCTGAAACAGCCAACGAAAGGCAGTCATGTCCCGCCCCACCACCCCCGCACGCTTCACTCTCGACTCGGCGTTCGGCATCGGCGCCGTCAACCCCCGGCTGTACGGATCGTTCGTCGAGCACCTGGGCCGTTGCGTCTACACCGGCATCTACGAACCGGGCCACCCGCAGGCCGACGCCGACGGCCTGCGCCTGGACGTTCTTGAGCTGATCCGGGAACTGGGCGTCACCACCGTGCGCTACCCGGGCGGCAACTTCGTCTCCGGCTACCGCTGGGAGGACTCCGTGGGACCGCGCGAGGAGCGCCCGGTCCGGCTGGACCTGGCCTGGAAGTCCACGGAGACCAACGAGTTCGGCCTCGGGGAGTTCATGGACTTCTGCGCCAAGACCGGCACGGAACCCATGATGGCCGTCAATCTCGGCACCCGCGGGGTGGAGGACGCCCTGCGGCTGCTGGAGTACAGCAACCACCCGGGCGGCACCGAGCTGTCCGACCGCCGTGCCGCCCACGGCGCCAAGGAGCCGTACGGCATCAAGATGTGGTGCCTGGGCAACGAGATGGACGGGCCCTGGCAGACCGGACACAAGACGGCGGAGGAGTACGGGCGGCTCGCCGCCGAGACCGCCCGCGCCATGAGAATGATCGACCCCGGCCTTGAACTGGTCGCCTGCGGCAGTTCGGCGTCCTCCATGCCGACCTTCGGCTCCTGGGAGGCGACCGTCCTGGAAGCCGCGTACGACCTGGTCGACCACATCTCGCTGCACGCCTACTACGAGGAGACCGACGGCGACCGCGACTCCTTCCTGGCCTCCGCCGTCGACATGGAGCACTTCATCGAGTCGGTCGTCGCCACCTGCGACCACGTCCGGGCGCGGCTCAAGGAGAAGAAGCGGATCAACCTCTCCTTCGACGAATGGAACGTCTGGTACCAGAAGCGGCCCAACCCTCACCAGGTCGAGGACTGGCAGCAGGCACCGCGCCTGCTGGAGGACGTCTACACCGTCACCGACGCCGTGGTCTTCGGCTCGCTGCTCATCGCCCTGCTGCGCCACGCCGACCGGGTGACCGCCGCCTCCCTGGCCCAGCTCGTCAACGTCATCGCGCCGATCATGACCGAACCGGGCGGGCCCGCCTGGCGGCAGACCACCTTCTTCCCCTTCGCCCAGGCGTCGGCGTACGGGCGCGGCCGGGTGCTGCGCGTCGATGTGGACAGCCCCACGTACCCCACCGCCCGCTTCGGTGACGTACCGCTGTTGCACGCCACCGCCGTCATGGACGACGAGACCGGCGACATCACCGTCTTCGCGGTCAACCGCGGCCAGACGGACGCTCTGCCGTTGACGATCGACCTGCGCGGCGTGGGCACCGCCGCCCTGACGGAGCACCTGGTCCTGGCCGACAGCGACCCGGAGGCCACCAACACCGCGGACCGGCCCGACCGGGTCACCCCGCGCCCCGCCACCGGCACCGTCGTCACCGACGGCGTCCTCCACGCCGAACTCGAACCGCTTTCCTGGAACATGATCCGGCTGACAGGTCGGCAGGACTGACCACTCCGCCGTACCGACTGCCCATGGGCCGCTGCCACCGCCGTCGTCCACGTCGTGGACACCGGCTCATGGGCCCGCACGCGGCACCACCACACTCACGCCTGGGAAGAACCGATGACAACCGTTGCCCGACCCCTGTTCCGAGACCCCATGCACGACGGCGCGACCGACCCCACCGTCATCCGGAACCGGCAGGCCGGAGAGTGGTGGATGTTCTACACGAGCCGGCGCGCCGACGCGCCGCCGATGAACGACGTGAGCTGGATACACGGAACCGACATCGGGATCGCGTCCTCCGCGGACGGCGGAGCCTCCTGGCTGTACCGGGGAATCGCCGAAGGGCTGGACATCGAGCCCGGGCGGCACACCTACTGGGCGCCTGAGATCGTCGACGACGGCACGGAGTACCACATGTTCGTCAGCGTGATCCGCGGTGTTCCGACGCAGTGGGCGGGCCATGCACGCGTGATCCGTCACTACACGAGCCACGACCTCTTCTCCTGGACCTACCGTTCCACCTTGTCGCTCTCGTCCGAGAGAGTGATCGACGCCTGCGTCCTGCGGCTCCCCACAGGCGGCTACCGCATGTGGTACAAGGACGAGGCCGATCACGCGCACACCTACGCGGCGGACAGCGACGATCTGTCGCGGTGGACCGTCCGGGGGCCGGCCGTCGAGTGCTCGAAGCACGAAGGCCCGAACGTCTTCGAGCTCGGCGGCAGCTACTGGATGCTCATCGACGAATGGCATGGACAGCGGGTTCTCCACTCACGGGACCTGGAGACATGGGAACCGCGAGGGCTCATCCTCGATCGTCCCGGGCAGGGTCCGGACGACGGGGGGTACGGCTACCACGCCGATGTCGTCACCAGCGAGCTCGGCGCGTTCGTCTTCTATTTCTCGCACCCCAGGCGATCCGACGACGACCCCGGCCCCCACGACGACCACAACGGCCGCCGGAGCTCGATCCAGGTCGCCCGCCTGCGGGTGAGCGGAGACACCCTCGTGTGCGACCGCGACGAAGTCCTTGAGGCCCCCATCCTCCCTCTCGAAGGGCCGGACCAGTGACACTGGGGCCTTGCCGTTCCCGCCCTGACGGCCGTTCACATCTGCCTCAGGACTCCGGGTGGTCGTCCACGACCTCACTCCGAACACGACCCACCGGCTGAGCGGCGCGCTCGCGAGCCAGATCGCCGGCACCACGACGCCGCTTCCCCGCAGGCCCGCAAAGTTCGAACGAAGGAAAACAAGCAGTCATGCAGGCACTCCCCCGCAGCGCGGTACGCCTCCTCCCCGGCCCGTTCCTGAACGCGCAGGCCACCGCTCTCGACTACCTGCTGTCCCTCGACACCGACCGGCTCCTGGCACCCTTGCGGCGCGAGGCCGGCCTGCCGCCGGTCGCCGAGTCCTACGGCAACTGGGAGAACTCCGGTCTCGACGGCCACACCCTCGGGCACGCGCTGTCGGGTGCCGCGCTCATGAGCGCGGTGACGGACGACCCCCGGCCGAAAGCCATGGTCGAGCGTCTGGTCCAGGGCGTCGTCGAGTGCCAGGACGCCCTGGGCACCGGCTACGTCGGGGGCATCCCCGACGGCGTGCGGCTGTGGCAGCGGGTCGCCGCGGGCCAGGTGGAGCGGGACTCCTTCGAGCTCGGCGGTGCCTGGGTGCCGTGGTACAACCTGCACAAGCTCTTCGCCGGCCTGCTGGACGCCCACCGCCACGCCGGTTCGGACCTGGCACTGACCGCCCTCCGACGGCTGGCCGACTGGTGGGACCGGGCGGCGGCGGGAATGGACGACGACACCCACGAAGCCATGCTCCGCACCGAGTTCGGCGGCATGTGCGAGGTGCTGGCGGACCTCGCCGACGTCACCGGCACGGACCGCTACGCCGCCCTGGCTCGGCGCTTTCTCGACCAGTCGCTGCTCGGCCCGCTGCGCGAGCACCGCGACGTCCTCGACGGGATGCACGCCAACACCCAGATCGCCAAAGCCGTCGGATACCAGCGCCTCGGCGAGGTCGTCGACGACCCCGGCCTGCGGGACGCCGCCCGGTTCTTCTGGCAGACCATGACCCGGCACCGGACGTTCTCCTTCGGCGGCAACTCCGTACGCGAGCACCTGCACCCCCACGACGACTTCACGTCCGCGCTCGAGTCACCGGAGGGCCCCGAGACCTGCAACACCTACAACATGCTCAAACTGAGCCGCGCCCTGTTCCTCCAAGAGCCGGATGCTGAGGTGCTCGACCACTACGAGCGTGCGACGGTCAACCACATCCTCTCCTCCCTGCACCCCAAGGGCGGGCTGGTGTACTTCACACCGGTACGGCCGGGCCACTACCGCGTGGTGTCGACGCCCCAGGACTGCTTCTGGTGCTGCGTCGGCACCGGGCTGGAGAACCACGCGAAGTACGGCGAGCTGGTGTACACCACCGAGGGCGACGACCTGTTCGTCAACCTCTTCATCGCCTCCCGGCTCAGCCTGCCCGAACAGAACCTGATGCTGGAGCAGACCGGGACAGCCCCCTACGACGAGGAGGTGAGCCTCGTGGTGCGGCGCGCTCCCGCCACGCCTGTGGCGATCCACATCCGCGTCCCCGGCTGGCACGAAGGGACACCGCGGATCCGTATCAACGGCGCGCCGCCCGAGGGCGGGCCGGCCCCGCTCACGACGCGCCGTGGAGCGGGCGGACAGCCCTTGACCTATGTACGTCTGGAGCGGCAGTGGCGTGAAGGGGACACAGTCACCGTGGACCTTCGCCCGCGCATCAGCGCCGAGCTGCTCCCCGACGGCTCGCCGTGGGTGTCGTACCGCTTCGGACCCAGCGTGCTGGCGGCCGAGGGCGACCGGGGCGATCTGGTCGGGCTCTTCGCCGACGACTCCCGCATGGGACATGTCGCCGGTGGCCCGCTGCGCCCCCTGGAACACCTGCCCGTCGTGGTCGCCCGGAGTTCCTCCGATCTGGCGGCCGGCGTACACCGAATCGCCCCCGACCGGCTGGCGTTCGCCCTGGACCAGGTGGACGCGCGACCGGGTGAGTCCGTCACCCTCGTCCCGTTCGCCGGCATCCACGACTCCCGCTACCACCTCTACTTCCCCCTGGCGGAACCGGAACGCCTCCACGAGCGACGAGCGGAGCTCCGCGCGGCCGACGAGGCGGCACTCGCACTGCGCGACCGCACCGTCGACGCCGTTGCCGCCGGCGAGCAACAGCCCGAAAGCGACCACCGGTTCGAGGGGCACGACACATGGTCGGACCTCACCGACGGGCTGCGGTGGCGGGCAGCAACCGGATGGTGGTCCTACCGCCTGACAGACCCGGACGGTGCCGCAACCGGGCTTCAGGTGACCCACCTCTCAGGCGAGAGTGCCGGACCGACCCGTGTACTGGTCGACGGCCGTGTGCTGGGCACACTGACGCCGTCGCCGCATCCCGAGGGCCGGGAAATCTCCCAGGTGCTCCCGCTCGGTGCAAACCGTCTTGCCGGGACCGCCGAGATCCGGTTCGAAGCGGTCGGCCCTGCAAGCACCATCCGGCTGCGCGAAGTGCGCCTGGTGCGCTGACATCACCGGTACACAGACAACTCGGAGGAGTACGCGTACCGGCCGGCCATACCGATGCCAGAGTTCGCGCTCAGCCCCGGTGCTCCGCCCGTCCCTCCCCCAGTACGACGGCGCTGGTGCGGTTGGTGTTGGCGTCCTCGATGCACCCGCGCAGCCGCATCACGTCGTGCGAGGGCAGTGCGGGTCGAACGACGCCCGTATACACGCCGGCGTCCATCCGGTTCAGCGTGGCGTCGCCGTTCTCCGCCGCGGTGGAGCGGCGACAGGTCTCCCACAGGTCCTGGGCGGCGAGCTGGACTGCCTGCGGGCTCTGGTCCCCGCGGGTTTCCACGCGGAACACCATGGTCGTGCTCGCGGCGTCCGGCGCCTGTTCGGCCCGTGTCTGCGTCGCGTCGGCCAATGCGGACCACAACAGGGGCACCATCAGGAGGCCGGCCACAGCCGCCACCACAGCGATCGCCCTGCGGCCGGTGCGGGCGGGCGGTATCGGCGGCTGGTCCTCCGGGGAGGCCGTCCCGGCGACCGGCGGTGCGGTCAGGGCCGCCAGCCGTCCGGCCAGCCGACGCTCCGCGCCCGGCCGTGCCGTGGCTCCGGCGACCTTCTGGAGGACCATGGCGACCCCCGAGAGCGCGGCACCGGCCACCATCAGCACGGGTACGAACACGAACGTGCGGCTTCCGTTCACATCCGTCAGGTCGCTCGAGCGCAGCCAGTTGAAGTGGTTCGGCACCGGATCACGGGTCTGTTCGAGGCGCTTGCGCACCTCCTCGACGCGGGCGTCGTTCTGCTCGAGCCGTTCCTCCAGCCGGGTCAGGCGGGTGAGCAGCAGGACGGTGGCGAGGAACACCTCGACGACGATCAGCAGGGCGGCGGAGATCAGGGCCCGCTGCCATTCCCAGCGGGTCAGGTAGAGCACGGTGTAGTAGCCGGCGTAGCCGGCGAACAGTCCGCCGAAGGTGTAGCCGACCAGTCTGATGGCCTTCATGCCGCCGACTCCTCTCGTGTCGTGTCTCGTGTCGTGTCTCGTGTCGTGTCTCGTGTCGTGGGGGCTTCGGTTGCCGCGTCGGTGCTGTCGTCCGCGGTGACCGCGCCGGTCCCGCCGTCGACGGTGAGTGCTGCGCCGGCCGGGAAGCGGTCCACCGCTCCGGGTACGCCGACCGCCGTGGGGACGCGGTACTCGCGGGCCAGCACAGCGAGGTGGGACAGGGCGCTGCCGGTCTCCGCGACGAGTCCGGCCAGGCCGGGCAGCAGCGGTGCCAGGGCCGGGTCCAGGGAGCGGACGACGAGCACGGGACGGTCGGGGCGTGCGCCATGGCCGTCCCAGGCCGTGCCGGTGCCGAATCCGCCGCCGGCTCCCTGTCCCTCGCCGGACGTACGGTGTCCGGGCGGGAGTTGGGCCACGGGGCGGCCGTCGGCCAGGCGGAACGCGGCGGGCAGCGGTCCCGTGTCCTGCTGCGGCTGTCGTTCGGCGAGGTCGGCCGGCAGTCCGGCGCCGTCCGCCGCCTTGACCAGTTCGTCCCAGCGCAGCAACGACAGGCGGGACAGTCCGAGGTGGCATTCCCCAGGGCCCAGCCGGCGCGTCATCTCCCGCACCATCTGCGCCTGCATCTCCTGCACCCAGCGAATACGCAGCCGCAGTCCTTCGCGCACCGGCAGTGCGCCCACACCGCGCGGCACCGTGGTCCAGCCGGTCTGTCGCGGCAGCGGTGCCCGGTCGCCGAGCGTGGGCGGCAGCAGGACCAGGAGCACGGGGTGGCGTTCGACGAGCTGTTCGTCGGTCAGACCACGGGCGCGGCCCTCCGCCAGTTCCGCCAGCGCCTCCCCCGCGGAGGTGGCGCCGGTCCCGGCGCCGAGCAGGGCGCCCGCGAGGGATTCCTGGGCGTGCAGGGAGGACAGCACCTGCCGGCCCCAGGCGACGGCGTCAAGGAGTTGGCCGCTGAGCATCTCGCCGGGCGCCGGGAAGTCGGCCAGCGCACGGTCCACGTCAGCCATCAGGTCGACCGCCAGCATCGGCAGCGCCGAGCGCAGTCGGCCCACGCGCCAGGCCGCTCCCGCTTTGCGGGCATTCGGCGCGGGGTTGATGAAGTCCGGGACGGGGTGGGCGGACGGTACGGCGCCCAGCAGCTTCAGATCAGCGGCGGCCCGTCCCTCCACGGTGGTCACCAGGCGGAGTCTGCGCAGTCGGCGGCGCGGTGCCGCCCCGGCGATGTCGAGGGCCAGGGTGAGGCCGTGGGACATCGGGGTCACCCACAGGTCCTCCTCCAGTGGCTGGAGTACACCGGGCAGGGTCTCGGCGACCGGGCCGGGCCCCAGCAGGCGGGCGCCCCGCGGCGGCCGCGCGGCCATCGCCGTGATGGGACGCGCCTGGAACAGCCACAGCCGTTCATCGGCGTCGAAGCCGAACTCCATGTCCTGCGGCCCGCCGAACACGCGCTCGGTCTGCTTTGCCAGCTGTACCAGCCGGACCCGCTGCCGGTGCGACAGCAGCCGCTCCCCGCGGGGCTCCGCCGGCTCCGTCCGCACGAGCCGGGCCATACGGGTCAGCTGGTAACGCACGCCTTGCGTGCTGCCGTCGACCAGCTGGTCCGGTCCGCCACGTACCGCGCTGACCAGGATCCGGTCGGTGCGGCCGTCCACCGGGTCGGCGCCGAACATCACGCCGCCGACGGCCGAGGTGAGCATCGGCTGCACCAGTACCGCCATCCCGTCGTCCTCCGGGGTGTCCTGCGGTGGTCGTAGGGGCCGTACCCGCCGCGCGGAGTCGAGCACGGTCTGCACCGCGGTGGTGAAGCCCTCCCACCCCTGCACGTCCAGCACCGACTCGAAACGCCCCGCCATGGAGGATTCCTCGGTGTCCTCGTGGGCGGAGGAGGAGCGCACGACCAGCGGTCTCTCCTGCCCCTCCGGCCCGGCCGGAGAACGCCACGCGGAACGCACCGCGTCCTCCCCGGACCGCGCCCCGGGCCCCCGCTTCACGGGCACCAGCACGAAGCCCGGCAGCGCGGGCAGTCGCGCCATTTAGTTGACACATCACATCCGCTTTCTCTAAGTTCTGGGGTGTCGATCCTGTTGACGCAACAACCAAGAGTCCACGACCACCAGCCGGGCGCGGGCCACACTGGAAGGGACCACCCCCAAGGCGCGCAACTGCTCCAACCGGCGCGCGTACTCCTCCTCGCCGAGCGCCTTCTTGCTCCATCCCTCGACCTGGACGTTGGCCAGCTGCTTGGTCCACGACGTGACGAAGTTCCGGGCGAGGATGCCCCCGTGGTAGAACTTGTCGCGATAGAAATCGGTGTACCCGAACGGCGCGAACACGGCCTTGAGCGGTTCCGGATTGCGGGCCGCGACCTGCTTCGCCGCTACGGCGAAGTAGGACACGCCGAACATCCCGACCCCGCCCGTGCACCACGGCTGGGCCGCCATCCACTCGATGACGGCGACGATGTCGTCGACATCGCGCGGTCCGTAGTGGGAGTAGCTGCCGCCCGAGGCGCCGGTCCCGCGCGCGTTGACGATCACATGGACGTAACCGCGCCGTGCGTAGAAGTAGGGATCGCCGGCCTCGGCCTGAGCGTTCGCCAGGTTCATCGCGCGAGGGTGCGAGTGCGCGGTCTGCATAGCGGCGTCGTAGGCGTGCACCCCGAGCAGGCCAGGGAACTGGCCGTCGGAGTCCGGCCGGTACACCTGCGCGTCGAGCTCGACGCCGTCGTCCATCACGATGCGCACATGTCGCTCGACCAGCACGTCGTACTGTCGTGGCGAGGTTCTCCAGTTGACGCCGAACATCTCTACAGCTCCCCGAGGGCATCAAGCGCTGCGCGGGCCACGGCCACGTCCTGAGCGCTGGCGCCGCCGCTCACCCCGATCGCACCGATCACGCGACCGCCGCCGGTGATGGGAAGACCGCCGGCGACCGAGCTGAACCTGGGTACTGCCGGCATGTACGCCAGCGCCGCCGGGTCCGAACTGACAAAGGCGTGCACCTGTTCGGTGGGAGCACCGGCATTGGCGGCCGTCCAGGCTTTGTCGGATGCCACCTTCATGGGCAGCAGGCCGGCGCCGTCCGTGCGCGCGATCGCGATCGGCTCCCCGGCGACGTCGCTGACGACGATGGCCGCCGGCATACCGGCCTCGCGTGCGCTCTCGACAGCGGCCTCGAGCAGTCGGCGAGCCGTCTCGTAGCTCACCGTCGACCGCTCGTAGGTGGTCGGTTCCGAATCACTCATCTCGTTCCTCCCTCACTGTGACAGGCTTGGTGCAGCGCGGCACGGAGCAGGCGTGGGTCGTGCAGAGGATCCATCAGCGCCATCATCGACAGCGCTGTGGCAGCCAGGTGTCGGGCCAGCTCCGCACCAGCGCCCACGGCGTCCCCTCGGGACACCGCTTGCAAGATCCTGGTGTCGTGCTCCAGGACCACGTCCCAGGCGCTCGGCGTCTGAGTCATGTAGACACGGCGATACCGGCTCGCGTGATCGGCCAACTGCTTGATCTGCCGCAGCAACCGGCCATCGATGTCCGAGTAGAGGAGCGCGTGGTACCGCTCGTGCGGAGCCGTGAACCGGTCGTAGTCGCGCTGCTCGGCGCTTTGCCGCATCTCCTCGAGCGCCGTGGCCATCTGCTCCAGTTCACGCTCTGTCAGTGATGCTACGCGCACGGTCAGCACCAGCGGTTCCAGCACCAACCGCGAGGCGTAAAGCTCCTCCAGGTCGTCCAGCGAGAAGTCGGCAACCTGGACACGGCGGTTGTGCCTCGAGACCACGAGCCCTTCCCGCTCCAACAACCGGCACGCCTCGCGGATCGGGGAGCGGGACACCCCTAGGTCGCGAGACAGATCAGCCTGGGACACGACCGCTCCCGGCGGGAGTTCACCGTGCAGGATCCGGTTGCGCAGCAGTTCGTGAACCGCCTCGAGGGTGATAGTTCCCTGACCCGCCTCGCTCCCGGCCTCCGCTGATGTCAGCGAGTCTGGTGATCGTTCGACCATCGGCATAGCCCCTGCGTGTACTCGATCCGTGTGGCGACACTCAGCATTCTGTCGACAGAATTACCTAGCGTCAAGGTGATTCGTCGCGAAGTTGGCCTTGTGAACGCATAGTTAAGGGTCCATTCTGTAGACAGAATGGACCCAGTACTCAAGGAGGCGTCATGGTCGAACCCGATCTGTTCCGTGCTGCCATGTCTCAGGTTGCGACCCCGGTCGTCGTCGTGACGGCGATCTCGGAGGAGCGGCCGCACGGCACTACCGTCGGCGCGTTCACTTCCCTGTCTCTTGATCCACCGATGATCTCCGTAGCCCTGGACCGGCAGTCGGAACTGCTGGCCAAACTGCGGGGCGCCGAGCGCTTCGGTATCAACGTGCTGGCCAGTGACCAACAAGTGCTCGCGGCCAACTTCAGCAAGAAGAGTCCCGACAAGTTCGCGTCCGTGGATTGGCGTCCCGACGCGGGACTACCGCGGCTGCCCGGCGCCGCCGTCTGGCTGGTATGCCGGACAAGCGAGCTTCTCGATGGTGGCGACCACGTGGTCGTGCTGGGAACAGTCGAACACGCCGAGCTCGACCAGCGCTCACCTCTGGTCTACCACGACCACACCTTCTCGACCGTCGGGGCCATCGCGGATGACGTCGTCGTCAGCAGCGCTCGCAGAGTGGCCGAAGCCTGATCGCTGCGGGAGCGGCCGGACATCCCGTCGTGGTCGTGGACGACAGCCGTGCCCAGGGCAGCGTGACCTTCGCCGCGGCCCTTGCTACACCGCTCCTTGTCTCGTTCACAGCAGCCCTGGACAGCCGAGGCAGCGGTGGATCCCGCGCGCCAAGCGGGGCTCCCGGCGGTGGGCGCCTTCTGCGAACTCGTGCCGGAGGATGGAGCCGTCGAATCGGCCCGCGACAGAGAACTTGCCGGCTTCACCACCAAGCGTGAACTCGCCCTCGCCTCGATCGCCGACCTGGGCACCTACCGGCGCGGCCTCCACGAGCCGCAGGTCCGGCGTTCCACTGTTACCCGATACCCACCGAACACGGGACGGGGCGGGTCATCGGCTACGAGAGCACGCACACCGAGGACGCGCACATGTGCGCGGTCTCGGGAGAAGCGGCCGGCCGACATGACGTCACGGCGACCGTTGTCCAAAGCGGACGACTGGTCGGGGAGTGACGGGTGTGGCTGTACACCTGCTGCACGCTGCCGTCTGCGGAGGCGTTGGCCGTTGCCACTCGCCGAATGCGACACCGGAAGGCGTCCCCTTCTCTGCGTCGCGCCCCGGAATCCGACCTCCGTCGTGGCGCTCGGCTCCTCGTACTCGCCCATGCCGTTCACCCATGAGCTGTTCGGACAGGAAAACGTGAGCTGTCCGGACAGGAAAAGATGCGCGCCTGCACGTGTGCCCCCGGCCGGATCCACCGGGCCGGGGGCACACGTGCAGGCCTGACGGCCGAAGGTCAGTCGTGGGTCGGGTAGTCGGTGTAACCGGTGTGGTCACCGCCGTAGAAGGTGGCGGGGTCCGGGGAGTTGAAGGGACCGCCGGCGGCCAGCCGCTTGGGCAGGTCGGGGTTGGCCAGGAACAGGGCGCCGTAGGCGATCAGGTCGGCGGTGCCGTCCTCGATCAGCTGCAGCTCCTCCGGGCCCGTGGGCCGCGGGGCGGTGAAGGGGTTGAGGATGTAGGTGCCCGGGAACTGCTTGCGCAGGCGGAGGGTCAGGTCACGGATCTCGGGGGCCTCCATCTGGTGCAGGTAGGCCAGGCCGAGCGGGGCCAGGGCGTCGACCAGCGCGGTGTAGGTCGCCTCCACGTCGACCCGGTCGGACTCGTCGATGTCGTTGAAGGGGTTTCCGGGGGAGATGCGGAAGCCGACCTTGTCCGCGCCGATGGCCTCGGCGACAGCCTTGGCGGTCTCGACGGCGAAGCGGATGCGGGCCTGCGGCGAACCGCCCCAGCCGTCGGTGCGCTGGTTGGAGTTCGGGGCGAGGAACTGGTGGATGAGGTAGCCGTTGGCGCCGTGCAGCTCCACGCCGTCGAAGCCGGCCTCGATCGCGTTGCGCGCGGAGGAGGCATAGTCGGCGATCGTCTCGAGGATCTCGGCCTCGGTGAGTTCCTTCGGCTCCACGAAGTCCTGCGGGCCGCTCTGCGTGTAGACCTGGCCCTTGGCTGTGACGGCGGACGGGCCGACCGGCTGAAGACCCATCAGGCTCGGGTGGCCGACCCGGCCGGTGTGCATCAGCTGCAGGTAGATCACACCGCCCTCGGCGTGCACGGCCTCAGTCACCTTGCGCCACGCCGCGACCTGCTCGGTCGAGTGAATGCCCGGCGTGGCGGGGTAGCCCTGGCCGACCACCGACGGCTGGGTGCCCTCCGTGACGATCAGACCGGCACTCGCCCGCTGCGCGTAGTAGGTGGCCGTTAGATCGGTCACGCACTGCCCATCATCGTATGCGCGGCTGCGGGTCATCGGAGCCATCACGATGCGATTGGCCAGCTGCTTGCCACTGAGGTCGTAGGACTGGAATGCCGTCGACATAACTACTTTCCTTGTCTCACAGGCGGGCCGCCGTGTCCCGCAGCCCATGACGTACCAGCGCTGATCGCGCGATTTACTGTCTGAACAAGTAAACAGTACAGAGCCATCCCCTCACACCCGTGATCCACGTCACCTAGACCGGTTTTGGGGGTCCAAAGGAGTCTCGTCACAGCTGTTGAGACCCAGCAGGGCAGTAGCGTCTACTTGTTCAGGCAAGTTCAGAACCACCCAGCGAGGAAGAAATGACCCAGCCGGACAGAGCGGACGCAAGTCGCTCGACGAAAGCCCGGACGACGGCGTCGGCGGAAGGCCCCTTGCCGCTGCCACCGTCCGTCGCGGCCGGTCCCCTCAGTCACGCGATCCTCCGCGTGGCCCGCGTGCACCGCATGCTCGCCGGGCAACTACTGCGCCGCGTCGGCCTCCACCCCGGCCAGGAACTGGTCATGATGCAGCTGTGGGACCGCGGCCCCCAGCGCCAGACCGACCTCGTCCGCCTGCTCGACTCCGACGCCGCCACCATGACCCGCACCGTTCAACGCCTGGAGAACGCGGGCTTCGTACGTCGCCGCCCCTCCCCCAGCGACAAGCGGGCCACCATCGTGGAACCCACGGCCGCCAGCAACGCCCTGCGGCAAGAGGTGGAGCGCGCCTGGCTCGATCTCGAGGCCAGCACCGTCAACGACCTGACCCCCAAGGAGCAGGCCGAGGTTCTTGAGGTCCTGGGCCGGATCGAGGGCAGCCTCACACGGGCCGCGGCACAACTCGACTAGTGCCGCGACAGGCAACGTTCGCCCTTCAAGGAGCGGCGTCCGGTGCGTGCTCTCGGCGTGCCGGCCGAAAGCCCTCCTACTGGACGTACTTGGGCTTCCGGCCGGTGCGGCGAGTGGGGGCACCTCCCACGCCTTTAGGGCAGTGGGGGAGCGTGCCGGACGTCGCGACGGGGCGAACGTTGCCTGTCGCGGCACTAGGTACCGCACGACGGATCCGGAGCCGCCATGCGATCGGGGATCAGCCGTCCGCCGCGGCCTGGCTCCCGGACGTCGGGCGCTGCCGGTAGGACGAGGGCCAGGCCCTCCTGTCTGGAGGGGCCCCTGGCTTCGAGGCCCAGGACAATCTCAGGACGCCTTTGCTGCCAGGTAGCACTGCGATCGACCGATCAGGCGGGGTCCTCCTCCAGCTTCGCCACCACTCGGTCGGAGATGTCGGCCAGCGTCCGCAGCTCCGCCGGGGTGACATGGTCCAGGAACAGCCCTCGTACCGCTTCCACATGCAGTGGAGCCGCCCTCTCGATCGCCGCCCGCCCGGCGTCCGTGATCACCACGAACGCTCCCCGCGCGTCCTCGGGGCACCCCTCGCGGATCACCAGCCCTCGTCCGGCCATCCGCGCGATGTGGTGGGACATCCGGCTCTTCTCCCACTCGAGCGCCCGGGCCAGATCCTGGTAACGCTGCCGGCCGTCCGGCACGTCCGTCAGATTGACCAGCACGCCGAAATCCGCGGACGAGAGCTTCGACTGACTCTGCAACATGCGTGACAGACGGCCCCCCAGCCGCTCATGCAACCGAACAAAGCTCCGCCAGGCGTGCTGCTCCTCCGCCGTCAACCACCGCACGTCTTCATCCATACAAGCGAGTGTAGAGGAGTTGATGAGTCACCCAGTCCTACGAAGCCAACCCATCGGCCATGGCATCTCCCGCGGTCAGGCCTACCGCGGCGTCCACTGCGTCGCCGAGACCGCGGCGCGCAGCTCGGCCTCCGTGGCCTCGGGTGCGACGCCGACCTCCACCGCGGCCTTGGCCACGGCCAGCGCGATCTCGCGGGCCGCGTCCCTCATGCCCACCAGCGATGGCAGCAGCGGGGTCGCCTCGTCCGCGCCCGCCCGCACCGCGCACTCCCCCACGGCCGGCGCCGCGGCCGGCATCATGCGGTCGGTCACCTGGGAGGCCCGGCAGACTCCACGGCCAGCCCGACGGCCGGGAAGACGTAGAACATTGTTGGCCCGCGCCACCGGCACCTCGCGCCCGTCCAGCTTTCAGCGGCGGGAATGGGGAACCGGCGGCGATCAGCGCCCTGCCGTCGGTCCAGGGCGAGGTCGGCGAGGTCGGCCTCGGCGCGCGAGGTGGGGTGGGGCAGCGGAAGGATCACCGGCCGGTCGCAAGCCGTCGATGTCGACGAACCAGAAGCAGAAGCGGTGCAGCTCCCAGCCCGGGACCGGCCACTCGCAGGCGACGGAACAGCTCCATCGTGCGCGCGGCATGTGCGCGGCTCTCCGAGTCATGGTGGCGCCGCCTTCCACTCTGCGCTTGGCCGCAGAGTGAACACTCATGTTCAATTCAAGTCAACAGTGTTAATTGAAAATCACTCAATATCAATAGAGAGCACGCGCGTGCGATCCACGCACTGCCACGACAGGGAGGCCACGACCTGTGAGCGCGACCGAGAAGAGGATCACGGCAGCGGCCATCCGGTTGTTCGCCGAGCGGGACAAGCCCGACCTCACGATGAGCGAGCTGGCATCCGAGGCACAGGTCGCGCGCGGCACGCTCTACCAGAAGGTCGACTCGATCGAGCAACTGTTCACGACCGTGATCGAGAACATGGCCCGTGAGCTGCACTCCAAGGTCGGCGCGGTCGTCGCCGGCACCGCGAACACCGACCCGGCGGCCCGACTCGCCACCGGGTTGCGGCTGTTCGTCCGGCTCTCCCACGAGGATCCGGCGATCGGCAGGTTCCTGGTCCGCTACGCCCTCACCGACGAACATCTGCGGACGCTGCTGAGCGGCCCGCCCATGAAGGACCTCGCCGAGGGCATCGCCTCGGGGCGCTACAACATCACGGAGACGAAGGTACTGAGTGTGGCCGGCTTCATCAGCGGTACGACGGTCAGCGCGATGTGGATGGTCCTCGACGGCCACCAGGGCTGGCGTGAAGCCGGCAGTACGGCCGCCGAGTTGGTCCTGCGAGCCCTCGGCATCGCGCCGGACGAGGCGCAGCGCCTCGCCGCCATGGATCTTCCCGCTCCGCCGGAAGGCTGAGCCACCCCCGACAGAAATGGCTTGGCACCACCTGCGCCACACCCCCGACGTGTCGGTCGGCAAGCTCAGTCGATGGCACGCCCGATCTCCGCATCCCGTACCCGATGAACTGAGAGTGGGAAGACATGGCAACCACCGTGGTGCGCTACGCCGCCGACGGCCCAGCACGCTGGGGCGTCCTCCGGGGCGACAAGATCACCCCGGTTCCCGGTGGGTTCGGGACGACGGGCGAGCTCGTCGAGCGCACGACCACCGGCGAACTGGCCGCGTTGGGCGGCGAGATGGTGGACGTCAACGACCTCCAGCTGCTGTCGCCGGTGACCCGCGACCAGCGGTTCGTCTGCCAGGGCGCCAACTATCGGCAGTACACGGTCGAGTCGGGCATGAATCCCGACGACAAGACCTTCAACATGATCTTCACCGAGGCCAACCTGGTGTTCAAGCCGGCCGAGACGCTCCCCGAGCTCTCCGCAGTGCGGGACTTCGCCGCGGGCGATCCGCTGGCGACCGGCACCCCGGCCGGGTGCGCGCTGAAGGTCCCGAGTCCCGCCGTAGTCAAGTTGCTCGGCCTGCTGCTGGCGGCAAAACGATGGCAGCCGTTCGGAAAATCGCAGGCCGGTCGACCGTATCTGCAACCCGGCGGCGTCGTCGAGGCGAGCATCGCCGGCCAGGACGGCCGCATCGACCTCGGCGTGCGGCGCAACCGCGTCGTCGACGGAGGGCGGTCATGAGCGCGCGACCGCAGGGCGTGGCGACCTTGGCCGACGTGGAGGCCATCGAGGCGCGGGGCTGGCCGCAGGACGTGCCGGCCAGCGCGTACGAGGCGATCCGGCGCACCGCCGACCGGACCCCCTCGGCGCCCGCCCTCAGTTTCTTCCTCACCGCCGACCGGCACCGGACGCCCGAGACCTGGACGTATCAACAATTGCTCGGTGAGATCACCCGCGCCGCCAACGCCTTCCACTCCCTCGGCGCCGACGAAGACACCGTCATCGCCTACATCCTGCCCAACCTTCCCGAGACGCACTTCGTCATCTGGGGCGGGCAGGCGGCCGGCATCGTGTTCTCCCTCAACCCGCTCCTGGAGCCCGAGGCCATCGCCGACCTGCTCCGGGCGGCGGGCGCCGCGATCGTGGTCACGCTCGCGCCGTTCCCGGGAACCGACACCTGGGAGAAGGTCGCCCGGGCCGTCGAGAGCGTCGACTCCGTGCGGCATGTCGTCCTGGTCGACCTGGCCGAGCGCGCACCCGGAGCGAAGTCGGCGCCGCCGGGGGGCGCCCGACAGCTGCCTTCCGGTATCGCCGTGCACGACTTCACAGCCCTGCGGGCGGGGCAACCGGAGGATCACCTGGTCAGCGGCCGGATCATCGCCCCGGACGACTTCTCGTCGTACTTCGGCACGGGTGGAACCACCGGCCTGCCCAAGATCGCGATGCGCACCCACGGCAACGAGGTCTCCGACGCCCTCAGCACGTCATACCTGCTCTCCGGCCTCGTCGGCGAAGGCAAGAAATCTTCTGCGGCCTGCCGATGTTCCATGTCAACGCCGTCCTCATGACGGGTCTCGTCCCCTTCTCGCAGGGCGCGCACGTCGTCCTCGGAACGCCACAGGGCTACCGGGCCGACGGGCTCCTCGCGGCCTTCTGGGACATCGTCCAGCACCACCGCATCCACTTCTTCTCCGGCGTCCCGACCATCTATGCCGCCCTGTTGGAGCACACCACGGACGGGTACGACCTCGGCTCGCTGGAGTACGGCATCTGCGGAGCGGCCCCGCTTCCCGTGGAGTTGATGAACCGGTTCGAGAGCTCCACGGGCGTGAAGATCCTCGAGGGTTACGGACTGACCGAGGGGACGTGTGTGTCCTCGGTCAACCCCCCGCTCGGGGAACGGCGGACGGGCTCGATCGGTCTGCGGATCCCGTTCCAGAGGATGAAGGCCGTCGTGCTCGACGACGCCGGTGCGTACGTGCGCGACTGCGCGGCCGAGGAGACCGGGGCGCTGGTGATCAACGGGCCCAACGTGTTCGCCGGGTACCGCGTGGCCGCGCAGAACGCGAACCTGTGGGTCGACACGGGCGACGGTGAGCGGTGGCTCAACACGGGCGACCTCGGACGCCAGGACGCTGACGGCTACTTCTGGCTGACCGGGCGTAAGAAGGAACTCATCATCCGCGGCGGACACAACATCGACCCCTCGGTGATCGAGACACCGCTCTACGCCCACCCGGACGTGCAGTACGCGGCGGCCGTCGGCCGGCCGGATCCGCGGGTGGGCGAACTGCCGGTGGTCTACGTCCAGCTCAAGGACGGCGCCACCGCGGAGGAGAAGGACCTGCTCGCCTATCTGGACGAGCGCATCGCGGAGCGCGCCGCCCGGCCCAAGGCGCTGCACATCATCGACAGCATGCCGATGACCGCGGTCGGCAAGCTGTTCAAGCCCGCCCTCGGCCGCCGCGAGACCGAGGAGGCCCTCACCGCCGCACTGCGCGACGCCGGGTTCGCGGATGCCGCCGTACGCAGGCACCCGGATCCGGACCTGCCGCAGAACGTGATCGCCACCCTGCCCGCCGGTGCGGACGTCGACGCCGCGGCCAAGGTGCTCGGGGCCTTCGCCTTCCCGTTCACCATCACGACCGACTGACCAGCACACGATGGGAGCCCCGGCACATCATGGGCGATCACCGCCGCATCGTCGGCCCGATGCCCGTCGAAGGCAACACCCAGGTCTACGGCCTACTCCGCGGCGGCGCCGCCGCGGTCCTCGCCGAATCCCTCGGCTCCTGCGGGGCCGTACTCCAGGCCGGCCCCGGCAGATTCGCCGTCGGCATCGATCTCAACGTCACCCACCTCACCACCTTCTCGATGAGCGTCGCGGCGTCGTGCATCTTTCCCGTGCTGATCTACTCCTTCTTCTGGCACAGGTTCAACCGCACCGGCCTGCTGTGGTCGGTCTACGGCGGACTGGTGCTCAGCGTGGCCCTGACGATCCTCTCGCCCACCGTCTCGGGCAGTGAGTTCGCACTGTGGCCGGACGCGAGCTTCGATCTGTATCCGTTCCAGACCCCCGGTCTGGTCTCGGTGCCCGTGGCGTTCCTCCTCGGCTGGCTCGGCAGTATCGCCTCGCCGGAGCGCTCGCCGTCCGATTTCCGGCAGGTCGAGCACCAGCTTCTGACAGGCCGGGAAGTCGGGCCGAAGGCCCGCTGACCGCCGAAGGGGACGCCGTTTTCCGCCGGACGGCGTCCCCTTCGGCGTTGTCGGTCAGTCCGCTGTGAACTCCGGGGTGCGCTTGTCGACGAAGGCCTTGACGCCTTCGCGGAAGTCGGCGGTACCGAACATCGGCTGGTAGCCGCGTCGTTCGAGACGCAGCCCCGCGTCCAGCGGGCGTCGAGTCTCTGCCGTACGACCTCCTTGATCTACCGGACCGCCAGCGGCGCCCTGCCGGCCACCACTTCGGCCAGCTCCAATGCCCGCGGCAGCGCCGCGATTCGACGCCGCCGTAGAAGTGCTCACCGAGCACATCGAGCGGGCGCGCCTCGGAAGCTCACCGAGTACGCGCGCAGACATGGCGTGGACAACCTCCATCAACCCAGCACCGCCGACTGATGACCACCGGGGCTCACCGGCCGGACCGGTGTGGCCCCTGTGCCGTCCCTCTCCCGGCGGATGCGCCCCGTGCGGTCGCGAGCCGGTCGCCCCGCCGTGACGCCTGCTTCGCGGAACGCCGCGGCGGTCGCACGAGGAGCGGTCAGGCGCTCCGCAACGACTCCAGCCCCGTCCGCAGCGTCGTCGCGAGCTGCTCGGCCGCGGCCAGCTGATCCCGGGTGAGGGGGACGACGAACAGCTCACGGACAGCGCGCAGATGGGGAAGGGATGCGCGCCGGAACGCGTCAGCACCCTCATCGGTCAGCACCACCTCGGCACCCCGGCTGTCGGCGGCGCACTCCGCGCGCCGGACGAGCCCTCGCCGCTCCATACGCCGGAGATGGTGCGAGAGACGACTGCGCTGCCAGCCGATGCGGGAGGCCAGTACGGAGGGGCGCAGCCGGCGCCTCTCCGCCTCGCAAAGGGCGAGGAGAACGGCGTAGTCCCCGGGCGACAGGGAGGACTCGCTCTGCAGGCGTGCGGCGAGCTCCGACCGGAGCGCCTCCGTGGTCTCGATGAAGTCGCGCCAGATCCGCAGTTCCTCGGTGCTGGGCAGCGCCTTGCGTGGCCCTTTCATCTCTCCACCATCCCTTTTGTTGACACATCAATTAAAGCGGGTCACTATTGATACGTCAACCAGTTTCTTCACGAGATCGCTCCGCAGGTGCCGACACCTACCCACGAAGGAAACCCAGCCATGTCTGCTCTCGTCTTCGGTCTGGACACGTTCGGCGATGTGCCGGAGGACGACTCCGGCACTCCGGTGTCCGACGCACGGGCCATCCGGCAGGTCGTGGACGAGGCCGTTCTCGCGGAGGAGACCGGCGTCGACGTCCTCGCCCTCGGCGAGCACCACCGCCCCGAGTTCGCCATCTCGACCCCGGAGACCGTGCTCGCCGGCATCGCCACCCGCACCGAGCGGATCCGCCTCTCCTCCGGCGTGACGGTGCTGAGCTCCGACGATCCGGTCCGGGTCTTCCAGCGGTTCTCGACCGTGGACGCGCTCTCGAACGGCCGGGCCGAGGTCATCCTCGGGCGCGGCTCCTTCACCGAGTCGTTCCCCCTGTTCGGCTACGACCTGAGCGACTACGACGTGCTGTTCGAGGAGAAGATCGAGCTCTTCGCCAAACTGCTGGAGGAGAAGCCGGTCACCTGGAACGGCACCAAACGACCCGCGCTCGACAACGCCGACGTCTTCCCCAAGACCGAATCCGGGCACCTGACCACCTGGGTCGGTGTCGGCGGCTCGCCCCAGTCGGTCATCCGCACCGCGCACTACGGCTTCCCGCTCATGATCGCCATCATCGGCGGCAGCCCGGAACGCTTCGCGCCCTACATCGACCTTTACCAGCGCGCCACCGACAAGTTCGGCACGACCGCCCACCCCGTCGGCATGCACTCACCGGGCTTCATCGCCGACACGGACGAGGAGGAGGCCCGAGAACTGCACTGGCCGCACTACAAGGTCATCCGTGACCGCATCGGCGCGCTGCGCGGCTGGCCGCCGGTCCGCAAGGAGGAGTACGCGAACGAGATCGAGCACGGCTCCCTGTACATCGGCTCGCCGGAGACGGTCGCCCGCAAGATGGCCCGCGCCATCAAGGCGCTCGGCGTCGGCCGGTTCGACCTCATCTACACCACCGGGGCGCAGCCGATCACCGCCCGGCTACGTGCCGTCGAGCTGTACGGCACGAAGGTCCTCCCGATGGTCCGCGACATCCTCGCCGACTGACACCGCCCCACCCTCCCGAACGGAACAGACATGACCAGCACAGGCATCGAAACGGTCGGCATCCTGGGCGCGGGGAAGGTCGGCACCGTGCTCGCGCGGCTGGCCCGAGCGGCCGGCTACCGCGTGCTCATCGCCGGATCCGGCGACCCCGGCAGGATCGCCCTCACTGTCGAAGTCCTCACCCCCGGCGCGCTCCCGGTCACCTCGGCTCAGGCGGCGGCGAAGGCGGACGTGGTCGTCCTGGCCCTCCCCCTCGGCAAGTACCGGAGCATTCCGGCGGCGGCGCTGGAGGGCAAGATCGTCATCGACGCGATGAACTACTGGTGGGAGGTCGACGGCATCCGCGCGGACCTCACCGACCCGCGCACCTCGTCGAGCGAGATCGTGCAGGAGTTCCTGTCCGGCGCGCGCGTGGTCAAGGCCTTCAACCACGTGGGCTACCACGACCTCGAGGATGGGGCCCGGCCCGCCGGAATCCCTGGCCGCAAGGCCATCGCCATCGCCGGTGACGACCCCGAGGACCTCATCACCGTCTCGCGCCTCGTCGACGGCCTCGGCTTCGACCCCGTCGTCGCGGGCCCGCTGGCCTCGGGGGTACGGCTGGAGCCGGGCACGGAGCCGTTCGGCGCCAACGTCGACGCCGAGGAGCTGCGCGCGATGCTCCAGCGTTTCCCGGAGTCGGAGGGCGGACGGGCCGTCGCCGCCGCCCGGGCCGCCCTCTTGGAACCGGCGCCTGAGCCGTCGTAGGGGCATCGTTCGCGCCGCTCCGACGCATTTACTTGATGCGCCATCTATGTTCATCTCGCCCAGGAGGTCGGCTTCGTGCCGTGGGGCGGGGCCGGCAGCGGCCGGGTCGTGGAGCACCCGCGACCGGGCGCCGGTGAGGCGTAGGTGCGCCATGGCCTGCGCGTCCAGGACGCTGCGCCGACCATCTCTCCTCAGCCTGCTGAGCGGAGCCCTCTTGGGGGCCACATGCGATGAAACGCATGGTCAAGAACACTCGCCCCCAGGGCGCCCGCCGAGGGACACGGCGGACCCGCCCCCATGGAGGGCGTTCTCCAGGCCACCCTCACTACTTGACATGTCATCCACTCCCCCTCTAAGTTAGATGACACATCAATCATTACGAGTGGGACCAGCTCTACGGGACCACCACCGATCACCAGAGGTACCTGTGAACGTCGCTCTGTGGGCTGTCGCGGCCCTGCTCGCTCTTGTCTTCCTCGGGGCCGGCGCTGCCAAGCTCGCCCAGCCCAAGGAGAAACTCATCGCATCCCCCTCCATGGGCTGGGCCGAGGACTTCTCCCCGGCGATGATCAAGACAATCGGCCTCTTGGAAGTCCTCGCCACACTCGGACTGATTCTGCCCGCGGCGGTGGACATCGCTCCGGACCTCGTTCCGCTGGCCGCCTCGGGCCTGGCACTGACCATGTTCGGCGCCGCCATCACGCACAGTCGGCGCGGGGAGCTTCAGTCGGTCGTCGTGAACGTGGTCCTGTTCGCCCTGACCGTCTTCGTGGCCTGGGGCCGCTTCGGCCCGCACGCCTTCTGACAGCAACAGACAGAGAAAAGGAGAGCCAACATGCCCGCGATCACCGTGGACAACGTCCTGGTCCTGCCGCGCCTGCCGGAGCTGGACCCGGCCGGCACCGCCTTCCGGCCCGTCCGCAGCCTGACGACCGCCCAGCAGGGCTTCGAGGGCGAGGGCTTCCCGGTCCGCCGTGCCTTCGCCGGAGTACCGCCGACCGAGCTCGACCCGTTCATCCACATGGACCACATCGGCGAGGTCGAGCAGGCCCCTGGCGAGCCCATGGGTACCCCCTGGCATCCGCACCGCGGCTTCGAGACCGTCACCTACCTCATCGACGGCGCCGTGGAACACCGGGACTCCAACGGAGGCGGCGGCCTCATCACCGACGGCGACACCCAGTGGATGACCGCAGGCTCCGGAATCCTGCACATCGAGCAGCCTCCGGAGTGGCTGGTCCAAAGCGGTGGGGTGGCCCACGGTGCGCAGCTGTGGGTCAACCTGCCCCGCGCCCAGAAGATGAGCCCCCCGCGGTACCAGGACATCCGCGGCAAGCACACCGGGCTGGTCACCACCCCGGACGGCGGCGCGCTGATCCGCGTGATCGCCGGCGACATCGCCGGACACACCGGCCCCGGCGTCACCCACACCCCGATCACCGTCGCCCATCTCACCATCGAGCCCGGCGCCCAGGTCGACCTGCCGTGGAACCCCTCCTACAACGCGCTGGTCTACGCACTGGCAGGCCACGGCACGGTCGGCACCGAAGCCCGCCCCATTCAGGAGGGCCGACTCGCCGTCCTCGGCTCTGGGGACGCACTGCACCTGACGGCAGATCGCGCCCAGGAGTCCCACTCCCCCAAGCTGGAGCTCTTCGTGCTGGGCGGCCGCCCGATCCGCGAACCCGTCTTCCAGTACGGCCCGTTCGTGATGAACACCCGCGAAGAGGTGCAGCAGGCGTTCGAGGACTACCAGGCGGGGCGCTTGGGCGTCATCCCCGCCCAACGCCTCCCCCACACGTCCTGAACCTTCGTGCGGGAAAGCCCGACCAAGCACAGGCCAGATGCGCACGGCCTCCCAAGTCCTCCACGTCGACTGGGACGCCCGGTATCCATCTCCAGCTTCGGAGCCAGTCCAACGGCCAGCCTGAGGGAGCGCTGAGATATGCCCAAGCAGCCGCACGAGTTGGTCTTCGGGAGCTTCATCACGCCGAGTGCCGATCAGGTCGATCAGGTCGTGGCGCTCACCCGGCTCTCCGAGCGGGCCGGGCTCGACATCGCCACGTTCCAGGACCATCCCTACCAACCGCGGTTGCTCGACTCCTGGACACTGATCTCGTACCTCGCCGCGGCGACGAGCCGTATCAAGCTGGCGCCCAATGTGATGAACCTGCCGATGCGCCAGCCCGTGGTGATCGCCCGCGGTGCGGCGACGCTGGACCTGCTCAGCGGCGGGCGTGTCGAACTGGCGCTGGGGGCCGGCGGGTTCTGGGATGCCATCGAAGCGATCGGCGGCCGACGGCTGACACCCGGCGAGTCCGTCGACGCCCTCGAAGAAGCCATCACGATCATCCGTGAGATGTGGGACACCGAGACGCGCGGAGCAGTGCGTATGGACGGCACCCACTACCGCCTCGCGGGCGCCGAGGCGGTAGGGCGTGACCCCGCATCGGTGCGCCGGCTGCTCAACATCGGCGCCCCTTCCTCAGCCGGCGGCTCCCAAGCCCTCGGCGGACCACTCACCCAGTGGGCCGAACAACTCACCGAGATCACCCTCGAACACGGCATCTCCGGCTACATCCTGGCCGGCGACGATCCCACCGCGATCCAGCAGTTCGGCGAAGAAGTCGCACCCGCCGTACGGGAACTGGTAGGGACATCCCGTAGCTGACCGGTCCGTCCGATACCGGCCGCTCGCCCCACCGGCGGACACGTCCACACTCGTGAGGCGTACGTCGAACTGAGCTCCACACCGGCGAGGCCGCTGTGAGGCCACACCACCGCGCCATGGCCACCCTGCGCAACCTCGCCATCGGACTCACATCTTCGCCGTGTCGGCGATCGTCTTCATCACGGGCTCGTTCCTCTGCGGCCTCTCGGGCGGCATGACGATGCTCATCGCCTCCCGGGCGGTGCAGGGAATCGGGGCGGGTGGACTGATGGTCACCGCCATGGCCCTCATCCCGGACGTCGTCCCGTTGTGCGCGACAGGTCAGCCCAGGTGCGTCTCCAGCCACCGCAGGACCTCAGGGGTCACGGGGTCGGTGATGTCGGCGAACTCGTCATGCCTCTTCAGGAACTTGGCCACGCACGGACAGACAGGCACGATCCGCTTCCCGGAGGCACGCGTGTCGGTGAGCGCCTGCCGCACCAACTGTACGGCCAGGCCCTGTCCGGCGTAGGCGTCGCCGACCTCCGTATGGAAGAACACACGCTGCTCACCGCGGTCGCGGTACTCGGTCACGCCGGCGCGCTTGCCGTCGACCACGATCTCGTACCGATGGTGTGCGTCCACCCGCTCGACGACCGGGGCGGCAGAAGGCCCGCTCATGGGGGTGCCTTTCTGAGAGAGATCAGCGACGCGGAGGGTTGCGGCGCGGCCTGATGGTGGCGTTGGGCAGGGCGGGCGCGGGAAGCCGGCCCCCGGGAAATCCCTCGATCGTGCCGAAGCGGTCGGAGGAGGACTGCCAGTCCTCGCGGGCCTTGACGATGTCCTCGTGAGTGCGGCCGATGAAGTTCCACCACATGACGATCTCCTCCTCGAACGGCGTGCCGCCGAGCAGAATCACCCGCGCCGGAGCCTCCGACTCGTTCATCAGCGTCAACGCCTCGGCACCGGGCGGGACATAGCCCAGCTCCGCCCGGTGCAGCAGGGTGTCGTCCACGCTGACGTCCCCGCTGTCCACGAGGACGCCGTGCTCGAAGTCGGTGTCCACGCAGAGGGCGACCGTCATCCGCGGTTCGAGGATGATCTCGACGCCGAGCAGCGGGGTGAACGTCCGCACCGGGGAGACCCCACCGGCGAGCGAGCCGAGAAAGACCCTGACCTCGGCCCCCCTTCATCGGCACGGGATCGGGCACATGGTGCTGGAAGTCCCGTTGCGCGTTGCGGTGCTCCTGGGGCAACGCCACCCACAGCTGGACGCCGTGGACGACGGTCGTGCGCGGGGTGGAGACCTCCGAGTGGGCGATGCCGTACCCGCCCGTCATGAGGTGCACGTCCCGTGCGGCGAGCACGTCAACCCGGGGCGCCCCGGCCGGCCGTACGTCGTCGGCCGGCGACCCGCATCTCATCACTGCCGGCTCGGCTTCGGCATTGCTCACCGGGACCACCCCCCATGGAATCTAGTTGTTGCATCAACTATGATGCCATGATCATAGAGCGAAGGCCACAACGAGCAGACAACGAGCGGGAGACATGCGGATCTTCATCGACAAACAGAGCCCCAAGGCCTTCCACGCCCTGCTGCAGACATCGGAAGCGGTACGCGCGGTGGCCGCCGAGGCGGGGCTCGACCGCACCGTCGTGGAGCTGATCAACCTCCGCGTGTCACAGATCAACGGCTGCGCCTACTGCCTCGACACCCACACCAAGGCCGCCGTACGCGAAGGCGAGACCGCGCAGCGGCTGGGAGTACTGGCCGCGTGGCGGGACACCGAGGCGTTCTCCCCCACGGAGCGCGCGGCCCTCGCACTGGCCGAGACCACGACCCACCCCACCGATGCCGTCGCACAGGAAGCCGCCTACCAGGCCGCTCGACACGTGCTCACCGATGACCAGATCTCAGCAGCGATCTGGGTAGCGGTCACCATCAACGCCTTCAACCGGGTCTCGATCATGAGCAAGCACCCGGTACGGGCGAATCGAGGTGCCCCGGGCGAGGAAAGCGGTGTCACTGTGACCGGTGGGTGATGTGACCCCCGCTCATCGTGAGCCGGATCGGGGCGTCGGCAAGTTCGTCGGGGGCGGTGGTGAGGGGATCGACGGTGAAGGCGGTGAGGTCAGCCCGGAAGCCGGGCGCGATGCGTCCGGCGATGTCCTCCTCGCCCGCGGCCAGCACGGCGTGGGTGGTGTAACCCTCCAGGGCGGCCAGGGGGGTGAGCGCCTGGTCGGGTCGCACGGGCGGGGTGCCGGGGTCGCCGGGGTGGCGGCGCAGTTGGGCGGCGGCGAGTACCCCGCGTGGGTCGTAGGGGGCGACGGGCCAGTCGGAGCCGAGGACGAGGGTGGCTCCGGCGGCGCGCAGGTCGCGACAGCGCCAGGCCCGGGCGGCGCGTTCAGGACCGAGTCGGCGGGACCACTCGTCGCTGTGGTCCGCCCGGGCGTACGTGGCGTGGGCGGGCTGCATGGAGGCGGCGACGCCTAGCCGGGCGAAGCGCGGGATCTGGTCGTCGGGCACAGTCTCCAGATGCTCGGCACGATGCCGGACGTGCGGGGTGCCGAGAGCCTGGACGGTGTCGAGGACGCGGCGGACCGCGGCGTCGCCGATGGCGTGGGTGGCGGTCGGCACGCCCGCGCGGTCGAGGGCGTGCAC
This sequence comes from Streptomyces sp. NL15-2K, assembly GCF_030551255.1. Taxonomy (GTDB): domain Bacteria; phylum Actinomycetota; class Actinomycetes; order Streptomycetales; family Streptomycetaceae; genus Streptomyces. Next base: position 1,044,411 of record NZ_CP130630.1, read on the forward strand.
GGCGCGGGTGTACGCGGCTGGGTCGGGCCAGAACGGCTCGGTGCCGGCGCCGTGGCAGTCGGGATGGTCGAGCCAGGCGGTGCCGCCTTCCACGGTGCCGTCGAGGAACAGCTTGACGCCCGCCACCCGCCAGTGCCGTCCGGCGCGCCCCTGAAGGGCGATCAGCCGGTGCAGTTCGTCGGGGCCGGCGCCGGGCTGGCACCAGGGCGCGATGCGCAACCGCAGGGGCAGGACGCCCTCGTCCTCGATGGCGGTGAGCAGATCGAGCGCGTCGGGCGTCTCCAGGTCCATGACGTGGCCACCGGTGAGGCCCGTGGCGGCCATGTCGGCCAGTAGGGCGAGCAGGTGCTTGCGGCGCTCGGCATGAGAGGGCTGCGGGATCAGGGCCGCGACGGTCTCCATGGCGGCCTGTTCGACGAGGTGACCGGTGGGGCGCCCGTCGGGGTCGCAGACGATGGCGGCACCCTGGTCGAAGCGGCGTGGCCCGTCGACCCCGGCGGCACGCAGGGCCGCGGAGCCGGCGAGCGCGGAGTGAGCGTCGTACAGCCGTAGGAAGGCGGGGATGTCGCCCACGACGTCGTCGATGAGGTGGCGGCTGATGGGGCCGCCCTCGAAGGTGTTGTGGTCGAGGTTCCAGCCGGTGATCCACGACCCGGGGGCGGCCCGCCGGGCGGCCTCGCGCAACGCGGCGCGCAGCTGGTCCAGGGTTCTACAGCCGGAGAGGTCGATGCCCTGGGCGAGTTCGAGGCCCTTGACGGCGTGGGTGTGGCCGTCGGTGAGGCCGGGGGTGAGGGTGGCGCCGCCGAGGTCGACGACCTGGGTGCGGGGGCCGCGCCAGTGGCGTACGTCGGCCCCCTCGCCGACCGCCACGATACGGCCGTCCCTGACAGCGACGGCGGTCGCCAGGGGACGCCGCGGGTCCAGGGTGCGGACGGTGGCGCCGACCAGCACGGTGTCGGCGTGGGTGAAGGGCACGTGGATCGCCTTTCGCGGCGGCTCGTTACGGGGGTGACGGGGCGCAGTGGCTACTGCGGGGTGTCGGGGTCTCCAGCAGGCCGGTTGTCGGTGTCGGGCTCGGCGGCGAACGCCTCGTACACCTGCGGTCGGGTGCGACGCAGCCGGTACGCGAGGGCGACGCCGACGGCGAAGACCAGCGGGACGGGCGCGAGGAGCGCCGCGTTGGTGCCGGTCCCGGCGCCGGTCAGCAACTCGACCTTGTCGATGATCAGGTACAGCGCGGCGCCCATGAGCACGGCCCCGGCTATCGGGGCCACCACGGCCCGCCAGACACCCTCGGTGTGACTGATGCGGCGGAAGAAGACCGGGACGGCGGCCGCGGTCAGCACCTGAAGCAGCACGATGCCCACCACACCGGGGGTGTTCACCCACAGCAGCAGCCGCTCGTAGGGGTCGGCGCCGGCGGCGGCGAAGCCGAGGACCACCAGGGCCGCGAGCGCGGTCTGCAGGATTCCGGCGATGTGCGGCGAGCGGTGCCGCGGGTGCACCCGGCCAAGGGCCGCGGGAAGCACCCCCTCGTGGGCGAGGGCGTGCGTGTAGCGGTTGATGGCGTTGTGGAAGGCGAGCAGCGCGGCGAAGACGCTGGTGACGATGAGGACGTGCATCACGTCCGCCGCCCAGCCGCCGACGTACCGGGTGGTGGCGGTGAAGAACAGCGCGGCGGGGTCCTCGGCGGCCGCGGCCATGACACCCCGCGCGCCGAACGCCTGCACGACGATCCACACGACGAAGGCGTAGAAAAGGCCGAGGAAGCCGACGGCGGCGTAGGTGGCGCGGGGGATCGTCCGCTCCGGCCGGCGGGCCTCGGATCGGTAGATGGCGGTGGACTCGAAGCCGACGAAGGCCGCGAAAGCGAAGGCGAGCAGGGCGCCGGTGCCGGGCGTGAAGGCGTTGCCGGGAGTGAAGGAGTCGAAGTGGATGCCCTGCGCGCCGCCGTCCGCCAGCACCCCGCCGGCCAGGACCACGAGGATGCCGGCTTCGGCGACCAGCAGCACGCCCAGCACCCGGGCCCCGAAGTCGATGCTGCGGTACCCGGCGAACCAGACGGCCGCGACACCGACGAGGGCGGCCACCGGCCAGGGCACGCCGACTCCCCAAAGCGCTTGCAGCGCGTCGCGGACGGTGGTGGCCAGCAGTCCGTACATGCCGATCTGCATCGCGTTGTACGACAGCAGCGCGAGGGCCGCCGAGCCGACCCCCGCGGGCCGGCCGAGGCCGCGGGTGACGTACGCGTAGAAGGCACCGCCGTTGCCGACGTACCGGCTCATGGTCGTGAAGCCCGCCGCGAACAGGACGAGGACGGCGCCGGCGATGAGATAGCCGCTCGGGGCGCCGATGCCGCCGAGCAGGATGGCGAACGGGGCGACGCCGGCCATGACGGTGAGCGGGGCGGCGGCGGAGACGACGAGGAAGGTGATGTCACCGGCGCGGAGGGTGCCGGAGCGGAGCGAGGAGTCGGCCCCCGCGGCGGTCACGCGTTCGGGTCTGGTGGTCGAGGCCATGGCGGCTGGGCACCTTTCGGACGGCGCCGTTCGGCGGCAGGGGACCGCCCGGCGAGCTAAACCTAAAGCCTTTCGGTTTCGGTAATGTAGCCCTGGGCCCCATCCCTGGGAAGACCCGAGTGGAAACGACCAAGGAGAACGACGCATGGGGCGGCCGAGCAAGGCCCTGCTGGACAGGGAGCGCATCGGCACCGCCGCGCTCGAACTCGTCGACCGCGACGGCGACTTCAGCGTCCCGCAGATCGCCAGGAAGCTCAGCGTCCAGACCGGCTCGATCTACCACCACGTCGACGGCCGGGCCGGCATCGTCGAACTGATCCGGCTACGCGTCGCGGGCGCCATCGACCCGGCCACCCTCGACCTGCGCCCCTGGGACACCGCCCTCGCCGCCTGGGCCCGCTCCTACCGGGCCGCCTTCGCCGCCCACCCACGCACCATCCCGCTGCTCGCCACGGCGCCCGTCCGCGCACCCCACGCACTGGCCCAGTACGAGCGGGCGGTCGCTCTCCTGCTGGACGCGGGCTTCCCCAAGGACCGCGTCATGGCGGTCCTCACCGCCTTGGAGAACCTCGTCCTCGGTTCCGCGCTCGATCTGGCCGCGCCCGAGGCCATGTGGGAACCCGACGCCGACGGCGCAACCCCGCTGCTCGCTCAGGCGCTGGCCGCCGTCGGCCCCGACCGCGCCGACGCCGCGTTCGACCTTGCGCTGGACGGCTTCCTGGCCCACTGCCGATCCCTGATCGCCTCCTGACGGCAGCGGGCGCGGTCACTCTCCGGCGGCGCCGGGAAGCGACCACCGGCGGAACTCCCGCGGGGAGACACCGAACGCGGCCCTGAAGACTCTGCCGAAGTAACTCGGGTCGGTGATGCCCCAGCGGGCCGCCACGGCGTAGGCCGGAAGGTGGGCCAGGCCGGGGTCGGTCAGGTCCTGGCGGATGCGGTCCAGGCGCCGTCGCCGGATGTGGTCGCCGAGCGTCTCGCCCCGCTGCTGGAACAGGGCATGCAGGGAGCGGACCGAGATGTGGTGGTCGGCGGCGGGCGACGAACGCGAGCACCTGCGCCGAGGCGCGATCGAGCCATTGCTCGTCGTCGATGACGCAGATCAGCGGCTGTTGCTCGGCGACATCGGCAAGCAGGCCCAGGACGGCCAAGCCCCCGAAGAACCGATTCGGCGCCTTTCCCGGGCTGATACCGAAGAACGTGCGCAGGGCGTCGCGTTGCGGAACCGGCAAGCGGTCCAGCCGGTCCAGCATGGGCGCCAACAGTTGGTGCAGCGCGGCGAACGGCAGATCCATCTCCGCCTGGACACCGGTGGCGCGCACGATGCGGACACCCGATGTCTCGTCGACCAGCCAGTCAAGCAGTGCCGTTTTCCCGACGCCCGGCTCACCGCTGACGACGAGGGCCCGGCTCTCCCCCGCGCGAACGGCGTCCACGAGGGCGTTGAGGGTCTCGCGCTCACGGCGTCGGCCTATCAGCCGCGTACAACTGCCGCCCGCAGCCGGACGGAAGTCCCCTGATGATGTTGACCGGGCGTCTCCCATGCGGCCCAAGAGTACCTTGGGCCAAGGCATGTGCCGGATGCCCTTCCATCCCTCATGACCAGGTCGGACTCGTCCAGGAGAGCCAGGGCAGGACGGTCGCGCGGGCACCGGTCGACGCCGGGTGTGCCGTGCGGCTCAGCGCCTGCGCGCATACGGAGACCCGGTGACATACATCCGACCTGTTACGGCGTCAGGAACCTGCGAGCAAGCTCGTGCGGGCGGCGAGCACGGGTGCGCCTGAGGCGACTCCGGGCATCACACCCGCGTCACACCCACCACCATCCGCGGCCGCCGGGTGCAGACCCCCGCCCTCGGCACGTCCTCGCCTTCGTCGGGTCGCATCGCACGGATCAGCCAACTGTTGACGCATCATCTAAGAGCTGCTTGACTTGCACAACACATCAACGCCACGGGTTGTGCGGAGGCACATGATGCAGGCACAGCAGCAGATTTCGCGCCGAACCGTCGCCCGGATCGAGGAGAGGATTCATCTCGGCCCGGACGCTCAGGTCGACGACAAAAGCCTGATGTTCTCTCCGCAGGCCCCGGCACTGACCGACCCTTTCCTCGTGCTGGTCGACGACTTGTTCTCGGAGCCCGGCTTCGAGTGGCACCCGCATCGGGGCCTGGAGACGGTGACGCTGGTACTGGACGGGGTGTTGGAGCATGGCGACAGCATCGGGAACAGCGGCACACTGACCGCTGGAGACATCCAGTGGATGACCGCCGGTCAGGGGATCATCCACCGCGAACTCGCCTTCCGCAATGAACGCGCGCACATACTGCAGTTGTGGGTCAATCTGCCGGCCGACAAGAAGATGGTCGACAGCCGCTACCAGGACCTGCTCGCCACCGGCCGGCCGACCATCGACCACGACGGTGCCCACATCGACCTCATCTCCGGCGCCGCCGGCGGCCTGACCGGCCCGGCACTCACCCATTGGCCGATCTCCGGCTCGGTGATCACCATGGAGCCCGGCCGGAGCCTCGATCACGTCCTGCCCGGCCAGGACCGAGCGTTTTTCACCGTGCTCGCCGGCGCCGTGAGCATCGCCGGCCGCACCGTGACCGCGCGGCAGACGGCCTGGTCCGATCCTCTGCCGGACGCGGACCTGTCTGTCATCGGGCTGCGGACCGGTGACGGTGACACCCCCACCGAGATCCTGACCTTCAGTGGGCCACCCATCCGACAGGCCGTCGCGATGGGCGGGCCCATGGTCATGAACACCCAGGCCGAGATCGAGCAGGCGTTCCGCGACTTCCACGCCGGCAGGTTCGGCGCCGTCCCCCGCCAGGCGCGGCTGCAGTACCGATGACTTCAGGAACCCATCGCGGCACATCTTCTCGGCAGGGCACTATCCGGATCCCAGGGCACGAACTCCGACAGAGGCCAACCTCGGACTTTCACCAGTAGCGGCCGGTCGAGGACGACCGGATACAGTGCGCGAGACGGCAGCCTGGGCAGGAAGTGGAAGCGTGACCGATACCAGCAACACCCGACCCGCCGACAGCGAAGCGCAAGCTCCGCGGCAGAGCCGACTGCACCGCCTGATGCGCTACCTCCCCCTGATCGCCCCCGTCCTGCTGTGGGCCGTGCCCTGCTGGATGCTCCTGCACACCGGCCAGCACTGGCCGCTGCCCGTCACGCTGGTCGGCACCGCCCTGTTCGCCCTCGGCCTCATATGTATGCCGCTCGCGATGGTGCGCGGTCACGGCCGGCGCCAGCAGGACCGGGCAGCGATCATCGGCGACACCCTGCTGGGCACGAGCTGGGTTCTGTTCACCTGGTCCGTCCTGCTCGGCGTCTTCTTGCGGCTCGCCCTGGCCATGGCCGGCGTCGGCGACAGTCAGGACCGGGCCCGAATCGTCACTTGGGCCGTCCTCGGCATCACCGCCGTACTACTCGCCTGGGGGTACGCCGAAGCCCGCCGCGTGCCACGCGTGCGCCGCCTCGACGTGCAACTCCCGCGGCTGGGTGCCGGGTTGGACGGCATCCGCGTCGTCCTCATCACCGACACCCACTACGGCCCGCTCGATCGCACTCGCTGGTCGGCGCGGGTATGCGAGACGGTGAACACTCTGGAAGCCGACCTGGTCTGCCACACCGGCGACATCGCGGACGGCACGGCCGAACGCCGTCGCGCCCAGGCCGCCCCACTCGCAACCGTGCGGGCCACCCGGGCCCGTGTATACGTCACCGGCAACCACGAGTACTACAGCGAGGCCCAGGGCTGGGTCGACCTGATGGACGAGCTGGGCTGGGAGCCGCTGCGCAACCGCCATCTGCTGCTCGAACGCGGAGGCGACACCCTCGTGGTCGCCGGCGTGGATGACGTCACCGCCGAGTCCTCCGGCCTGGCAGGCCACCGCGCCCACCTCGCCGGAGCCTTGAACGGCGCCGACCCCGACCTACCCGTCCTGCTCCTGGCGCACCAGCCCAAGTTCGTCGACCGGGCGGCAGCCGACGGCATCGACCTCCAACTCTCCGGCCACACCCACGGCGGCCAGATCTGGCCCTTCCACCACCTGGTCCGCATCGACCAGCCCGCCCTCGCCGGCCTCAGCCGCCACGGCACCCGCACTCTTCTCTACACCAGCCGGGGCACCGGCTTCTGGGGCCCGCCGTTCCGCGTCTTCGCCCCCAGCGAGATCACCCTGCTCGTGCTCCGCTCCCCGCACCTGCCCACCTCGCCGTAGCACTGGGCGGGCCGACACACTGAGTTCTTCTGGATCCTGAAGTCGGTTGCCTGGGCCACTTCCCGCCGCCCGGCGCGGTGAAGTACTACTTCTGCACCTGGCGCGACGACGGCACCGACCAGATCATCCCCGACCTGCTGCGCCGGCAGCCTGGTGGTGCTCGACACCCAGAGCGTGCACGCCGCGGCTGGGGTGCCCGGGCATTCGACGGGGCGTGATGCGGCAAAAAAGTACCGGGCCGCAAGCGCGGCCTGGCCGTTGACGTCCTGGGGCTGGTGATCGCGGTGGTCGTGGTGGCCGCGTCGGTGCACGAGAACGCCGTCGTCACGCACGGGAAGAACGTGGGCATCGAGGTGGAGGTCGTGGAGCGCAACCCCGCGCAGACCGGGTTCGTGCCGATCCCCAAACGGTGGAACGCTGGTGCGACTACGAGCACGAGCCCCGCACCTGCGAGTCGCGGGTGTACTGGGTGGTGACAGAACAGGAGATCGCCGCGCAGGCCGAGACGGCGCGGGAGCAGATCGCACAGCTGACCGAGCGGCTGGACGAACTCGGCCGGGCCACGGAGGATGTCCGGATCACCGCGGCCGAGGACCCCGCCAGGGAATAGTTTTGATCCTCTGACATGGCATCAGGTGCGATTCATGTATGTACCGGGCATGCCACCGCTCACCGATGCCGTTGCGTCAGACGGCCTCCGTCGAAGATGAAGCCGATCTTGTGGGTGGTTCAGTCGCCGAGCGGTGGCAGGAAGTGCACGGTCGGCAGGCTGGGTTCGGCGTCGAGTGTCAGCCCCGTCTCCTCATGGCATTCACGCACCGCTGCCTGCCAAGGGGTCTCGCCCGGTCGTCGAGCTGGATGACGAGACGGCCGGCCGTCCACGGTCACGCCGCTTCCTTGAGGGGCACATCCTCGGGGATGGGGGGCTGACGCCGCGGCATGAACAGCATCGTTCCGGCGGCCAGTGCGACGGTGACGCAGCACAGGTTCATCATCGTCACGACACCCAGCGCCTCACTCAGCAGTGAGCCGGCCAGCATGCCCGACAAGGAGGCCGCCGCCTGTAGAAATCCGTTGGTGGCGCTGACCCTGCCCAGCACGGCGTCAGGGGTGTGACGGGCGACGAACGTCCCGCTCGTGATGGTGAAACAGACCATGGGTGCCCCGATGGTGAGGAACAGTACGGCGCTCCACCCGATCACAGGGGTGTTGAATGTCGCCGCGAAGGCCACGGCGAGCACTGCGAGGGAGCCCACCAGCACAGTCCGGTCGGCGAGCCTCCGGGCGAGTGCGCGGCTGAGCGGCACCCCGAGCAGGAACCCCGCACCGAAAGCCCCGAAGAGCAGGCCGAGGATCTGTGGTGAGGCGTGCAGGACCCGGTCCATGTACGGTATGAGGCCGACGTTCACGGCGGACGTGGCGATCGCGAAGAGAGCACCGGCTGCCGCCAGCGCCGCCAGCCACGGGCTGTGGCGTATCTGTGCGGCTCCGTCGCGGATCTCGGCGACCAGCCTGTGTACCTGCCCGCGCCCCGCCCCGGTGCTTCGGCGCGCGGTCGTCCGCGGCCGGTAGCGGACCATCGAGAGGCACAGTGCCGAACACGCGTAGCTGATCGTGTCGATGGCGACGACTGCCGTGAAACCGAGGCCGCCGTACACGGCCCCGCCCAACGGGCCGCCGACGAGCCGGATGGAGCCGACGATCAGGGCGCTCAGGGAGTTCGCCGAGTGGAGGTCGCCCTCACGGCCGACCAGTTGCGGGAGCAGGGCGGCGGAAGCCGGGTTGAACAGCTGGCTCAGGGACGATTCCAGGATCAACGCGACATAGATCAGCCACACCTCGTCCGGACTGTCCACCCACAGCATCAGCGAGACCGCCACCATGCGGACCAGGTCCGCGGCGATCATGACGCGCAGCCGGTTCCAGCGGTCGACGAGCGCCCCGGCCAGCGGACCGAGTACCAGCGCCGGGACCGTTCCCGCAGCCATCGAGAAACCCGACGCCATGGCGGAGCCGGTCAGCTCCAGGACGTAGTACGGGACGGCGAGGAGCAGGAACCAGTCGCCAAGGCTGGACAGCAGTTGACCGGACGCGAGAAACCGGTAGTCCCGGACCCGCAGCACACTGAACAAGACTGTTCCTTCGGGATGGAGGCCAGGCCCGGGCCCGGCACCTGGCACTTCTGGCACTCACACGGCTTCGAACAGCGGGGATGCCAGGGAGCGTTGCAGGGATCCGACGGACCAGGTTCCCCCTCACTTCAAACAACTCTCTTTCGGTCGGTCACGTGCGCAGCCGACCGACTGGTGGCGTGTGATCACCTCGGCGGAAGGGCTCCCCCACATAACGTACAGATTGTACAGACTGTAAGATACGCAGCATGGCCCATAAGAGTCCATTGACGCAAGCCCGGTCCGAGCCGGCGGAGCTGATCAACCGCGTCGTCTACGGCGGGGAGCAGGTCGTCCTGACCCGCCACGGCAAGCCGCTCGTCGCCCGCGTGTCGGCTCGGGTCGTTCCTTGTCCGCAAGGGCCGACGGTCCGCCGTCCAAAGGGGGCAGTCTGCCTGGCGGCCTGACCCGCGAACTCCCGTACACCTGATGGGTGGCGACTTGCGATTGGCGTGTGCGCGATGACCGCAGCCAGCCACAACTCCCTTACCGCGACAGCAAAGTGGGCCCGGCGGCCCAGCCTCGAGACACTGCAGCGGCTCGGGCTCCCCTTGCCGCGGGCGTGTGCCTTCAAGCAGGGGACGTCAGGGGGATCCCTCCGCGAACCTGCACGAACGCGAGGGAGGAAGGTGCGGCCAACGGGCGACCATCAGATACGGACTGGCGTTGCTCGCCAGGGACTATGACACTGCCCCACCCACGAGCCGAGATGAGGACCCAGCTACAGGCATCCCGGCTCGCCGTTAGCGACGAACCATGTCAGGGACCGCTCCAGCAGCTCGAGAAACTGCCGCAGGTCATCAGCCACACGGTCGAGATCGGGTTCGTCCAGCGACGCCGTTCGCGTCCGGTAGATCACTCCGCCAGGGCTGGCGACATAGGACAGGCCGCCGCCGCTCGAGCCGATGACCAGGCCACCGGCCCTCTCGTCCGCGCCGACAACGACAGCGCCGTACTCCTTGAACTGCAGAAGGACATCACCCGCCGGGTCGACGAAGTAGCCGTTGCCGACGTCCGCCCAGGTGACGTCGCCGATGCTGTCGTAGAGGGTGACCAGGTCAGCAGGGACGATGCCGACTTGGGCAAGCGTGCGAGCCGCGGCCTGGTCGGCGTGGTCGGCCAGCCGGACCTCATTGGCTCCCGGGGGAAAGCCGTGCCGGCGCTCGAACTCGTCTTGCATGGCCTTCAGGGCCTCCGAGACCCTAGTCGCCTCCTCTCGACCACCCAGCGGTAGGTGCCCAGGCCAGTGCCGTGCCGTGCCGTGTTCGTCGCCGGGCAATCGCCGGGACGATGCCAAGATTAGGAAGAATCTGCTGGTGATCCTCCGGCACGGTACTTCTCGCATCGGACCGGAAGAGCAGTGCTGCATGCAGCGATGGCAGCGGATCTTGTCGACTCTCCACAATGCGACAGCGCGAGCACCGTCGCCCCGCACCGGCGCCACGGCAGAGCTGCCACCAGAGGACAATCATTACCGCAGGTCAACGGACCCTTCCACGCGGTTTCAGCGGAACCGGCGGCAGCTCGGGGGCGGGCAGCGGAGCCCCGTCGTACCCCTTCACCTCGCCGAACCGAATCCCTTCCACCCAGTCCGCACGGGCCTGTGCGATCTCCTCCTGCGACCGCCCGATCCAGTTCCAGAACATGATCAGCTCCTCCTCGAACGGCTCACCGCCCAGGAGCATCAGGCCCGCGTCCGACTCGGCGCGCAGCGGGAGTTCGGTGCGGCCGCAGCCGAGGTAGAGCATCGAGCCGGGCAGCACCGGCACACCGTCCACCCGGGCCTCGCCGGACATGGACAGCACGGCGTACTCGAAGTCGGGTTCCAGCGGGAGACGCACGTCCGCGCCGCGGGTGAGGGCGAGGTCGGCGCCGATGATCGGGGTGTACGTCGTTCCGGGCGAGGTCGCTCCGTCGAGGTCGCCGAGGATGAGCGTGGCCGTCAGGCCAGGTGCCGTGACCTGCGGCAGCTCGGCGTGGTGTTCGAAGCGCGGGTCGGTGTGGCGGTGGCCGTCCGGGAGGGCGACCCACAGTTGGGCGCCGTGCAGGAAGCGGGCGTGGGACTTCGGGCTCTCCTCGGAGTGGCTGATCGCCCGGCCGGAGGTCATCAGGCCCAGTTCGCGCGGGCGGATCGTCTGGAGGCTGCCCGTCGAGTCACGGTGCAGCACCTCTCCCTCGTGCAGCCAGCTCACCGTCTGCAGCCCCATGTGCGGGTGCGGCGGCACCTGCATGCCGGGCTCGTCGGCGATGTCGTCGGGACCGTAGTGATCGACGAAGCACCAGGCGCCGACCATACGGCGGCCCAGGTTGGGCAGCAGCCGGCGGACCTCGCTCGACTCGCCGAGCTTGACGTGGCGCGGGCTGAGGAGTTCGCGCACGGGTTCGGCCACCACGAAGCCACGGCCGCCGCACAGGGCGGGAACCGCCTCGCGATCAAGATTGCTCATGCCGCTCAACCTAGCCCCGTGCGGGCTTCCGCGTCAGGTCAACGAGCCCTCGGTCATCAGTAGCCATGATATTAGTAGCCATGTATATGGTTTACATGTACTGTATCCAGCGATACCGAGGAGCTGAGGAGCAGTCATGACCATCACCGCACCCACCGTCGACGGCCGAGTCATCGGTCTGGCCCACTACGCCGGACGCGCCGTCCTGGAGTCCGTCCTGGCCCGCTACGGCATGACGTTCCAGCAGCTGGTGACCCTGCGCCTCGCGGCCGTCGCCGACGCCCCCGTCGAGCGCGAGGGACTCGTCGGGCAGGTCGTCGACGCGCTCAAGGTGGACGCGGCGGACGTGCACGGCGTCGTCCAGGAACTGCTCACCAAGGAGCTCGTGGCGGCCGAAGCGACGCGGGTTCGGGTCACCGAGGCCGGGCGGGACGTGTATGAACTGGCGAGCACCGAGACCGGTGAGATCTCCGCCCGGATCTACGCGGACATCCCGGCCGAGGACCTGGCGGCCGCCGGACGCGTGCTGGGCCTGGTCACCGAGCGGGCGAACACGGAGCTGGCCACCCTCTCCCAGTAGCGGGAGGAAAGTGGTGGAATGTTTAACCATCCTTCGGGGTTCAAGGCCTCGAAGGAGGTCAGCGGTGAACACGACGTACTACGACCACGGAACGCCGACGGAGCGCTGGGAGCGCGCGCGGATGTTCTTCGACGCGAAGGACTACGCCGCCGCGGCACGCACCCTGAGCGGGCTGGTCGAGGAGGTGCCGGAGCAGACCGGACCGCGGCTGCTGCTGGCGCGCGCCTACTACCACTCGGCCCAGCTGCGGCGCGCCGAGGCCGAGTTGAAGGTCATCGTGGAGCGCGACCCGGTGGAGCACTACGCCCGGCTGATGCTCGGCCGCACCCTGGAGCGGCAGGGTCGGCAGGAAGAGGCGGAGCCGCACCTGCGCCTCGCCTCGGCGCTCGCGGGCGACTTCGAGCAGCTCTGACGCGCCACGCGTCGTTCGGGCCCGACTCCCTCTCCGGGAGCCGGGCCCGAGCCATGTCCATCCCCGCCCCGGCGCGCTACTTCACACCGGCAGGGGTGCGTCCGCCCCGCCGGTGGGCGATCTCGCCGAGGAGTACGTCCACGGCGATGAAGGCGGCCAGCGGGATGCCCAGCAGCGGCACGAAGTAGCCGAGCACGGCGATGACCGCCACACACGGCAGGAGGATCTGCGGGGGCACCCGCTGCCAGGCGCCGCGTGGGACCGGCCGGCCGAAGGCGGAACCGCGGCCGCGCTGCCACCACATGCGGTAGCCCCACACGATCAGCAGGATCAGGGCGAGGGCGAGGGCCATCAGGGCGATCTGGTTGACCAGGCCGAACAGGACGCCGGTGTGCAGGTCGATGCCCCAGCGGCTCAGCTTGGCGAGCAGCGGGTAGTCGTCGAACCGCAGGACGTCGGTGACCTCGCCGCTGGTCGGGTCGATCGCGACCGAGTCCTGCTTCTCGGGCCAGCTGCGCTGCACCTGCTTCACCACGTACGCCGAGGAGGAGTCGGCGGGCGGGACGATCTCGACGGGGTCGCCCAGTCCTTCCGCGCGGGCGGCCGCCAGGACCTTGTCCAGGCCGACGCCGTGCTCGGCGTCCCCGGCCGAGGCCGACGCGCCGTGGCCCGAGTGCTCGCCGCCCGCCGTCGCCGTGACCGACGGGGTGGAGTGGCCGAGCGAGGTGCGCAGTTCGTCGATGTTGGCCCCGGCGTAGGTCGACCAGGTCAGACCGGTCGCCGAGAGGAAGAAGAAGCCGAGCGCGGCCCAGACGCCGACGGTGCCGTGCAGGCCGAGGGTACGGCGGCGCCCGCCGGCGCCACGCACCTTGCGCTGGGCCCGGCGGCGGGAGAACCACAGCACGAGTCCGCCGGCCGCGATCACCCACAGCCAGCTGGCCGCGAACTCGCTGTAGAGGCGGCCGGTGTCGCCCAGGTGCAGGTCGCGGTGGAACTCGTCTATCCAGGTGCGCAGCGGCAGCGCGCCGGTCGCGCCGTACTGTTCGAGGGATCCGCGCACCTTGGCGGTGTACGGGTCGACGAACACGGCGAGCGTGTGGTCCGGGTCGACGCCCTTGACCCCCGCCAGCAGCACCCTGGTGGTGGCGTCGTCCTCCGGCGAGGGACGTACGGCCGAGATCGTTCCGCCGGGATGCGCCTCGCGGGCGGCGGCGACCTGCTCGGAGATCGGCAGCTTGCTGTCGCCGACGGCGGAGACGGTCATCTCGTCGGCGTACACGAGCTTCTCGGCCTGGAACGCGCCTGCGTAGAGGAAGCCGGTGACGGCGGCGACCAGCAGGAACGGCGCGACGAGCACTCCGGCGTAGAAGTGCAGGCGCAGGACCAGCGGGCGCAGCGGGGCCCAACTGCCGGGGGACGGCGCCGGGTCGGCGGCGGGTTGGGGGGCCTCGTCCGTGGTGGTCGAGGGAGCGGTGGACATCGGCGGGCTTCTCCCGGGGCTGGGGACGTTTCTCGGCTGTGACGCTCCAGATGTCGGATGCGAACGGCGCCGAGTTCCCGGCGAATTGAGTGGCCTGTGTCACACGAGGGGGCGGCGGCGCCCCGAAGGGCCGTGGCATCCTGGCGCGATGGCATTTCCCCGTGATCGCGCGCCCCTTGCCGAGCTGGTCGAGGAACTCCTGGCCACGGACGGACCGTTGCCCATCGTGGTGGCCGGCGACCCGGTGCTGCGCTGCGGCACCGAGCGATTCGAGGGACAGCTCGAGCCCGCGCTGCTGGGCCGATTCATCGACGCCCTGCGCCTGACCATGCATGCGGCACCGGGCGTGGGCCTCGCCGCACCGCAGGTCGGGGTGCCGTTGCGGATCGCCGTCATCGAGGATCCGGCGCCCGTGCCGGAGGAGGTGCGGCTGGTGCGCGGGCGGGTGCCGCAGCCGTTCCGGGTGCTGGTCAATCCGGCGTACGAACCCGTCGGCACCGCCCGTGCCGCGTTCTTCGAGGGCTGCCTGAGCGTGCCGGGCTGGCAGGCCGTGGTGGCCCGGCACGCCGAGGTGCGGCTGACCGGCGAGGACGAACGGGGACGTGCGGTGGACGAGGTGTTCACCGGCTGGCCCGCGCGGATCGTGCAGCACGAGACGGACCACCTCGACGGCACGCTGTACCTCGACCGCGCGGAGTCGCGCTCGCTGTCCTCGAACCAGGCGATGGCCGAGCGGTGGACGCAGCCGACCCCCCAGGAGGCGGCCGCGTCCCTCGGCTTCCAGCTGCCCTAGTACTCCAGTTGCACTTCGGAGTACTAGTTGTCCCGGTAGGCCTCCAGCAGCCGCAACCAGACCTCGCTGATCGTCGGATACGACGGCACCGCGTGCCACAGCCTGCTGACCGGCACCTGGCCGGCGACCGCGACGGTCGCCGAGTGGATCAGTTCGCCGACGCCGGGGCCGACGAAGGTGACGCCGAGCAGGATCTCGCGCTCCAGGTCGACGACCATGCGGGCGCGCCCTCGGTAGCCGTCGCCGTACAGGCCGGCCCCGGCGACCGAGGCTAGGTCGTAGTCGACGGCGCGGACGCGGTGTCCGGCCTGCTCCGCCTCCGCCAGCGAGAGCCCGACGGAGGCGGCCTCCGGGTCGGTGAAGACGACCTGCGGGACGGCGGCGTGGTCGGCGGTGGCGGCGTGGGCGCCCCAGGGGTCGGACTCCAGGATCGGCACTCCTGAGGCCCGGGCGGCGATCGCGGCGCCCGCGATGCGGGCCTGGTACTTGCCCTGGTGGGTGAGGAGGGCGCGGTGGTTGGCGTCGCCGACCGCGTACAGCCATTTGCTGCCGGTGACGCGCAGGCTGTCGTCGACCTCCAGCCAGGAACCGGGCTCCAGGCCGATCGTGTCCAGGCCGATGTCGTCGGTGCGCGGGACGCGGCCGGTGGCGAAGAGGATCTCGTCGGCCTCGATACGGTCGCCGGTGCCGGTGACGACGACGACCGTGCCGTCCTCGCGGGTCACCGACTCGACCGAGGTGACGGTGCGGACGTCGGCGCCCGCTTCGGTGAGCGCCTCGGCGACCAGTTCGCCGGCGAACGGCTCCATACGGTTGAGCAGACCCTTGCCCCGGACCAGCATGGTGACCTGCGAGCCGAGGGCCTGCCAGGCGGTGGCCATCTCGGTGGCGACCACTCCCCCGCCGACCACGACCAGACGGCCGGGCACCTCCTGCGCGGCGGTTGCCTCGCGGCTGGTCCACGGCCGCACGTCGGCGAGTCCGGGCAGGTCGGGCAGGGCGGCGCGGGTGCCGGTGCAGACGGCCACGGCGTGCCGCGCGGTCAGGACGTGCCGTTCGCCGTCCGGCCCGGTCACCGCCACGGTGCGCGGGCCGGCGAGCCGGCCGTGGCCGCGGTAGAGGTCGGCGCCGATGCCGTCGAGCCATTGGACCTGGCCGTCGTCCTTCCAGTGGGAGGTGTAGTCGTTCCGTCGTGCGAGGACCGCGGCCGCGTCGAGGGGGCCCTGCACCGCTCCGCTCAGACCGGGCAGGCGGCGGGCGTCGGCGTGGGCGATGACCGGGCGCAGGAGGGCCTTGCTGGGCATGCACGCCCAGTACGAGCACTCGCCGCCGACCAGCTCGCTCTCCACGACCGCGGTGGACAGGCCGGCCGCGCGGGTGCGGTCGGCGACGTTCTCCCCCACGGGCCCGGCCCCGAGCACCACGACGTCGTACGCGATGGATTCCGATTCCGTCATGGGGTCAGTCTGGTGGGTGGTGTGCGCCGTGGCCACACGGGTACGTGCGCGGAATACGAACCAGGGCGGCCTTGTTGTGCCAGCGGCTTCGCCCCGACACCAGGAAGAGGGATCACGTCATGAGCAGCACCGTGGAGCTCACCAAGGAGAACTTCGACCAGATGGTCACGGACAACGAGTTCGTCCTGATCGACTTCTGGGCTTCCTGGTGCGGTCCGTGCCGTCAGTTCGCACCCGTGTACGAGAAGGCGGCCGAGGAGAACCCGGACCTGGTGTTCGGCAAGGTGGACACCGAGGCGCAGCCCGAGCTGGCCGCCGCCTTCGGCATCCAGTCGATCCCCACGCTGATGATCGTCCGCGACCAGGTCGCCGTGTTCGCGCAGCCCGGCGCGCTGCCCGAGGCCGCCCTGACGGACGTCATCGGACAGGCACGCAAGCTGGACATGGACGAGGTCCGCAAGTCGGTGGCCGAGCAGCAGGCCCAGGCCGAGGGAAACGGCCAGTGAGCAGCCGTACCGGACGGCCGTAGACCGTCGTATCAGCTCGTATCAGCTCGTATCAGCTCGTATCAGCTCGTATAAGAAGTATCAGAAGGGGTACGTCGCCACATCGCCGCGCACCGTCGTCCAGCGCACCTCGGTGAAGGCCTCCAGGTTGGCCTCGCCGCCGAAGCGGGCGCCGGTGCCGGACGCGGCGATTCCGCCGAAGGGGGCGACGGCCTCGTCGTTCACGGTCTGGTCGTTGATGTGGACGATGCCGGTCGGGATCCGCTCGGCCAGGTCGAGGCCGCGGGTGGTGTCCCTGGTGACGATGCCGAGCGAGAGGCCGTACGGACCGTCCGCGGCCAGGGCGGCCGCCTCGTCGGCGGTGTCGAAGGACCGTACGGGCGCGACCGGGCCGAACACCTCCTCCGTGTACGCGGGTGAGTGGTCGTCGACGCCCGCGAGGACCGTCGGCCGGTAGAAGAGCCGGTCGTGCGTGCCGCCCGCGGCCAGCTTGGCGCCGCCGGACGTGCTGGCCTCCACCAGGCCGTGCACCTTGGCGAGTTGGCCGGAGTCGATGACCGGGCCGAGGTGCACCTGCTCGCGGTACGGGTCACCGACGGCGAGCGAGTCGGCCTTCGCCGCGAGCCGGTCGACGTACTCCTCGTACAGGGAGCGGTGGACGAGGTGGCGGCCGGTGGTCATGCAGATCTGGCCCTGGTGGAAGAACGAGCCCCAGGCCGCCGTGGAGATCACCGCGTCGAGGTCGGCGTCCTCCAGCACGATCAGGGCGGAGTTGCCGCCCAGTTCCAGGTGCGCGCGCTTGAGGTGGCGGCCGGCGGCCTCGCCCACGGCCCGGCCGGCCGCAGTGGAGCCGGTGAAGGAGATGACCGGCACGCGCGGATCGGCGACCAGGGCCTGACCGGCCTCCGGGCCGCCCGGCAGGATGTGCAGCAGGCCCTCCGGCAGACCCGCCTCGGCGAAGACCGCGGCGAGGGACAGTCCGCCGCAGACCGCCGTGCGCGGGTCCGGCTTCAGGACGACCGCGTTACCGAGCGCGAGGGCCGGGGCGACGGAACGGATGGACAGGATCAGCGGGGCGTTGAAGGGGGATATCACGCCCACCACGCCGACCGGGACGCGGCGCGTGTAGGACAGGCGGGGCGCCTCGGTGGGCAGCACCTGTCCGGCCGGGCGGGAGGCGAGGGCGGCGGCCTCGTAGCACTCCTGGGCGGCGACGTGCAGTTCGAAGTCGGCCTTGCCCGGGATGGACCCGGACTCGCGGACGAGCCAGTCGCGCAGTTCGTCGGCGTGCGCGGCGAACAGGTCGCCCGCCTTGCGCAGTACCCCGGCGCGGACGAAGTGGGGGACGCGTGCCCACTCGGTCTGGGCGGTGCGGGCGACCTGGGCGGCCTTGTCGACGTCCTCGGCGGTGGCGAGGGTGACGGTGCCGAGCGTGTCGCCGGTGGCGGGCTCGGTGACGGCGTGTGCGGGGCCCGACAAGGGGTGGGGCTGCCAGGTCTGGGGGTCGAGCAAGGGCATGACGGCTCTCCGTTCGTCACCGGCGGGGTTCATGGCACTGGCACGCATGCCCGCCTAGTTGAACACGCAACATACTGGCCAGGTGAAGGTGCCGTAACCGCGTACAGGCATCCGCGGTTGTCGGCGTGGATCAGCCGGTCGTCAGCTGGAATCGCGGTGGACCACGGACGCGCCGAGCACCTTGTGGGTCTCGGGTTCGGCGGTGGGATTGCGTACCGCGTCGTCGACCAGTTCGGCGAGGTCGCGGCCGGAGGGCAGTTCGATGTGGACCGTACTGAGGCGGGGCCGCAGCAGTCGGCCGAGCATCAGGTCGTCGGCGCCGATCACGGCCGTGTCCTGCGGGATGCGGACGCCCTCGTCCTTGAGGGCACGCATCAGCAGCATGGCGTACTCGTCGTTGTACGCGAACACGGCGTCGAGGCCGAGATCGCCCCAGCGGGCGGCGAGCCGCGCGGCGGCGGTCTCCTCGTAGGCGAGGGGCAGGTCCGTGACGGTGGCGTCCGTGCCGTGCAGGGCTTGCCGTACGCCCTTGAGGCGGGGCACGGAGAACGACTCCAGGCCGGGCTCCTCGGGCACGACCACGCCGATGCGGCGCCGGCCGCGGGTGTACAGGTGGGCGCCGGCGCTGTGGCCGACGGCCTCGTGGTCCATGAGCAGGGCATGGGCGCCCTCGACCGAGTCGGGGCCCAGGGTGACCACGGCCCGGGCGCCGGAGCGTTTGAGCACCGTCACGCCCTTGGGGCCGAGGTGGGAGCCCGGCACCAGCACGGCCACCGGGCGCAGTTCGGCCCAGGCGCGGGCGGCCTCGTCGCCGTGCAGCCCGACCGTGCCGTATTGCACGACCGTGTAGTCGAGGCGGGCGAGCGCCCACTGGAGTTCGCTGATGAACTGGCTGTAGAGCGGGCCGACGGGGAAGGTCGGCGCGGGCATCAGGACCAGGCGGCTGTGCCCGGCGCGCAGGCTGCGGGCCGCGGCGTGCGGCACGTACCCGAGTTCCTTGGCGGCCTCGTGGACGCGGCGGCGCGTGGGCTCGCTGATCCGGACGGCGCTGGTGTTGTTGAGGACGTAGGAGACGGTCGCGCGCGAGACTCCGGCCAGGCGGGCCACATCGGCGCTCGTGGGCACGGAGCGCGGTACGGGCGACGCGGGCGCGGGCGTTTTCGGTATCTGCACCATGACGTACCGCATCTTTGCAGAACCTGTGCCGGGAGTTTCGAGCGGGGGAACTTCCTGACGGTTTACGACAGTTGTGCCGGACAGGCCCTGGGCCTGTTGCGAAAGTGGCGTCGCGCGGCAGGCGCCACTTTCGCAGCAGGCCTAGTGCCGCGACAGGCAACGTTCGCCCTTCAAGGAGCGGCGTCCGGTGCGTGCTCTCGGCGTGCCGGCCGGAAGCCCTCGTACTGGACGTACTTGGGCTTCCGGCCGGTGCGGCGAGTGGGGGCACCTCCCACGCCTTTAGGGCAGTGGGGGAGCGTGCCGGGCGTCGCGACGGGGCGAACGTTGCCTGTCGCGGCACTAGTCGGAAGTAGCCGTCATCCGGTCGACCAGGTCGCACCAACCGGCCTCCAGGCGCTCCATCGGCATCCCGCACTGCCGGGTCAGGTGATGGATCAGGTCGGGGCTGAGGGACCCCATGAGCGCATGGGCGAGGAGCTCGCAGTCCGCGTCCGGCACCGCCTGGCGCAGCAGCAGGGTGACGTGGCTGCGCTGCACCTGGCGGGCCGGTACGGAGAAGCGGCGGTCCGGGCTCGCCTCGGCCGCCAGTTGCAGCTCCAGTTCGTCGGCAGAGCGGCGCAGGAGGGCGCAGCCGAACGCCCGGAGCCGCTCGACGGGGGGTGCCCCGGGTCCGAGCGGCGGGGGTCCGCTGAGGAAGGCGGCCTGGAACTTCTTCTCGGAGTGGTCCAGCAGGGCGTTCAGCAGACCTGTGCGGTCGCCGAAGCGACGGAAGACCGTCCCCTTGCCCACGTTCGCGGCGGCGGCCACCGCCTCCATCGTCACCCCGTTCGCCCCGCGCTCCTCCACCAGCTGTGCGGCGGCCTCGAGGAGCCGGGCCCGGTTGCGCGCGGCGTCGGCGCGCAGGCAGGGCTCGTCCTCGACGGACCCGACCTGCAGCAACTCCGGCTGCAGGACCGGCTCCCAGGATTTCGGACTGGAGGGCGGGGCGGTGGACATGAAAACAGCGTAAAGCATCGGGAAGAAAACTGGACCGTGGTCCGGTTATGATGCTAGACATTAAGCGGACCTCGGTCCGGATCGTTACGGCAGTGTTTCAGTCTCTGGGAGTTCTTCATGTCAGTTCGCATCCTCGCGCTCGTCGGCAGCCTTCGCGCCGGTTCGACCAACCGCCAGCTCGCCGAGGCCGCCGCCAAGCACGCTCCTGAGGGCGCCGACGTGGTGCTCTTCGAGGGCTTGGCCGACGTGCCCTTCTACAACGAGGACATCGACGTCGAGGGCGGTGTCCCGGCCGCCGCCGCCAAGCTGCGCGAGGCCGCTTCCGGCGCCGACGCCTTCCTGCTCTTCTCGCCCGAGTACAACGGCACCATCCCGGCCGTCCTGAAGAACGCCATCGACTGGCTGTCCCGCCCGTACGGCGCCAGTGCCTTCGGCGGCAAGCCGGTCGCGGTGGTCGGCACCGCCTTCGGCCAGTACGGCGGCGTATGGGCGCAGGACGAGGCCCGCAAGGCCGTGGGCATCGCCGGCGGCAAGGTGCTGGAGGACGTCAAGCTCTCCATCCCGGGTTCCCTCACCCGCTTCGCCGAGACCCACCCGGCCGACGACGCCGAGGTCGCCGCGCAGCTGGCCGAGGTGGTCACCCACCTGCACAGCAACGCCGGTGAGGCGGCTGCCGCCTGAGCGGTGCCCTGAGTTCCCCGGAGAAGGGGGCCGGAACTCCTGGTCCGCCGCCAGGCCCGTGCGGCAGCGGGCGGGCCAGGAACTCCGGCCCCCTTCTCCGTCTCGCGTCAGGCCACCGCCGTGGGCGCCAGCTCCCGCAACTCCTCCAGCGCGGCCACGATCGCCGGGCGCGCCCGGCCGCCCCGTCGTGTGCAGGTGAGCAGCTTGCGGTGCGGGTTGCCCGTGCAGCGCACCCGCGCGATCGGCAGGTGCGGGGTGAGCTGGGCGAGCCGCGGGATCAACGCGACGCCGAGCCGGTGGGCGACCAGATGGGCGGCGACGTTCCAGTCCATCGCGTGGTGGACCACGTTCGGCGTGAACCCGGCCTCGCCGCACGCCGACAGCACGTGCGGACGGCAGGGGCTGTCCAGCACCGGGGCGACCCAGTCCTCGTGCGCGGCCTGAGCGAGGTCGACGTCCTCGCGCCCGGCCAGCGGGTGCCCCTCGGGCACGACGAGGTCGAACGGGTCGTCCAGGAGCGGCTGTTGGTCGAAGCGGGCGTCGCTCAGGGGTGGGTTGTACACCGTCGCCTCGACGATCGCCAGATCGATCGCCCCCTCGAAGAGCAGGTCGAAGCTCGTCGGCACCTCCGCCTCCTGGATGCGCAGGTCCAGTCGCGGATGACGGGCCCGCAGCCGGGCCGCCATGGGCGCCAGCAGCACGGAGACGGCCAGCGGGAAGCCGCTCATGCGCAGCGGCCCGGCGGGCTCGCCGCAGTCGGCGCGCAGGTCGAGTTCGGCCTCTTCCCAGCGGGCCTGGATGGCGTCGGCGTGCGCGAGCAGGCTCTCGGCGGCCGGGGTGAGCCGGACCCCGCGCCCCTGTGGTTCCAGGAGGTCGACGCCCAGATCGCGGGCCAGCTGCCGGATCTGCTGGGAGGCGGCGGACGGGGTGAAGTGCAGGGCGCGGGCGGCGGCGGTGACCGTTCCGTAGTGCGCGACCGCCCGCAGGACGTGGAGCCGGCGCAGATCAATCATGAAGGACACGCTTCAAGGTGCGGTGCACAAAGTCAACCTGGACGTGTACGAAGACTCCGACGCACCCTGGCTGTGTCGCGACGGCAACCAGCCATTTCCGTACGAAGGAGTTCCCGATGACCAGCACGACCGGTGCCGTCTGCCCGCACTGCGGATGGCCCGACGGCGCCGAGCCCTTCCAGGTGGTGTCCCGGCACAGCACGGCGGCGGGCCGCACGGTGTGGACGCGCTGCGGGTGCGGCTCGTTGCAGGTCCGGGTCGTCGACGAGCGCGGCATGCGGATCGTCTCCCGCAGCCGGCCCGCCGGCGCTCAGTCGAGCCCGGCCAGTTGCCCGGCCAGTTGCTGAACGGCGGGGCCGCGTCTTGCGGAACTCGCCGTTGCGGGCGCCGCCGTAGCTGACCACCGCATTCAGGCACCGGCGGCTAGTGCCCCGACAGGCAACGTTCGCCCCGTCGCGACGCCCGGCACGCTCCCCCACTGCCCTAAAGGCGTGGGAGGTGCCCCCACTCGCCGCACCGGCCGAAAGCCCAAGTACGTCCGGTCCATCGACGGAGCCTTCCGGCCGGCACGCCGAGAGCACGCACCGGCTGCGGTCTTTGGCCGCTGCGCGGCGGGCGCTCCTCAACGGGCAAACGTTGCCTGCCGGGGCACTAGCTGGTCGCCGAGCGCGCTGCGCCGGTACAGCACCCGGCGTCCGTCGCGGGCCCGCGTGACGAGGCCCGTCGCGTGCAGCACCTTCAGATGCTGGGAGACGGCGCTGGGCGTGACACCGAGCCGCCGGGCGATCTCGACCGTGGGCAGCGGTTCGGCCAGCAGTCTGAGGACCGTCGTCCGGGGCGCGCCGAGCAGCGCGGAGAGCGCCGAGGAGTCGGGCTCCGGGACCGGCTCCCACAGGGTGGCGGTGCCCCGGCTCGGGTAGGCCAGCATCGGCGGCTCCTCGGCGCTGACGGGTGGCGCCGGCTTGTGCGCGAACAGGGACGGCACCAGACGCAGTCCCCGGCCGGATCCGTCCACGTGGTGCCGGCCGATCATCTTGTGGACGCGCAGGACTCCGCCGTCCCAGCGCAGGTTCGGATGCAGGTCGGCGAAGAGCAGATGCGCGCCGCCCGTGGCCAACTGGCGTGCCCGGTGGGTGATGTCCGCCTCCAGCACCAGCCGCATGCGCGGCCAGGACGGCAGCAGGGCGGACTCCCAGTACCGGCGCAGGACGTCGCACAGCTCGGCCTGCAGGTCGTCGCCGGGCGCCGTCACCGCGCGCAGCGCGTCGGGCAACGGCCCGGGCGCGTGGACGGCCGTCAGGTCGCGCCGTACGACCTCCGTGGGTGTGGCACGTACGACGGCCAGCTGATCGTCGATCGTGGGCGCGAAGGTCGTGGGCCTCGGCGTCAGGAAGTCGGGCAGCACCAGGGTCGGTCCGACCAGAGCGGCGAGCAGCCGGGCGTCGGCCGGGTCCAGTCCGGCGAGCACGGACTCGCGCCAGGGCCGGTGCAGGGGGTAGAGGCCCGGGGCGCGCAGGGCACGCAGACTGCCCATCACCTCGCGCAACGGCGAGATCGCGAACCGGGTGTCCGCGAGGTCCTCGACGTCGAGCAGGAAGCTGATCATTAAGTCCCCGGCTACATCCTTTGGCCGCCGCGCGCCCGTGCGGTGGGCTTCGGGTCATGACGGATCACATCCATCGGCAGCGTACAGCGCCCCCGTACGCCGGTCCCGGGCTCATCGCGCTGCTGGCCCTCGCCTGCGGCGTGGCCGTGGGCAACGTCTACTTCCCGCAGGCCGTCAGCCCTTTGGTGGCCACGGGCCTGGGTGTCTCCCCCGGTACGGCCGCCTCGGTGGTGACCGCGACCCAGTTCGGGTACGCGGCCGGGATCTTCCTGCTCGTGCCGCTCGGCGACCGGCTGGCCCCGCGCCGGCTGATCGCCGCCCTGCTCACGCTGACCGGCCTCGGCCTGCTCGCCGCGAGCGTCGCACGGTCCCTGATGCCCCTCGCCGCCGCGTCCGTCCTGGTCGGTCTCACGACGGTGATCGCCCCGTTCGCCGGACCGCTCGCCGCCGGACTCGTGCCCGAGGAACGCCGGGGCGTGGTCGGCGGCACCCTGCTCAGCGGCTCCCTCGCCGGCATGTTGCTGTCCCGTACCGCCGGCGGCGCCCTCGGCGACTGGCTGGGCTGGCGAGCGCCGTACGTGCTGGCCGCGGCGCTCTCCCTGACGGTGGCCGCACTCCTGGCCCGCACCCTGCCGACGACTGCGCCGCCGTCCGCCGAGCGCTACCCGGCACTGCTGGCCGCGCCGCTGCGACTGCTGCGCACCGAACCCGAACTGCGCCGCTCCTGCGTGTACCAGGCCACGGTGTTCGCCGGTTTCTCCGCCGTGTGGACCGGCGTCGCGTTCCTGCTCACCGGCCCGTCGTACGGCATGAGCACGCGGGCGGTCGGGCTGCTCGCCCTGGTCAACGGGGCGACGATGCTGTGCACGCCCCTCGCGGGGCGTCTGGTGGACCGCAGGGGGCCTGATCCGGTCAGCCTCGTGTGCCTTCTCGCGGTCGGTGCGTCGGCGCTGGTCCTGGCCTTCGCCGGTCTCGGTGGTGGGCCCGGGCTCGTCGCCCTGGTCGCCGGCACCCTGCTGCTCGACATCGGCATGCAGTCCGCAATGGTCGCCAACCAGGTGCGGATCTACGCGCTCGGCGCCGACGTCCGCAGCCGGCTCAACACCGCGTACATGACCTGCACCTACCTCGGCGGCACCCTGGGCTCCTGGCTGGGAACGCAAGCCTACGACGGCTTCGGCTGGCCGGGGGTGTGCGCCCTGGTCGCCACGCTCGCCGCAGTGGCTCTCACCCGCCACATGTCTCGCGGGGCGGCGGGCGGGTCCGGACGCCCTGGGGCCGGGCGCCGATCTGCCGAGCCGGGACGGCCGATACAAGGTGACCACCACCACCGCCGCCGCCCAGAACACCTGGGTCCTGGCCCGGGACGGGAACGGATCGTCCGGGGGACGGTTGCGCGACGTCACCCTCGGTGACACCGGGACGCGGCTCGGCTCCTAGTGCCGCGGCAGGCAACGTTTGCCCGTCAAGGAGCGGCGTCCGGCGCGTGCTCTCGGCGTGCCGGGCGCAGTCCCTCGTACTGGATGTACTTGGGTCTGTGCCCGGTGCGGCGAGTGGGGGCACCTCCCACGCCTTTAGGGCAGTGGGGGAGCGTGCCGGGCGTCGCGACGGGGCGAACGTTGCCTGCCGCGGCACTAGCCAGGGCCTGCGTCGAAAGTGGCGCCTGCCGGGACGGACGGGCGCAGGCTGCAACTGGCGGCCGGTCACGCGCGAGGCGGCCACGGGTCGGGGCGTGGAGTTCGACTGCGTGCAGATGCGCGCCGAGGCCGCCCTCGCGACGGAGTGAGCAGCCCCTATGCGACGTGTTCCGTATCGGCGGTCTCCTCCTGCTTCTTCGCCGCCCGCAGGCTGGTGAGGGTGGTGACCGCCAGGACCAGCACGATGAAGCCGAGCGAGAAGGGGATGCTGATCTCCGGGACGTGGACCCCGGACTCGTGCAGCGCGTGCAGGACCAGTTTGACGCCGATGAAGCCGAGGATGATCGACAGGCCGTAGCTGAGGTGGACCAGCTTCTTCAGCAGCCCGCCGATGAGGAAGTACAGCTGCCTGAGGCCCATCAGGGCGAAGGCGTTGGCGGTGAACACGATGTACGGGTCCTGGGTCAGCCCGTAGATGGCGGGGATGGAGTCCAGGGCGAACAGGACGTCGGTGGAGCCGATCGCGAGCATCACGACCAGCATGGGGGTCATGATCCGCTTGCCGTTCTCGGTGATGAACAGCTTGGTGCCGTGGTAGCGGTCGGCCACGCCGAAGCGCTCTTCCGCCATCTTCAGCAGCTTGTTCTCCTCGTACTCCTCTTCGTGCCCTTCCTTGCGGGCGTCCTGGACCAGCTTCCAGGCGGTCCAGATCAGAAAGGCGCCGAAGAGGTAGAACACCCACGAGAAGGCGGAGATGATCGCCGCTCCGGCGGCGATGAAGCCCGCGCGCAGCACGAGGGCCACGATGACGCCGACCATCAGCACCCGCTGCTGGTACTGCGACGGCACCGCGAACTTGCCCATGATCAGGACGAAGACGAAGAGGTTGTCGACGCTGAGCGACTTCTCGGTGATGTACCCGGCGAAGAACTCGCCGGTGGGCCCCGCTCCGCCGAAGAAGTACAGTCCGACCCCGAACACACAGGCGAGGACGACCCAGACGACCGTCCAGGTCCCCGCCTCTCTGATCGACACGTCATGGGGTTTTCTTCCGATGAGGAAGTCCGCGGCGACGAGTGCGCAGAGGGCAGCTATGGTCAGCAGCCATATGGTGACAGAGACGTTCACTGGTACTCCTGGTGCGTGGGGGCATCGACAGCATCGTCAGGACCTTCGATCCCTGCCGCCGACAGCAGGTGAAGAACAGGCCACGTCCTGGTAAAGATCCGCAGGTCACGCGCGGGCGTGTCCGGAAGCCGCCGGGTGCCACCCGCCGTACGGCGGGCAGGTTCCGCCGTACGGCGGCGCCCGGACGGCAGCCGGTACGCGAATCATGACGCCACGAGCCGCCGCGCCCCGCGTGAGGAGAAACCCATGAGTCATGTCCCACCCCCGTTCGACCCGGAGCTCGCCGCCGCCCTGGACCTGATCAAGGACGTACTGTCGCCCGGTCTCGCTCTGGACGAGATCGATGTCGTACGCCAGGGCCCGGCGATCCAGATGCTGGCCGAGCTGGACCTGACCATGGGCGGGTTCTTCGAGGTCGAGGAACGTACGGTTCCGGGGCCCGAGGACGCTCCCGAGATATCCCTGCTGATCTGCCGTCCCGCCGCCCCGCAGGCCGCCGGACCGCTGCCCGTCGTCTACCACGTGCACGGCGGCGGCATGATCCTCGGCACCAACCGCGTCGGCGTGGACGGGCCCCTGGCGTGGGCGAAGGAGCTGGGCGCGGTCGTGGTGTCGGTGGAGTACCGGCTGGCGCCGGAGCATCCGCATCCCGCCCCGGTCGAGGACTGTTACGCCGGCCTCGTGTGGACGGCGGAGCACGCGACGGAGATCGGCGGTGACCCGGAGCGCATCGTCATCGCGGGCGCCAGCGCCGGCGGGGGCCTGTCGGCGGCGCTGGCCCTGCTCGCCCGGGACCGCAAGGGGCCGCGGCCGATCGGCCAGCTGCTGATGTGCCCGATGCTGGACGACCGCAACGACACCCCGTCCTCGCACCAGATGGCGGGCCTGGGCGTCTGGGACCGTACGGCGAACGAGACCGGCTGGACGGCACTGCTCGGCGAGCGGCGCGGCGGTCCGGACGTACCTGCGTACGCGGCACCGGCCCGGGCCGAGGACCTGTCCGGGCTGCCGCCGGCCTTCCTCGACGTGGGCTCCGCGGAGACCTTCCGGGACGAGGTCGTCGCCTACGCCTCACGAATCTGGCAGGCGGGCGGAGTGGCCGAACTGCACGTGTGGCCGGGCGGCTTCCACGGCTTCGACGGCTTCGCCCCACAGGCCGCCCTGTCACAGGCCGCCCGGGCCGCCCAGCTGGAGTGGCTGCGCAGGCTGCTGGGCGGCTGACACCCGTCCCGGGAACGCCGCCTCGGATCGCCCGCGCCGGGACCACTGCAGGAACAATCCCGCCACCCTCCCTCCACCTGAGGCCCCACGGACACCTTCCGGACGCCGCCAGGGCAGAAGCCCGGGGGCGGATGCCGCCACACCGCACCAATGACCCGCCGGCTCCGCCCCACAGGCACCTCTGCCGCAAGCAGCACCAGCCACCCAGCCGGAATGGCCGTTGCCGACTGCAGGGCGGCTGACACCCGTCCCGGGAACGCCGCCTCGGATCGCCCGCGCCGGGACCACTGCAGGAACATTCCCGCCACCCTCCCTCCACCTGAGGCCCCACGGACACCTTCCGGACGCCGCCAGGGCAGAAGCCCGGGGGCGGATGCCGCCACACCGCACCAATGACCCGCCGGCTCCGCCCCACAGGCACCTCTGCCGCAAGCAGCACCAGCCACCCAGCCGGAATGGCCGTTGCCGACTGCAGGGCGGCTGACACCCGTCCCGGGAACGCCGCCTCGGATCGCCCGCGCCGGGACCACTGCCGGAACATCCCCGCCACCCTCCCTCCACCTGAGGCCCCACGGACACCTTCCGGACGCCGCCAGGGCAGAAGCCCGGGCGGATGCCGCCACACCGCACGAATGACCCGCCGGCTCCGCCCCACAGGCACCTCTGCCGCAAGCAGCACCAGCCACCCAGCCGAAGTGGCCGTTGCCGACTGCAGGGCGGCTGACACCCGTCCGGGGAACGCTGCCTCGGGTCGTCCGGGCCGGACGACTGCCGGAACGTTCCGCCAGTCTCCTGGGGTCCTGCGGACGGCTTCCGGACGCGGCGACGCAGAAGCACGTACATGGGCCATCAAGCTGCACAGGTGGCCCGGCGCCTCGCCCCACAGGCCGCCCTGTCGCAGCAGCCCGGGCCGCCCAGCTGGAGTGGCTGCGCAGGCTGCTTGCTCGGCGTCTCACGCCCGTCCGGGAAGCCCTGCCTCGGGTCCGGGTCCGGGACCACTGCCGGAACGTTTCCGCACGTCAGCGGGCCGTCGCGTGCCAGGGGTCCCCGGACGGTGGCCGCATGGCGCACCATGGGGCCTATGAAAGAGCTGGCCGGGCGCCTGACCGCGCTGGATCCGGACGCCGGTGCCGCCGTCCAGGTCATCGCCTACTTCGACCGACTGGCCGAGTCCCGCGCCGGTCTGGAAGCCCTGGTGCGCGGTGCCGCCGTGCTGGCCGGAGTGCCCGCTCGGCTGGTCGACGCCGAGCGGCGGGTGCACGTCCGCGTGGTGGCCGACGGCACGCGCCGGGACACCGCTCTCCCGCCCGATCCGGCCTGGCCGTCAGCGCCCCTGACGCCGGACGGGGCGCCCGCCCTGTGGCTCGAGCGGGCCGAGGCGGCGCCCAGCGTGGTCGACGCGGTGATCCTGGAGCGGGCCGTGGGCGCCATACGACTCGTCCTCGACCGCACCCGGGGCCGGGCGCCCGCCGACGATCCCGCACTGGTCGAGACGGTTCTGGACCCCACGGCACCGGAACCGGCCCGGCTGCACGCGGCCCGGCGGCTGGGCCTGGACCTCGCCGCCCCTGCGCGTGCCCTGGCCCCGCACGACGGCCGGCCCCGGATCTTCCCCGCGCACACCGACGCCGAACCGCCCACCGGGCGCGTGGGGGTCGGCCCTGCCGTGCCGGTGCTCGACCTGCCGGATTCCTGGGCTGCCGCCCGGACCGCCCTGCGCTTCACCGCGGAGGGCACCGCGCAGGACCCCGGCCAGCGCGTGATGTACGCCGATGAGCTCGGCGGCGTCGCCCTGCTGGCCGACCTCGTCGCTCCCGGCGCCGAACCACCGCCCGACGTCCGCGACCTCGAAGCGGCCGCCGCGGCCGCGCCCTGGCTGCTGTCCACCCTGCACGCGGTGGCGTCGACGGCGAGCCTGCGCGCGGCCGCCGCCGAGATCAACGTCCACCACTCCACGCTCCAGGACCGCCTGACCCACGCCGAGCACCTGCTCCGCTGGCCGGTGCGCACGCCTCAGGGCCGGCTCAGACTGCAACTGGCCCTGGCCATGCGGCACTTGGCGCGACCGTAGCGGGGTCGGCCCGGCCCGGCCGCTGCGGTCAGCAGCCGTCAAGCGAAGCCGTCAACCGTCAACCGTCAACGGAACTCGTGTACGACTTGGATCTCGCCGACGATGTGGGCGTTGAACTCGTCGAGTTCCTCGGCCGGCACCCACAGTTCGAGGATCGTCCGCCCGCCCGCCTGCTGGACGGGGTATCGGCTCAGGAACTCCGCGTCGACCTCGAAGCGGGTGACGAAGCCCGCGCCGTCGTGCTTGACGTTCCAGTCCCGGGCGATCCGCACCGCGTAGTCCTCGTCGAGAACCGGGTAGAAGATCGGCTGCTCGGGCAGCCGCGGCGGCCAGGCGCGCCAGTTCAGCTCGCGGACCAGGTCCAGCTCCTTCGGCCCGGTGGGGCGCCAGAGGGTCGTGGTCGCTCGCCGGGCACTCATGGAATCGCTCTCCGATCTCAAAGGGTTGCGAAGAAGATGCTTGCATACGCGCTCTACGCGCACCCGCTGGAAGTTTCAAAGATGCCTTATCCTGGACGACAGTCACCTCGGGACGGAGGAGCAGGCTCCATGACCGCCACAGACCCGGCGCTGACCGCCCTCGCGCAGGGCTGGTGCGCCCTGTCCCTGCTGCACGGGAAGATCGAGGCCCACATCGAGCGCGCTCTGCAGGCGGGCCACGACCTGAGCGTGCGCGAGTACTCCCTGCTGGACGTGCTCAGCCGCCAGCACGACGGAGTGGGCGGCCATCTGCAGATGAAGCAGGTCGCCGACGCGGTCGTCCTGAGTCAGAGCGCGACCACCCGCTTGGTGACCCGCCTCGAGGACCGCGGGCTGCTGTCCCGCTATCTGTGCCCCACGGACCGCCGCGGCATCTACACCGACGTCACCGAGGCGGGCCTCGAGCTGCTCGGAGAGGCCCGTCCCACGAACGAGGCCGCCCTGCGGGAGGCACTCGACGAGGCCGCCCGCAATCCCGAGCTCGCCCCGCTCGTACGAGCCGTGGAGACCTTGCGCGTCCCCGCCTGAGACCCCGGGCACGTCGACGTGGCCGGGGTCGCGGAAGAGGCGTGAGCCTCAGCGCTCGCCGACCGTCAGCACCAGCTTGCCGCGGGTGTGGCCGTCGCGGCTGATGCGCCAGGCCTCCGCGGCCTCGGACAGCGGCAGCGCCCGGTCGATGTGCACGGTCAGCCGCCCCTGGTCGGCCAACTCGGCGAGCGCCGCCAGATCGGCCGGGTCGGGGCGCACCCACACGTAGTGGCCGCCCTTCTCCAACGCGTCCGTGTCGACGATGGACGCCACCCGCTCGGGACTCTTCAGGACCTGCCGCGAGACGCCCACCGCTTCGCCGCCGACGAAGTCGAGCGCCGCGTCGACGCCGTCCGGGGCCAGCGCGCGGATCCGGTCGACGAGCCCGTCGCCGTACGTCACGGGCTCGCCTCCCAGCTCACGCACGAAGTCGTGGTTGCGTTCGCTCGCGGTTCCGATGACGCGGGCGCCGAGCGCGGCGGCGATCTGGACGCCGAACATGCCGACCCCGCCGGCCGCAGCGTGGACCAGGACGGTCTCGCCGGCGCCGACACCGACACGCTTGGCGGACTGGTAGGCGGTCAGGCCGGCCAGCGGCACTCCGGCGGCCTGCTCCCAGGTGAGCGAGGCCGGCTTGCGCGCCAGCAGGCGCACGTGTGCGGAAACCAGTTCGGCGTAGGTGCCGAGCTGCACGGAGTCCTTGCGGACGTAGCCGTACACCTCGTCGCCGGGCGCGAACTCCTCCACGTCCAGTCCCACCCGCTCGACGACTCCGGCCACGTCCCAGCCGGGGATCATCGGGAAGCGCGTCTCCATGAGGGCGTCGAGGAGTCCCTCACCGAGCTTCCAGTCCACCGGGTTCACACCGGCGGCCTTCACGCGGACGAGAACCTCGCCGGGGGCGACCTTCGGGTCCGGGTGGTCCGTCAGTTTCAGATCTTCGGGCTGACCGTACTGCTGCAGTGTCATGGCCTTCATACCTTCCATGTAACCACACGCGTTTGCATATAGCCCGCGCCTGCAATTATTGTCTTCGCTCGTAAACATCGCACGCAATCCAACCCTCGCACACAACCGCATGGAAGGCGCACACCATGCCCCTCGCGCTCCTGGCCCTCGCCATCGGGGCTTTCGGTATCGGCACCACCGAGTTCGTGATCATGGGCGTTCTGCCCGAGGTAGCCGACGACTTCGGCGTGTCGATCCCCACCGCCGGCTGGCTCGTCTCGGGCTACGCCCTCGGCGTCGTCTTCGGCGCACCCCTGCTGACCGTCCTGGGCACGAAGGTCTCCCGCAAGAAGATGCTCATGTCCCTCATGGGCCTGTTCGTCCTCGGCAACGCGGTGTCCGCGTTCGCTCCGTCCTTCGGCGTGATGCTCGTCGGCCGGGTCGTCGCCTCGCTCGCCCATGGCGCCTTCTTCGGCATCGGCTCCGTGGTCGCCGCCGATCTGGTCGCACCGCAGAAGAAGGCCTCGGCCATCTCGCTGATGTTCATGGGGCTGACCGTCGCCAACATCGTCGGCGTCCCGCTGGGCACCTACATCGGCCAGGCCGCGGGCTGGCGCGTCACCTTCACCCTCGTCGCCGCGCTCGGCGTCGTCGGCCTGCTCGGTGTGGCCGGGCTCGTGCCCGAAGCGGGCCGCCCCGAGACCGCGGACGTCCGCGCCGAGTTCGCCGCCTTCCGCAACGTACAGGTCTGGCTGGCGATGGCGATGACGGTCCTCGGCTACGGCGGTGTGTTCGCCGCGATCACCTACATCACGCCGATGATGACCGAGGTCGCCGGTTACTCGGCCGGGGCGGTCACCTGGCTACTGGTCCTCTTCGGCGCGGGCATGTTCCTGGGCAACCTGGTGGGCGGCCGGTTCGCCGACCGCGCCCTGATGCCCATGCTCTTCACCGCCCTCGCCGCGCTGTCCCTGGCCCTGCTGCTGTTCACGGCCACCGCTCACGACAAGGTGCTCGCCGCGATCACCCTCACGCTGATCGGCGCGCTGGGCTTCGCGACCGTGCCGCCGCTGCAGAAGTGGGTGCTCGACCAGGCCTCGGCGGCCCCCACGCTGGCCTCCGCCGCCAACATCGGCGCCTTCAACCTCGGCAACGCGCTGGCCTCCTGGCTCGGCGGCCTCGTCATCACCGCCGGCCTCGGCTACACGTCGCCCAACTGGGTGGGCGCACTCCTCGCCGGCACCGCGCTACTGCTGTCCTTCCTCGCGGCGTCCCTCGACCGCCGTGGCCGGTCGGCCGCCGGGCGGGTCGTGGCGAAGTCCGAGGGGGCCGAGCCGGCCGACACGTCCGCGAGCGTGCCTACCGCCGTACGGCACTGATCCGTACCCGCACGGCCACGGCGTCGCCCCCGAGCGGGACCACGATCTCGCCGAGGCAGCCCTCAAAGCCCTGAGCAGCGGAAAGCACAGGTGAGGGGGCCGGGCCGGCGTTGACAGCCTCTCGGATCCGGCCGTACAAATGGGCCGCATGAGCGTTCCGCAGCTCCAGCTGCCCCTGTCCGGGATCACGGTGGTCAGCCTGGAGCAGGCCGTGGCCGCTCCCTACGCCACCCGACAACTCGCCGACCTCGGCGCCCGGGTGATCAAGGTGGAGCGGCCGGGCGACGGGGACTTCGCACGCCGTTACGACACGACCGTCCACGGCCACTCCAGCTATTTCGTCTGGCTCAACCGCTCCAAGGAGTCCCTCACGCTGGACCTCAAGGACCCGCGGGGCCGCGAGATCCTGCACCAACTCCTGGGCGGTGCCGACGTGTTCGTCCAGAACCTCGCGCCGGGAGCGGCGGCCCGGCTCGGCCTCGGCGTCGACGTCCTCGCCGAGCGGTACCCGCGGCTGATTCCGTGCACGATCTCCGGTTACGGCACCTCCGGCCCGTGGGCCGACCGCAAGGCGTACGACCTGCTGGTGCAGTGCCAGACCGGTCTGGTGTCGCTGACCGGAACCGCCGAGGAGACCGCCCGGGTCGGGATCTCCGTCGCCGACATCGCCGCGGGGATGTACGCCTACAGCGGTGTCCTCACGGCGCTGTACACACGGGCCACCACCGGCACGGCGCACCCGGTGGAGGTGTCCCTGTTCGAGGCGCTGGCGGAGTGGATGGGCCAGCCGGCCTATTACACGCGGTACGGCGGCACCCAGCCCCCGCGCCTGGGCACCCAGCACGCGACCATCGCGCCGTACGGCGCCTACACCGCCGCCGACGGCAAGGACGTGCTGTTCTCCATCCAGAACGAGCGCGAGTGGGTCGCCCTGTGCACCCGCTTCCTCGGCCGGCCGGAACTGGCCGACGACCCGCGCTTCGCCACCGGTTCCGACCGCGTCGCCCACCGCGAGGAGCTCAACGCCGTCGTCGCCGAACGCGTCGCCCGCTCCGGCGCCGAGGAGATCCTCGAGGACCTGGAGGGGATCGGCATCGCGTGCGCGGGGGTGAACGACATCGCCGCGTTCCTCGACCATCCGGTCCTGGCCGCCCGCGACCGCTGGCGCGAGGTGGGCGTGCCCGGCGGCGCCCTGGTGCGGGCGCTGCTTCCGCCGGCCGACCTGGCGGGACTGTCCGCCCGTATGGACCCCGTACCGGCGGTCGGCGAACACACCGATGCGATCCTCGCGGAACTCGGCCGCACCGACGACGACATCGAGGCGCTGCGCGCCGCCGCGGTGATCTGACCGCTTCCCGCGCGGGAGCCGGTTCAGCCGACCATGTCCTGAGGGACCGTCAGGTGGTCATGGGCGTACAGGCGCGTCAGGGCCGCCGGGTCTTCCTTGGCGCAGGCATCGGCCACGGTGTCGACGAGTTCGTCGTACTCGGGCCCCGTCCTGCCCTCGTAGGCCTCGGTCATACGGCCCCACTCGTCCCAGTTCAGCATCTCCCGCTTGCACAGCGCGGCCAGATCGCGAACGGCGTTGCCGCTGATCTCGGCGGGCCCCCAGGCGTGATCGGTGCCGGCCGTCCCGAACGTGTGCGGGTCGACCAGACCGCGCCGGTACCGCAGCCAGGCCTCGCCCCCGGTCAGGAACTCGCCCGGCGCGAGGTCGTCGGGGTGTGCGACGTAGTCCTTGTCCAGATGCTCGGTGTCGACGCGCACCCAGCGGTGCTCGTCGGCGTTCCAGTACTCGGTGATCCAGTGATCGAAGCCGCGCCCCTCCACGAAGTAGGTGCCGAAGCCGCAGCGGGCCCGGGAGGGGATTCCCCGCGCGCGCAGCACCGCGCAGGCGAGGGTGGCGAAGTGGCGGCAGGTGCCCACCACCCGCTTCTCGGGCGTCCGGGCCCGGTGCAGCGGGGCGGCGTCGAGCACGCTCAGCGCCGCGACCAGCTCGCTCACCGGGCGGATGTTCTTCTCCGCGATCCGGCTCTCCGGAACGCCGAGTCGGGTGGCGTCGTACGGCTGGATGAACAGTGTCCCTACGGCGGCGCAGATGCCGACCGGATCGTCCGGCAGCCCTTCCAGCAGGTCCAACTGCTCGGTGCGGAGGCGGGTGAGAGGTCCGGGCCGGGAGTGGTCGAGCAGGTCATCCGTCATGGTCGGGGATGGTAACGGGCCGGACTGACAATGCGGGCCGCTCGGCGGGCAGTCGGCCGTGCAGGCAGCTGATCGACCGGGTCGCCCACCGGTGCGCAGCCCTACCAGGGCAGTGGGCCGTCCGCGTCGAAGTAGCCCCCGGTGGGGCCGTCGGCGCCCAGCTGGGCCATGCGTACGATGATCTCGGCGCCCTCCTCGACGGTCTGCGTGCCCGTGTTGCCGTTCAGGTCCGTCGCGGTGAAGCCGGGCTCCACGGCGTTGATGCGCATGGCCGGGAACGCCTTCGCGTACTGCACGGTGATCATGTTGACCGTGGCCTTCGAGGCCGGATAGGCGACGCCCGGGTAGGCGTACGCCGGTGTGTTCAGGTCGGAGACCGCGGTCAGCGAGGCCAGGCCGCTGCTGACGTTGACCACGACCGGCGACGCCGAACGCCGCAGCAGTGGCAGGAACGCGTGGGTGACGCGGACCACGCCGAAGACGTTCGTGTCGAAGACCGTGCTCATCTGGTCGGCGGTCACATCGGCGGCGCCGATCACGGTGTTGCCCTCTCCCCTCGCCTCTATTCCGGCGTTGTTGACCAGGACGTCGAGCCCACCGTCGGCCTCGACGCTCTTCGCCGCGGCCTCGACGGAGGCGTCGTCGGTGACATCGAGGTGGAGGAACCGGGCGCCGAGTCGCTCGGCGGCCCGGCGTCCGCGTTCGGCGTTCCGGCTTCCGACGTAGACGGTGTGACCTGCTGCGACGAGTCGGCGGGCGGTCTCGAAGCCCAGCCCCTTGTTCGCTCCGGTGATCAGTGTTGTCGTCATGCACCCAGCCTCCGGCGCCGCGGCGCGATCAGCCAGGAGACGCCTCTTCCTGGGACTGCGGGTACCAGGCACGTGCCCGGCGGACGGTGTTCACTGGGGGCATGACGGCGACGGAACTCGGACAGGCCCTGCGGCGCTGGCGCGACCGTGTGGCCCCCGAGACGGCCGGACTGCCCACCGGCGGCCACCGGCGCGCGGCCGGGCTGCGGCGTGAGGAACTGGCCCTGCTGGCCGGGATCTCCGTCGACTACGTCACCCGCCTCGAACAGGGCCGGGCGACGAACCCGTCCGGGCAGATCGTCGAGGCCCTGGGCCGGGCCCTGCGACTGTCGGGGGACGAGCGCGCCCATCTGTTCCGGCTGGCCGGGCTGGTCCCGCCGGGTCCGGAAACCGTGCCCGGGTACATCACGCCCAGCGTCCAACGGCTGCTCGACAGGCTGGTGGACACCCCCGTCGGTGTCTCCGACGCGGCCATGACCCTGCTCCTGGCCAACCCGATGTACGCGGCGCTGATGGGCGATCCGTCCGGCCGGCGCGGCTTCGAACGCAACGGCGTGTGGCGCAACTTCCACGGTGCGCCCACCCGGGTGCGGCACACACCGGAAGAACAGCGGGCCTTCGAGGTCGGCATGGTCGCCGAACTGCGCGCGACCGCCGCCCGCTATCCCGCCGACAAGGAACTGCGCCGCCTGATCGCCGAGTTGCGCACCACCAACGAGCGGTTCGCCGAACTGTGGGACGCGGGCGTCGTCGGCCGGCTCGAATCGTCGCGCAAGACGATCGAGCACCCGCACGTGGGCACGCTGAC
This sequence comes from Streptomyces sp. NL15-2K, assembly GCF_030551255.1. Classification (GTDB taxonomy): domain Bacteria; phylum Actinomycetota; class Actinomycetes; order Streptomycetales; family Streptomycetaceae; genus Streptomyces. The sequence continues at coordinate 1,081,217 of NZ_CP130630.1, forward strand.
GCTGGACTGCGACCTGCTCAGGGTGACGGGCAGTGACCTGCACCTCCTGGTCTACACGGCCGAACCCGGCACCGAGGACGCCGAGCGCCTGGAGCTGCTCGCCGTCCTCGGCACCCAGACGCTCGTCGGCTAAGGCCGTTCCTCCGCGAGGACCTTGACGTCCCAGGCGCCCAGGGGAACCTCGTCGGCATAGGTGGCATCCGACAGCACGTCCCGTACGGCCGCCGGAACGGGCACCGTCACCGGCTGCCACGACCAGTTGTGCAGGAAGCGGACCCGGCGGCCGTCCCGTGCGGTGGCCGCGGTCGAGGTGATGCTCGGGTGGGTCGGGCGCCAGGCGTGGGCCGGGGCGGCCCACGCCAGCAGGGCGCGGGCGAAGGCGGGATCGGGGACGGTGCCGACGTGGGTGATCCGTCCGGCGCCGTGCCGGTGGGTGGTGGCGGCGGGCCAGCGGCCGAAGTGCGGGTGTTCGTACGTGGCCAACTCCTCGGCGCCTTGCGGCTGGAGGCCGTCGGCCCAGTGCAGGGCACGGGCCTCGGGCGGGAGCGGCAGGGTTGCCGTGCCGGTCACGGTCAGCGGTTCGCCGAGGTTGCTGAACTCGTCGTACGTCACGCCGGCCGCCTCGGCCAGACGAGCGGGCTGCGCGTCGGTGCGTGCCCTGGCCTCGGTGTCGCCGTAGGCCGTGCGAGGGCCCAGCACCAGGTGGCCGCCCGCCTCGGCGTAGGCCTTCAGCCGGTCGAGGGTCTCGTCGTCGGCCGCGTAGAAGCCTGGCGCGACCAGCACGGGAGGCAGTTCGCTGTCCGGCAGTTGGCCGGGGTGGAGGACGCGAGCCTGGAGGCCGGCGTCGAAGGCGCCCCGGTAGAAGGCGTCGAAGATCCTCTCGTACGACCGCCCGTCCGGACCTCCGTCGGCGGTGGCCAGCGGCGGCTGGGCCTGGAGCGCCCACTTGCTGGGACCGTCGTACAGGAAGGCCACGTCCGCGTCCGGGGTGAGGGAGGCCACCAGGTCACCCGCCGTCTCCAACTCCTGGCCCAGCGCGGCGAGTTCGCGGTACACACGGCCGGGGCGTCCGTTGTGCGGGAGGATGCCGCCCCAGTAGGTCTCCGCCCCGAAGTGCAGGGTGTGCCAGTGCCAGTACTCGATCATCGAGGCGCCCCGGGAGATCAGCGCCCAGGCGGCCTGGCGCCACTGGCCGTCGTAGGCCGGGCGGTTGTTCCAGGGATAGCTGATGGCCTGCGCGTTGGTCTCCGTCACCAGGAAGGGCTCCTGGCGGGAGGCGTACATGCGGTCGGCGCTGCGGTACAGCGCCCAGGTGCCGTTGGTCGTCCAGTCCTGGCCGGATCGACCCCGGTCGGGCAGTTCCAGGGCGTCCTGCATCGTGTAGTAGGGGTTGCCGGCCGTGACGTCGAGCCGCTCGGTCAGCTTGTCGTCCTCGACGCCCGGGCGGTCGTAGGAGATGCAGGTGGTGACGAACTGGCCGGGGCGGGCGTACTCGCGCACGATCTCCGCCTGCCCGGCGATGAACTCGGTGACGAGCTTCGCCTGGAAACGCCGCCAGGCCAGGTCGTACTGCGGCTGGACGTTGCCGTCCGGGGTCCACAGGTCGGCCCAGGTGGACAGCCGGTGCGACCAGTAGACCAGGCCCCACTCGCGGTTGAGGGTCTCCACGTCCCCGTACCGGTCGCGCAGTTCGTCGGTGAAGCGCTGGAAGACGCCGTGGTTGTGGAGGAGATGGAGGCCGGGTTCGTTGTCGACCTGGTAGCCGATCACAGCCGGGTGGTCGGCGTACCGGGCGACGATCTTCCGGATGATCCGCTCGGCGTGGAAGCGGAACGCCGGGTGGGTGATGTCGACCTCCTGCCGGGCGCCCCAGCCGATGCGCTCACCGGTGCGCCCCTCCCCCGCGATCTCCGGGTACTGCCGGGCCAGCCACGGCGGCACCGCGTACGTCGGCGTCCCGAGGATCACGGAGATGCCCCGCTCGTGCGCCCCGTCCAGGACCGGCTGCAGCCAGTCGAGGTCGAAGCGGCCGCTCGTAGGCTCCCAGGTCGACCACACGGACTCGCCGACCCGGATCACGGTGAAGCGGGCCTCGGCCATCTGGTCGAGGTCGTCCTTCAGTCGGTCGTACGGCTGGTACTCGTGGTAGTAGGCGGCGCCGAACAGGACTCGGCGAGGAAGCTCGAACATCCTTCTCCTAACGAGGGTTGAGTGATCGTCAGCCCTTGACCACACCCGTGGACAGGCCTTCGAGGAGCTGCTTGCGCAGCAGGACGAACAGGGCGACGGCGGGGACGACGGCGATGACGGCTCCGGCGAGCACGAGGTCGTACTGCCGCTGTTCCGACACGAACAGGGTCTGCAGGCCGAGCGGCAGGGTGTACTGGGAGCTGTCGGAGACCAGCACCAGCGGCCACAGGAAGCTGTTGTAGCTCTGCAGGAACTGCCACACGGCGAGCGCGCCGAGCGAGGGCCGCAGCAGGGGCAGCACGATGGTCCGGAAGATGCCGAACTCGCTCGCCCCGTCGATGCGGGCGGCCTCCAGCACGGAGTCCGGGACGGACTGCACGATGTACTGCTGCATCATGAAGATCCCGAACGCGGGCGCCACCCAGGGCACGATCAGCGCGAACCACGGGCTGCCCAGGCCGGTCTTGACCAGGATCACGAACAGCGGCACGAGGATCACCGCGAACGGGATGGACAGCGAGCTGAACATCACGCCGAACAGCAGCCGTTTGCCGGCGAAGCGGAACTTGGCGAAGCCGTAGCCGGCCAGCGCGCAGACGAAGACGGACACGGTGGTGGCGACGAGGGCGACCACCGTGCTCATCAGGAACCAGCGCCAGAACGGCTGCCCGGAGAACAGGCGCTGGTAGTTGTCGAGGGTGAACGGGTCGGGGATCGGCTGCGGCGGGTAGGCGAAGATGTCGCCGCGCGGCTTGAACGAGCCGCTCAGCGCCCACAGCAGCGGGGCGAGGAAGGCCAGGAGCAGCAGGACCAGTACGCCGTAGAGAGGCACACGTGTGCGCGTCATGAGGTGGCCCTCCCGATGCCGAGGAGACGGTTGAAGAGCTGGCTGAGGCCGAAGACGAGGACGAACAACACCACGGCCGCGGCGGCCGCGTAGCCGAACTGCTGGCGCTGGAAGGCGGCCCGGTAGATGAACATCGTCACCGAGAGGGTGGACTCGGCCGGTCCGCCGCCGGTCAGCAGGTACGGCTCCTCGAAGATCTGGGCAGCGCCGATGAAGGAGGTGACGACGACGAACGCCGTCACCGGCTTCAGCGCCGGAAGGGTGACGGTGGTGAAGACGCGCAGACGTCCGGCACCGTCGAGCGCGGCGGCCTCGTACAACTCCCTCGGCACGTTCTGGAGTCCGGCGAGGAAGAAGACGGTGAGGTAGCCCGTCCAGCGCCACAGCATGACCAGGGCGATGCTCACCTTGGCCAGGCTCGGATCGCCGAGCCAATCGACGCCGCCGGTGCCGAATAGGGCGCGCAGCACCGAGTTGATGAGGCCGAATTGCCGGTCGAACAGCAGGCCGAAGATGAGCGCGACGAGGATCGGGGAGACGACGATCGGCACGAAGTAGGCGGTGCGCCACAGATCGCGGGCGCGCAGACCGCGGGTGTTGAGGACCTGGGCGATCAGCAGGGCCGGCGGGACGACGACACAGACCGCGACGAGCACGAAGACGGCCGTGTTGCCGAGGGCCCGGTGGAAGCTGATGTCGGTGAGCAGGAGGCGGTAGTTGCGCAGGCCCACCCAGTGCGGGGTGCCGAGTCCGACCCATTCGGTCAGGCTCAGCCACAGCGAGACCACGACCGGGACCAGCATGAACAGGACGTAGAGGAGATAGAAGGGCGAGATGAAGAGGTACGGCGCCCAGGGTCCGCGCGGGCGGTGAGCGGTGTCGGCCGGCCCCTTGCGCTCGTCGGCTTTGCGGGCCCGGCCCGCGATGGCGGTGGTCATGGGGTCCTCCTAGCGGCCGGCCTGGTCGCGGTAGTCGGCTGCGGTCTGCTTCAGCGCCTGGCGCGGGGTGAGGTCGCCGCGGTAGGCGCGCAGGAGGTTGCCGGCGAGGACGTCGAAGAGGATCGACTGGTCGGGGCTCTGGTAGAAGGGCGGCACGTCCGGCAGCAGCGAGCGGTAGAGACTGAAGAGTCGCTGCCCGCCGCAGAAGTCGTCCTTCGTGGCGTTGAGGCCGGGATCCTCGTACACGGAGCGGCGCGTGGGCAGATAGCCGGTCTCGGTGAAGCGGCGTACCTGGCCCTCGTGGGTGAGCCAGGTGGTGAACAGGAAGTCGATGGCCGCCTGGGTGTTGGCCTTGTCCTTGATGACGCCGAAGCCGGTGCCGCCCGCCGCGGCGGTCACCCCGCCGCCCTTGGTGAACCGGGGCAGGGCCTTCACCCGCCACTTCCCCTTCTGCTCGGGCACGTTGGCCACCAGGCCGTAGTTCTTGTACCAGATGGCCATGGGCAGGCCGATGACCTTGTTGGCCTTGAGGGCGGCCTGCATCGCGGCCCCGTAGTAGTCGGAGATGTCGATGACGAAGCCGGTGCGCAGCCCCTCGCACAGGAAGCGCAGCACCTCCTCGGCCTCCGGCGAGTCGAGCACCAGGTTCTGGTCGGCGTCGAAGAAGGCGCCGCCGCGCTGGTAGAGCAGCATCTGGAAGGACTGCACGAGCTGTCCGGGGTCGCTGCCCAGGGTGGAGACGACGCACAGCGAGGCGCCGTGGTCCTTGTGCACGCGGGCGCCGAGTTCGGCGAACTCCTCCCAGGTCGGGGTGTCCTTGGGGAGGTTCCACCGGGTGAACAGGTCGTCGCGGTAGTAGTAGACGACCATCGGGGTGTCCGAGTCGAGGGCGTAGACCTCGTCGTCCTTGCTGTAGGGGGCGATGCGGGCGGGCAGCAGGTCGTCCTCGAGACCGGGTACGGCGGCGATGTCGGGGGTGAGGTCGTGCAGCAGGCGCGGGGCGATGTCGCCGCGCAGCATGCGCGGGAAGCTGCCGATCTCGAAGCCCACCGTGTCGGGTGTGCCGCGACCGGCGACGGCCTGGGCGAGGAGCTTGGTGACGAGGTCGGGGGCCGCGGCGCGGGTGACCTTCAGGTGGTAGCGGAAGTCGGTGAGCCGGTCGGCCTCGGGGATGCCCTTGCGGAAGAAGGCCTCGTATCCGGGGTCGTGGGTCCACAGGGAGAGCGTCACGTCCCCCGAGGTGCGGGCGGTGGTGCTTTCGCCTCCGCAGGCGGCCAGTGCGGCGGTCGCGCCGAGGCCGAGGGCGCCGCGCAGCAGGGCGCGCCGGGGCGGGTGCGGTGGGAATGCGGATGGTGCTGGGGTGTACACACGTGACTCCTCACGTGGTGCGGCTACGGGGGGGGCGCGTGCGGCGGCCGTCCCGGGCGGCGCACGCGGGCAGGGCGGACCGGGCCCGCGGCGGGTGCCGCGGGCCGTGCCGCCGACGGTTCAGCGGTACGGAGGGATGGGTGCGGTCAGCTCAGTGGGGTCAGCGTGGGGGTGGGGCCGGGGTCGCGGACCGGCCCGGTGGAGGACCGTACGGTCAACTCGACCGCGAGGTCGGGCTGTTCGGGCGGGCCGGGGCGGCCCTCGATCATGGCGATCAGCACGTCCACGGCCCGCTCGGCGACGGCGGTGAAGTTCTGTCGGACGGTGGTCAGGGGCGGTGAGAGATAGGCGGCGGCGGGGATGTCGTCGTAGCCGACGACGCTGATGTCGCCGGGGACGGACAGGCCCGCCTCGGCGAACGCCCGCAGCGCGCCGAGCGCCATGTCGTCGTTGGCGGCGAACACGGCGGTGACGTCGGAGAGTTGGGCCAGCTGTCGGCCGGCCGCGTACCCGGAGGCGGGGCTCCAGTCTCCCTCGGCCGGCAGCGGTGGCTCGGGGGCTCCGGCTGCGGCGAGCGCCTCGCGCCAGCCGCGGGTCCGGTCGCGGGCGGCCCACCAGTCGTGCGGGCCGGGGATGTGCCAGACGGTGCGGTGGCCCAGCGAGAGCAGATACTCGGTGGCCGTCCGGGCGGCGGCGACCCCGTCGGCGCCGACGACGGCGCCCGGTCCGTGGGTGAGTTCCACGCCCTCGCCGAGGCTGACCACCGGCACATCCCCGCCGACTCTCAGCGGCGTGCCGTCGTCGATGGGCTCGGACAGCACGATCCCGTCCACGCCCTGCTCCAGCAGCGCCTCCACGGCGACCGAGGCGGGCTGGCCCTCCAGGGTGCCGGCCAGGGCGAAGGAGTATCCCGCCCGCTGCATCGCCCGTTCCAGAGCGATCAGCAGCGTCGAGGGACCGTACAGCGCGGTGCCCAGCGAGACGACGCCGATCCGCCGGTAGCGGCCCAGGAGCAGGGCGCGGGCGGCGTTGTTCGGACGGTAGTCCAGTTCGCGGATCACCCGGAGCACGCGGTCGCGCACCTCCGGGCTGACGTGCGGTTCGCCGTTGACGACGCGCGAGACCGTCTTCTGCGAGACGCCGGCGGCCCGCGCGACCTCGGTCATCCCGGGCCCGCGCCGACGGCGCCCGGAACCGCCCGGAGTCCCCTCGGCTCTGGTGGTCGCCATGTGCTCTCCCAGGTGTCCGCGACGTCGACCACGCAGTCACCCCGCACCGAGAGCAGGCACTCGGGAAGCAGCGGATGACTACGTAGTCAGGACAGTGACAGGGGCCCTGGGCTCGCGTCAATGGTCGGTACGGCATCGAGTTGAGCGCGTGACGACGGAGGCGGCCGTCGACACGCGCTCACCGCTCGTCAGAGACCGTAGCGGCTCTTCAGATGGCGCCAGAAGTCACGGAACATCCACTTGTCGAACTCCGTGATCCGATCAGCGCTGCCCGCCTTCATCAAGAAGCAGCACTGGCCCGTCGGAGTCCAGTCGTAGAAGTCGTCGAGGCCGAAGGTGTGGCCGACTTCGTGCAGGTAGATGTGGATGTTCTCCTGGTTCAGCGTGCCGGTGAAGTACTCCTGGCCGACCCGCTGACCCCAGTCGCCGCCGGCGCCGCCCTGGAATCCCTTGGTCAGCCACAGCGACTGGTCGTAGTGGCGGGCCGCGCCGCCCGGGCACTTCGAGTAGTTGCCGTCCTGGTGGAAGAAGCGGCCGCAGTCCGGCGAGCACTGCGGGGCACCGCCGCCGTCGAGGTTTCCGGCGTAGATGTCGACGGAGTTGTCGGTCCACTGCAGGGTCGAGCGGTTCTTCACCGCCCAGCCGACGATGTTGACCGGCACGCTGGTGTACGGCCAGGCGTTGTGCCCCTTGCCGCCCTCCACCATGGCCGCCGTCCACTTGCCGAACTGCTTCTTCAGCGCCGCGTGGATCCGGTCGCGCAGGGCGGCGCTGACAGGTGCGTCGGACTCCCAGCGGACGCAGTAGTTGACGCTGCCCTTGTTGGCCATGATCTGGTCCCAGCCGTAGTTCCGGAAGCCGTAGAGGTTCGGGTAGGTCGACTCGACGTGGTTCCAGACCTGGTTCAGCGGCTGGACCAGGTTGGCGGGCGGATTCCAGTCATCGGCGGCCTGCGCCGGGGACGCCGCCAGGCCGGGCCCCGCGATCAGCGCGGCCAGCGCGGCGAGGACGGCGACCAGGCGCGCGAATAAGGTGCGCATGGTGAACTCCCTTGGTGGGGGATGGGATTCCACCCACAGGTCGCCACCGAAGCCGCCAAGGTTGCCGTGTCCCTGTCATCTCATGGGGCGCGATACTGCGACGCCGCGACACCCGAAAGGCTCAACCCTCCGCGGTCGTGTGCAGCGCGGCGAGCACGTCCTCGTCCGACAGCTGATCGAAATCCTCGTACCAGAGGCCGACGGCCATGAACGCGGCCGGCTGGTACAGGCAGACCACCTCGTCGGCCTCGCCGCTCAGCAGGTCCGCCGCCTCCGGCGAACACACCGGCACGGCCAGCACGATCCGCCCGGGCTCCCGGCGCCGTACCGAACGCACCGCGGCAAGGGCCGTGGAGCCGGTCGCCAGCCCGTCATCGACCACGATCACGGTACGTCCCCGCAGGTCGAGGGCGGGACGGCCCTGCCGGTAACGCTGCTCGCGGCGGCGGAGTTCCGCGCGTTCCCGCTCGACCGTCCTGGCGAGCGAGGCTTCGCTGAGGCCCAGCCGGTCGAGGGCGTACTCGTCGAACATGGGCTCACCGTCGACGGCGATCGCGCCCACTGCGAGCTCCGGCTGGAACGGGGCGCCGATCTTCCGTACGACGAGGACGTCGAGCGGGGCGTCCAGCGCCCGGGCCACCTCCTGAGCCACGGCCACCCCGCCCCGGGGCAGGGCGAGCACGACGGGGTCCGGCAGGGTGCCCTGCTCCTGTCGGCTCCGCAGTTGTCCGGCCAGTCGCCGACCGGCCTGTGTACGGTCACGGAACTGCATCGCGGCTGCCACTCCTTTCACACGCGGGAGTGAGCCCTCGGGATACCGCACCCGCGTACCCCTCCCGCGCCGGTCGATAACTCGGCCGCGGCCTTCAGACGGTCGTCGCACCACCGCCGTGCGGCGTCGGCGACCTGCTCCAGCGCACCGGGCTCCTCGAACAGGTGAGTGGCACCGGGCACGACGTGCAGGGTGTGCGGGGCGTGCAGCCTGCGCGCGGCCTCCTGGTTGAGCCGCAGCACCTCGTGGTCCCGGCCGCCGACGATCAGCAGCACCGGTGCCCGTACGGCGTCCAGGGCGTCCCCGGCCAGATCGGGCCGTCCGCCCCGCGACACCACGGTCAGCACCCGATCGGGCCGCTCCGCGGCGGCGGCCAGGGCCGCGCCCGCGCCGGTGCTGGCCCCGAACAGGGCGACGGGCAGATTCCTGGTGTCCGACCGGTCCCCGAGCCAGTCGATCGCGGCCACCAGGCGGCGGGCCAGGAGGGGGATGTCGAAGCGGTGCTCGCCCGTCGACGCGTCACGCCGCTCCTCCCGTGCCGTGAGCAGGTCGATCAGCAGGGTGCCGAGGCCGGCGGTGCGGAGTTGGGCGGCGACCGCGCGGTTGCGGGGACTGAGCCGGGAACTGCCGCTGCCGTGGGCGAACAGCACCACCCCGCGCGCGGACGCCGGGACGGCCAGGTCGCCCGCCAGTTCCGCGCCATCGGCCGGCACCGTCACCGACTGGGAGATCATCTGCCTCATCTCCTTCCGCGATACGGACGTCAGCGTTTCTGGTCTGCCTGGATTTTTTACCTGGATCGTTTGCCTGGATTGTTTGCCTGGATTGTCATGGATTGCTAGGGGTCTCTCCGGCCGCGTACCCGACCCCGACGGGGGTACTCCGGATCACATGGCTGACATGGACCTCAAAAGCAGCGCGTTCAACGATCACTCCTTCATCGCGCGCGAGTACGCGTACGAGGGCGAGAACGTCTCCCCGCCCCTGACGTGGAGCGGCGCCCCGGACGACGCGGCCGAACTGGTGCTGCTCTGCGAAGACCCCGACGCGCCGTCGGGCACCTTCGTGCACTGGATCGTGGTCGGCATCGATCCGCACAGCGACGGCGTCGAGCCGGGCCAGAGCCCGCCCGGCGGCACCGAACTCGTCAACGGCTACGGCGAACGCGGCTGGGGCGGACCACATCCGCCGCCCGGGGACGAGGCACACCGCTACTTCTTCCGCCTCTACGCCCTAGCGGAACCGTGCGTCCTGCCCGACGCTCCCGGCGCCGACGAGGTGCACCGGGCCATCGAGAAACAGCAGCTCGCCAGCGGCACGCTCGTGGGGCTGTACCAACGCTGACCGCCGCCCGTCCGGGGCGCGCTCACGCTGCGGAGTGCCGCCCCGCCCGCCCCTTGTCCAGGAAGCGGCGCAGACGCGTCCGGGGCCAGGTGTTGATCACGTCGTCCTTGGTGAGCCAGCCCCGCTGTGCCGTGCCGACGCCGTAGCGCATGTTGGCCAGGTGGAGAGTGGCGTGGGCGTCGCTGTCGACGGCGAACCTCACCCCGTGCCGCCGGGCCCGCAGGATGTCCTCGTCGCGCAGGTCGAGGCGGTCCGGGTGGGCGTTGATCTCCAGCGCGGTGCCGGTGCGCGCGCAGGCGGCGAAGACCGCGTCGAGATCGGCGTCGATGCCCGGCCGCTTGCCCAGGATGCGGGTGGTGGGGTGGCCGATGATGTTGACGTACGGGTTCTCGCAGGCCCGCACGATCCGGCGGGTCAGCGCCTCGCGCCCCTGGCTGAAGTGCGAGTGCACCGAGGCCACGCACAGGTCGAAGCCGGCCAGGAACTCGTCCGGCCAGTCCACGTCGCCGTCGGGACCGATGTTCAGCTCCGCACCGTGCAGCAGCCACATGCCACCGCGCCCGCCGCGTTCGCCGTACGTGCCGTCGAGCTCGCGCACCTGTTCACGCTGGGCCAGCATCCGCTCGTCGGTCATGCGCTGCATGTACATGTCCGGGCCGTGATCGGTGATCGCGTAGTAGGCGTATCCGCGCTCCGCGGCCGCCCGGACCATCTCCTCCAGCGGGGCGAGGCCGTCGGTGAGGTCGGTGTGCGTGTGCAGGTCGCCCCGGATGTCCGCCTCCGTCACGAGGTCGGGCAGCTCGCCGTGGAGACCGGCCTCGATCTCGCCGCGGTCCTCGCGCAGGGTCGGCGGGATCCACGGCAGGCCGAGCCTGGCGTAGACGTCCTCCTCCGTCTCGGAGACGATCTTCTCTCCGCTCTCGACGTCGAACAGCCCGTACTCGGAGAGCTTCAGCCCCTGGTGCACGGCCAGTTCGCGGGTGCGGATGTTGTGCGCCTTGCTCCCCGTGAAGTACTGCAGCGCCGCTCCCCAGGAGTCCGGTGGGACGACGCGCAGGTCGACGGAGAGGCCCTTGGTGGTGCGGACCGATGTCTTCTTCTCACCGTGCGCGATGACCTCCGAGACGTACGGCAGCTCGCTGAAGGCCCGCATCAGCGGCGCCGAGCTCCCGGCCGCGGCGAGCACATCGATGTCGCCGATCGTCTCGCGGAAGCGGCGGAGCGAGCCGGCGTAGGTGCACCGCCGGCAGCCGGTGACCCGGGACAGCGCGGCGACGACGTCGTCGGCGAGGTCCAAGGCGGCGTCGAGCAGGACGCGGTCCCCGGAGGACTGGAGGAGTTCGATGCCGTGAAGGATGTTCTCCTCGGTCTTCGGTCCGAAGCCCTTCAGGTCGCGCAGCCGTTCCTCGTGGATGGCGTCGGCCAGTTCCTCGACCGAGGAGATGCCCAGTTCCTCGTAGAGCACGCAGGCCTTCTTCGGGCCGAGCGTGGGGATGGCCGTCAGCCGCCGGACACCGGCGGGGATCCTGGCCCGCAGTTCCTCGACCGCGGACACGCTGCCGGCGCGGAAGTACTCGACGATCTTCTCGGCGATCGACTTGCCGACGTTGGGAATCTCCTGCAGGCCCTTGACGTCGAGCGTGGACACGTCGGCGTGGTGGCCGCCGATCGCACGGGCAGCCTTTTCGTAGACGCGTGCCTTGAACGCGTCTCCTCCAGTGATCGAGATCAGGTCCGCGTATTCCTGGAACAGCGCGGCGACCTCGTCGTTGGAACGAGCCACACCTCCAGGGTAGGCAGGGCCGGGGCGGAGGGCGGAATCGACCTGCTTCAGCCCGTCTTCCACCCCCGGCGCGTGTCGATCCGCTCCCACTCCGCGGCCCATTGGTCCAGACGCCGCTGGTCCAGCCTCAGGCGCAGCACCCAGGCGGCGCACAGCACCACGCCGCTCACGCCCATCGCCGCCAGCACGCCGCCCGAGACCGCGTGCAGCCGGGTCTCCCCCTCGCTGAGGGGCTCGGCCGTGATGTTGCCCTTGCCGTCCGTCCAGACGGTCACCGTGCGTCCGGCCGGAGTCTTGGGCAGCACCCTGGCTTCGTCCGTATGCGTCCGGCCGTCCGGCGCGGTCCAGCGCACCGTGGCCCATACCCGGTAATCGGCCGGCGCCCGTGAGGAGACCCCGTCCTCCGCGTCCTCGACGAGCACGGCCGACACCTCATGGCTCTGCGCCCACTGCCGCTCGGCCGCCGACTCGACCTCAGCGGCCGTCGCGAGGCCCGCGAACACGCCGCCGACCAGGGCGAACACCCAGGCGGCGAGCACAATCCACGCCTCGAGGAGGTCGCAGCGCCGCCGGAGCGGGTTCCGCCGCCACCGCCACAGCCGTACTCTCCGACACCGTGACGCAGCCATCGGCCGACACCCCCTAGTGAGTACCGACAACTTCCAGTGTCCTCCTGATGGGCGCGCCGCGTATGGTTCGCGTCGACTTCCTGGCCGGCGTCAAAGTGCTGGTGCCTGCCCAGGCCGGCCCAGGTGATCGAGGATCCGACGCTCGCCGCCGCGGTCGCCGAGCGGCACGCCGGCCGACCGCACTGGGCGCTGCGGGACGTACGCCGAACGGGGGCCGCCTGTCGGGCAAGGCCGGGCCGTCGTGAGCTTCTACGCCGACCGGGTGGACCGCTCCCCCGCCCGAACGCCTGCCTGCTCGGCCGGGCCGCCTCCGCCCCTTCGGCGTCGGCCCTGGTCCGGCGGCCGCCCGCCGGCACGACGTGATCGAACTCCGTGGGCTCCCGCCTCCACTCCCGCCTTCCGCCGGAATTCCTCAGCGGCGTGCGCGGAGCCCGGTCTCGCGCGGCGGGCGGATGAACTGCAGAACCAGCATCGCCGGAGGCTCCGCGATGCCCGGTCCGCCGTCGGCCGCCCAGCGCAGGACGTCGTCCGTGCAGTCGTCGTCCAGGGCGAAGCCGATCCAGGTCGCCCGCCCTCCGGCCCGGCGTCCGGCGGTGGACGGCTGGACGACGATGACGTTCGCCTGGTCGCAGGGGCCCAGGCAGTCCGCCGTACGCACCGCGAAACGGCCACCGGACGCGGCGGCCCCGGCGCGCAGTCGCTCCTCCTGCCAGGCGTGGTCGGCACCGGGATATTTGCGGGGGTTGCCGCAGCAGCAGCCACGGCACACGACCAGCGTGCACGGGCGGTTCGCCGCGCGGAGGACGGACCGGTTCACAGCACCGCCCGTGCGGGAATGCCGGACGCGCGGACGCGGCCGTCGCGGTGCCCGCCGATCAGTGGGGACGGCCCGGCCCAAGTAGGCGCGGTGACAGGAGAGTTCACGCCGCCCAGCGTACGCACCGGCTCCCAGGCGTGGTCCATGGCCCGCCCGGAGAAACACATGCGCGAGTTGCCATATGTTAATGTCGGCATGCACGGCCCGCGAAGCACCAGCCGCAGGCGACCCGAGAGCAACAGCAGGAGTACTCCATGGCGACCGCCACCGAACACCGCGTACACGACGACCACACGCACACCCACGGCCAGGACTGCGGCCATGTCGCCTTCCCGCACGGCGACCACACCGACTACGCCCACGACGGCCACATCCACCGCGTTCACGACGGCCATGTCGACGAGTGCGTGAACGCCGGCCACGCCGCCCACGAGGGGCACGACCACCAGCACGGCGAGGGCTGCGGCCACGTCGCCGTGCCACACGAGGGCCACGTGGACTACCTGCACGACGGCCACCGTCACGCCGCCCACGAAGGCCACTGGGACGATCACTGAAAACCATTGCCACATGCTAATGTGTGCATGTGGCAATGACTCCTCCTCCCTCGCCGAGCCCGACGGGCTCGGCGGACGAACCCCTGCGCGATCTGCAGTCCGCGAGTGACCTGTTGAAGGCGTTGGCGTCGCCCGTCCGTCTCGGCATCGTGCGCGAGCTGTCCCAGGGCGGGAAGTACGTCCACGAACTGGTCGCCGCCCTCGGGGTGAGCCAACCGCTGGTCTCGCAGCACCTTCGGGTCCTGCGCAACTCCCGCATCGTGACGACCCGCCGTCAGGCCCGCGAGATCCAGTACGACCTCACCGACGACCACATCGCCCACATCGTGCTGGACGCCATCCGGCACGCACAGGAGTAGCTCGCGGACGCCGAAACGGGCGGCGGGCGGCTCAGGCGAGGTCCTCGGCGGACCGCCCGCCCCGGTCACGCAGCCAGGCGACCAGGGCAGGGTGGCCGGAGCGGTGGGCGGCATCCAGTGGGGTGAGTTCGTCGTAGCCGATCCAGTTGATGTCACCCCCGCGTTCCAGCAGGTGAGCGGCGATCTCCCGCTGTCCACCGTGACAGGCGCACCAGAGGGCATTGGTGATCTCTGCCGGGGCGAGCGGCTGGGTGTCGGGCGCGAAGGCTGCGGCGATGCGGTCGGCTCGGCCGAGGGCCGCGGCCTGCCACAGGGTGGTGTGCGCGCCGCGTTCGAGCAGGCGGCGGGCGGCGTTCCACTGGCCGAAGGCCACGGCGTCGGCGATCGGTGTGCCACCGCCGATCACCGCACCCTCGGCCTCGATGTCCGCGCCGAGGTCGAGCAGCGTGTCCAGGACCGGCACGTCGTCGCAGCTGGCCGCCCAGTGCAGCGGGGTTTCGGTGTGCGGGCCGGTGAACTGGGCATTCACGTCCGCTCCCGCGGCGACGAGGGCGGTCACCGTCTGCGGGCCGCCCGGGTAGTGGCCGGGCCAGTCGGTGACGACGTGCAGCAGGGTGCGGGTGATTTTCGTGTTGCCCAGCCGCGCCGTGGCCAGGCGCGGATGGGCGGTCAGCAGGTCTTTCAGCGCCGGCACATTGCCGGAACGGATCGCCTCGACGGCCGCGCTGGCCAGCGGCGCGTTGGTTTCGATCAGCATCGGGCTACCTCCCCTGTCGCCACCTGGGTATCACGACCCACCGACAACCGACGCACAGGGCCGGGCCTGAGCAGACGTGCCGAAAACTGTTATCGCGCGGTCGTTCGCCCGTCTCCCGAGCGAACGACCGTCGGGCCAACGGGAGCGAGGCGCAACCTGTTCCGCGCGCAAGGCAACCTTTGTGCGTCCGGTGGCGACTGACGGGAAACCCGGGATTCCCGCAAAGAGGACGACGTGAGCAAGAGAAGAACAGCCCCGCGCCACCGGCGAGGCAGAACGGCCGACCGCCGCCGACGTGTCCTGATCGCCGTGGCAGCCGCCGCGCTGGCCGGGGCCGTGGTCGTCGCCGGAGTCCTCGTGTCGGACTCGGGCTCGGAGACCGGCCCGGCCGCCGGGGCGTCCGCGACGCCAAGGACGTACGCCTCACACTCGTCGCCCACCGCACGCGCATCGGCGCTGCCGTCCGCCTCGCCGTCGGTCTCCGCCTCGACGACGAAGAAGCCGGCGAAGAAGCGGCCCCCCACCGCGTCGCCGACCTCGGCCCCGGCCTCCCGCGCCGCCACGTTCGGCGCGTGGCCCACCGCCACCGCCGACCGGGCGGTGACCTCGACCATCGAGGTCACCGGCAGCTACGACGGCGGCCTGAAACGCTTCCACGGCTCCGGCGGCCTGGGCACCGACGGCCAGGGCGAGGACCAGGGGCCGTTGTTCGAACTCGCCGACGGTGCCGTGCTGGAGAACGTCGTCCTCGGCGCCCCGGCCGCCGACGGCGTGCACTGCCTGGGCAGTTGCACATTGCGGAACGTGTGGTGGGAGGACGTGGGCGAGGACGCGGCCACCTTCAAGGGCACGTCCGGCACCGCCAGGTACCTGGTCGACGGCGGCGGTGCGCGGAAGGCCGACGACAAGGTCTTCCAGCACAACGGCGCCGGCACCCTGACCATCAGGCACTTCCAGGTCTCCGACTTCGGCAAGCTCTACCGCTCGTGCGGCAATTGCGACACCCAGTACACGCGCCATGTCGTGATCAGCGACGTGCGGGCGAGCAGCCCGGGCAAGGTCCTGGCCGGGGTCAACGCCAACTACGGGGACACCGCCGTCATCTCGGGCGTGACGATCACGGGCGGCGCGGGCAGCATCACCGTGTGCGAGCGCTTCCGGGGCAACAGCGGCGGCGAGGAACCGACCGCCCTGGGCAGCGGCCCGGACGGCACGAACTGCCGCTACAGCGCCTCGTCCATCACCTACCGCTGACCAACACGTCATGGACCGAGGAGACCGGCGACGAGATCCCGGGGCAGGCCGTGGGTGTCGTGGAGGTAGGCGTAGTCCTCTTGGCTCAGCGGTCCTTGGAACTCCGGCCGGGAGAGCACGCGACGCCCTCGTTCCAGGAGGGTGCTGAACCGCCGCTCCTCATCGAGGAGCACCTCGCGGACAGGGCCGGATCCGCCGGTCTGGCGGAAGTGGTCCAGCGTGTGCTCGACGAGTTCCACGGGCAGGTCGGACAGGGTGCGGGACGGGTCGTCGCGCCACAGGGTGGTGAGCAGGCGGCGGGCCAGCCGGCGCAGTACGTAGCCGCGTCCGGTATTGGACGGCCGTACTCCGTCGCCGAGGACGACGATGCTCGAGCGCAGGTGGTCGCAGACGAGGCGCATCGACGGCTCGTCGAGGTCCCACAGCGGCGGGAGCAGTCTCGTCCACGGTTCGAACAGGTCGGTCTCGTAGACGGAAGTGCGGTCCTGCAGGACGGTCACGAGCCGCTCCAGGCCCATGCCGGTGTCGATACTGGGCCGGTCAAGGGGTTCGAGACTGCCGTCCTCGTGGCGGTGGTAGCGCATGAGCACGTGGTTCCATACCTCGACCCACCGCGGGTCGGTGGTGGGGCTGCCCTGAGGTGGGGTGCCGCTGTCGCCGGTCCACACGAAGATCTCCGAATCGGGGCCGCACGGGCCGACGGGTCCGTTGTCCCACCAGTTCTCCTCCCGGGTCAGCTCCACGGGCAGGCCCAACTCCCGCCAGGTGCACAGCGATTCGGTGTCGGGGCCGACCTGGTCGTCCCCGCCGAAGACCGTGGCGTGCATCCGCCCCCGCGGGATGCCGAATCCGTCGCGCAGCAGCTCGTATCCCCAACGAAGGCTCTGCGAATGACCGTAGTCGCCCAGCGACCACGAGCCGAGCATCTCGAACACCGTCAGGTGAGTGGAGTCGCCGATCTCATCGAGGTCGGTGGTGCGCAGGCAGCGCTGGACGTTGACCAGGCGCCGTCCCTGAGGATGGGGGCGGCCCAGCAAGTAGGGCGTGAGCGGGTGCATGCCGGAGGTCGTGAACAGCACCGGGTCGGAAGGGGGCGGCAGGAGCGTGCTTCCGGTGATGAGCCGGTGTCCGCGCTCGCGAAAGAAGTCGGTGAACGTACGCAGGGTCCGGTCCGTGTTCATGGCGGTGTTCCTTCGGGTCACGGGCGACCGGAAAGAACCGCGGGGGCAGGCTGCGACGGGGAGTCCAACGATGTGCCGGCGGTCCGTTTCCGGCCGCCGGGGAAGAGGGGTGAGGTCAGGCGTCGGCAGCCGGGGAGCTGGTCGCTCGCGCGGCTGCGGTGTTGGTGCGGGTGATGACCTCCATGCGTGCCACGTTAACAGCGACCTTCCCTGACCGTCCCGGGGTTTTCTCGCCGCCGGGCAGAGCTGATGCACAAGGGGGCCGCCGCCCCTGACGCCACACCCCGTGCTACGACCCGCTCGGCGCCGCGGTCGGTCCAATGCCCCGCATTTGCTGGATGGTTCCGCCGAGCGTGGGGCGGAACTGTTCGAGCATCTTCGGCTGCCCGGAGACGACCCAGCGGGAGCCGACGAGGTACTTGCCGCCGTACACGGCGGCGGACTCGAGCCAGGTCTTCTGGTATTTCTCCTGCGGGAAAGTGGTGATGAGGTAGTCGCCCTTCTTGGTGTGGCACACGCCCTCGCGCAGTTCCTCCGCCTCGACTCGGATCTTGACCTTGCAGCCGGTCAGGCCGGCGATCACCTCGACCTTCGCCGGGGCCACCACCCCGGCCGCGGCGGCGGCCGTCACGGACGTCTTCGTCGGCCCGCTTCTGGCGGCTTCGTCGTCACCGCCGCCGCACGCCGTGGCCAGGGGCAGAAGGGCCAGGCTGCCGGCCAGCGCGGCGCCCCGCACCAGGCGCGCCGTGGGTGGGATGCGGCCGCTGCGTCCTCGCGATCGCTGGTGTAGCACGTGCCTCTCCGTCTCGCTCTCAGCTCTCCACGTGGTTCTGTCCGCATCGGCGGACAGGCGTACGACGAGGGATACGGGTGAACGCCGATGGCCGTTCACGCCGAACGGACGGGCGGGGCGCAAGGGACCCGTGATGGGCCGAGGTGACCGCCGCGAGCCGGGTGCACTGGCTCGACACGGCTCCGGTCGTGGACCGCGACGCCGAGGGGTCCATGCCGTTGTGTGCGACCGCCTAGTGCCGGGGGCGTCCCTCTCCGACGCGGTGCGAGGCCACGGCCCGCCCGTCGGTACCGTGCTGCGGCTGATCTCGGGTGTCGCGGAGGCCCTGCGGGCAGTGCACCGCGAGGGCATCGTGTGGCAGCCACAACCGCTGCGCACACGCCGTCTCCGCATCGCGTTGGGAGGAGAGAATCAAGCCAACGGTCGGCCGAACAAGGCAGGTTGGGGCCGACGAAACGCATGAGTCGCGCGGTGGGGAATAGCCTGGGCGTCCACGACTGGTGTTCGACGGTTTCGTGGTTCTCACCCTACGTAACAGCAGGAGCGTCCATGACTGATGAGGCGGAGCACTCCGAGCAGGAGGCGCTCTCCAAGATCGATACCTCCGTGCCGCAGTCGGCTCGGATCTGGAACTACTGGTTGGGCGGGAAGGAACTACGAAGTCGACCGGGTGGCCGGTGACGCGTTCCGCGAGATCTTCCCCGGTATCGAGACCGGAGCCCGTGCCGCCCGGTACTTCCTCGCCCGCGCCGTTCGTCATCTGGCCGCCGAGGAGGGCATCCGGCAGTTCCTGGACATCGGCACCGGGCTGCCCAATGTGGACAACACCCACCAGATCGCCCAGCGGGTGGCCCCTGAATCCCGGATCGTCTACGTCGACAACGACCCGTTGGTGCTGGCACACGCCCGCGCGCTGCTCACCAGCACCCCGGAAGGCGTCACCAACTACGTCGACGCCGACCTGCGCGAGCCGAGCACCATCGTGCGGGAAGCCGCGAAGACGCTGGACTTCGACCAGCCCGTCGCTCTCATGCTGATGGGCATCCTGGGCCACATCGAGGACCACGACGAGGCGCGCTCGATCGTGCGGCAGCTGGTGGATGCCCTGCCCGCCGGCAGCTACCTCGTGCAGTACGACAGCACCAACACCAGTGAGTCCTACGTCGCGGCCATCCAGCAGTACAACGAGGGCGGCTCGATCCCGTACATCCTCCGCAGCCCCGAGCAGATCGCGGGCTTCTTCGACGGTCTGGAGCTGCTCGAACCGGGCGTGGCGTCCTGCTCGCGCTGGCGTCCCGACACCGAGGCCTGGGGCCTGCCCGCGGAGGTGCATCAGTACGGCGGCGTCGCCGTCAAGCGCTGAGACCCGCCGACTCACGGCCCACGTCGCGGATCAGGTTTCCTGGAGGATGCGGTGGAGGATCGACGCAGTCTCGTCCGGTGATTCGGCCTCGACCACCAGGCGGTTCATGACATCCCAGTAGAACTCGATCTCGGCCGGCTTGTCGGGATAGAGGGCGGTGGCGAGCTGCTCGAGGTAGACCACGTCGGGCAACCGACCGCCGGGCAGGCGCAGGATGGTGACCGGACCGCCTTCCGCGGCGTGGTCTCCGGCGAGGAACGGCATGATCTGGACGGTGACCTGCGGGAGTTGGCAGACCTCGATGAGATGCCTGAGCTGGGCGCGCATCGTGCCGATGCCGCCCACCGGGCGACGAAGCACCGCCTCGTCGATCACGGCCCAGAGCTGAGCCGCCGGCTCCCGGTGCAGGATCCGCTGGCGGGTCATCCGCAACATGACTCGCCGATCGATCTCCTCGGCACTGGCGCCCGGGTGGGTGAGCCGGATGGAGGCACGCGCATAGTCGGGCGTCTGCAGCAAGCCGGGAACACGTTGGACCTCGAAGCAGCGGATGAGGCTCGCTGCCTGTTCGGCCCCGAGGTAGGCCTGCATCCAGACGGGCACCACGTCGTTGTAGTACTGCCACCAGGCGGGGGTGTTGGCCTGTTCGGCCAGAGTCAGCAAAGTGGCGCGCTCGGCCTCGTCCGTGACTCCGTAGTGCGTGAGCAGATCGGCCACGTCACGCGGCTTGAACCCGTGGCGGCCACCCTCCAGCCGGCTGATCTTGGACCGGGAGGCGCGGATGGCGTGACCCGCGGCCTCACGGGAGATGTGCTGCTCTTCCCGCAGCCTGCGCAACCGTGCGCCCAGCGCCAGGCGCGCCATCATGGGGCCGGCCGACCGGCCGTCCAGGACCTCGTTGCCGGACGGTGTACGTGCGGCCTCTTTGGTGCCCATGGGCATTCTCCCCGCGGTGAACGCAACTCTGCACGCCTACAAGCGCTGCGGCCAGTCATCCTAGGGGCTGTCCGGTACATGATGTTCCAGTCCTGGGAATGACGGTCGTGCACTGGCGACCAACCCGGCGGCTGTTCCCGCGTGCCGGTCACGCGGCCGGGACCGGTCCCGGCGCCCCAGGCCAAGAATCCGGACCATGGCTCACACAGGTGCGGAACCGATCACAAGAAGCCGCGCGGGACATGCCGCGACCATGGTGACGGCCATCCTCGTGACGTCGACGCTGATGGCCGGTTGCAGCACGGGCGAGGAGACCTCCGAGTCCAAGCCGACAAAGGCACCGCGCTCGAGCCCCTCCGCATCCTCCGGCAGCCGCGCGGCAGTGCCCTCGGGATCCCCGTCCAGCTCCGTGCACACCTTCGCCGAGTTGGCGAAACGGCCATGTCTCGCCATTGACGACGAGGACGCCGGGCTCACCAGGCTCGCCGTCTTCGTCGAGGGGACGGAGAACCACTACAAGGGCAATCCCACGTCCTGCCAGTGGGGAGCGCGAGGCGGGCTGGTGGACTTCACCCCTTACGCGTCGACCGATCTGACCGCGGATGAAAAGAACCAGCACCTCACCCGGCAGAGGATCAACGGTCACAGGGTGCTGTTGGGCACCGTCAGCCGCGGCGAGAAGACCTCACACATCGCGTACGTCGCGGTCGGCACCCGCCAGTCGTTCAGGCTGATGGTCACCCCGTTCGGGGAAGACGCTCCGGGACCCGATGCCCTTACTCTGACCACGAACTTCACCAAGGCGATCCTGGCGCACCTTCCTTGATTTGTGCTTTTAGTCACAGGGCCATCACCTCCGGCAATTTACTAGGACGTCCTAGTATCTCTTTTGCCAGCGTTCCCCCCTGCCCTGTCGGGAAGTCCCTCATGAGCGATCCGCACCGCCCCGTGCACCCCGTCCGTCTCGTCACCGCGTCGGCCCTCTTCGACGGGCACGACGCGTCGATCAACATCATGCGGCGGATCTTCCAGTCCCAGGGCGCCGAGGTGATCCACCTCGGACACAACCGGTCGGTGCAGGAGGTCGTGGACGCGGCGCTCGAGGAGGACGCACACGGCGTGGCGGTCTCCTCCTACCAGGGCGGGCACGTCGAGTACTTCGAGTACCTGGTCGAGTCGCTGCGCCGGCAGGGAGCGGAGCACGTCCGCGTGGTCGGCGGCGGAGGCGGCGTGATCGTGCCCGAGGAGATAGCCCGGCTGCGCACCAGCGGAGTGACCATCTTCTCCCCGGAGGACGGCCAGCGGATGGGCCTGGCCGGGATGGTCAACTCGGTGGTGCGGGACTGCGACTTCGACCTCTGGGACGGCAAACCGGCCGACCCGGCGGCCGTCCTGGCCGGCGACCGGTTCGCGATCGCCCGCGCCATCACCGGTGCGGAACTCGGCAAGCTGCCCGCGGACTTCCTGGAGCAGCTCCGCGCGGCCGCCGGAGCACGGGGCAGGCCGGTGCTCGGCATCACCGGCACCGGCGGGTCGGGGAAGTCGTCGCTGACCGACGAGTTGGTGCGCCGGATCCGCATGGACCAGCAGGACAAGCTGCGCATCGCGGTGATCGCGGTCGACCCGACCCGCCGCCGCGGTGGCGGTGCGCTGCTCGGTGACCGGATCCGCATGAACTCCCTCGACGGGAACCGGGTGTTCTTCCGGAGCCTGGCCACCCGCGGCAGCCGCGAGCTGCCCGAGCACTTGTCCGACGTGATCGACGTGGTCAAGGCCGCCGGGTTCGACCTGGTGATCGCGGAGACGCCGGGCATCGGCCAGGGTGACGCGGCGATCGTGCCGTTCGTCGACGCCTCCCTGTACGTGATGACGCCGGAGTTCGGCGCCGCCTCGCAGCTGGAGAAGATCGACATGCTCGACTTCGCCGACGTGGTGGCGATCAACAAGTTCGAGCGGCGCGGCGCCAAGGACGCGCTGCGCGACGTGGGTCGCCAACTGGTCCGCAACCGCGAGGCGTTCGGCATGAAGCCGGAGGACATGCCGGTGTTCGGCACCTCTGCGGCGACCTTCAACGACGACGGTGTCACCGCTCTCCACCAGCATCTGAGGACCGCTCTGGCCGAGAAGGGACTCCCGCTGTCCGAGGGCACGTTGGCCCCGGTCGACGTACGCCACTCCTCCGGCATCCGGCAGGTGGTCCCCGCCGACCGGGTGCGCTACCTCGCCGAGATCACCGACACCGTCCGCACGTACCACACCGATACCGAGCGGCTGGCCGAGGCGGCCCGGCGGGTGCAGCGCCTGGAGCAGGTCAAGGACGAGCTCGTGCAGGCCGGCTCCGAATCCGGGAACGTTCAGTCGCTGCTCGTGGACGCCCTCAAGCAGCTCCCGCACGACGTCATGGAGCAGATCGAGAACTGGCCCGCCGTCATCGCCTCCTACTCCGGTGACGAGCAGGTCGTGAAGGTCCGCGAGCGGGAGATCCGCACCAAGCTGACCCGTGAGTCCCTCTCGGGCAACAAGATCCCCCGCGTCGCCCTGCCCCGGTTCACCGACCACGGGGAACTGGTGCGGTTCTGGCGCGGGGAGAACCTGCCCGGCCGCTTCCCCTTCACCGCCGGCGTGTTCCCCTTCAAACGCGATGGCGAGGACCCGGCGCGGATGTTCGCCGGCGAGGGAGATCCGTTCCGCACCAACCGGCGCTTCAAGCTGCTCTCCGAAGGCCAGCCGGCCACCCGCCTGTCCACCGCCTTCGACTCGGTCACCCTCTACGGCCGTGACCCGGACGAGCGCCCCGACATCTACGGCAAGGTCGGAACCTCCGGCGTGTCAGTGGCGACCTTGCAGGACATGAAGACGCTCTACGACGGCTTCGACCTGGTCGCGCCGACCACCTCGGTCTCCATGACGATCAACGGACCCGCGCCGACCATCCTGGCGTTCTTCCTCAACACCGCGATCGACCAGCAACTCGCGCGATTCCGCGCCGCCGAGGGCCGCGACCCCTCCCCGGAAGAGGCTGCCGAGCTGCGCGCGCACGCACTGGCGAACGTGCGTGGCACGGTGCAGGCCGACATCCTCAAGGAGGACCAGGGCCAGAACACCTGCCTGTTCTCCACCGAGTTCTCCCTGCGGATGATGGCCGACATCCAGGAGTGGTTCATCGCGAACAAGGTCCGCAACTTCTACTCGGTGTCCATCTCCGGCTACCACATCGCCGAGGCCGGCGCGAACCCCATCAGCCAGCTGGCCTTCACCCTGGCCAACGGCTTCACCTACGTCGAGGCCTACCTCGCCCGGGGCATGCACATCGACGACTTCGCGCCGAACCTGTCGTTCTTCTTCTCCAACGGCATGGACCCCGAGTACTCCGTCCTAGGCCGGGTCGCCCGCCGTATCTGGGCCGTCGCGATGAAGGAGAAGTACGGCGCGGGCGAGCGTTCCCAGAAACTGAAGTACCACGTCCAGACCTCGGGCCGTTCCCTGCACGCCCAGGAGATGGACTTCAACGACATCCGTACGACGCTGCAGGCGCTCATCGCCATCTACGACAACTGCAACAGCCTGCACACCAACGCCTTTGACGAAGCGGTCACCACTCCCACCGAGGAGTCCGTCCGCCGGGCCCTGGCCATCCAGCTGATCATCAACCGGGAGTGGGGCCTGGCCATGAACGAGAATCCCCTCCAGGGGTCGTTCATCATCGACGAACTCACCGACCTGGTCGAAGAAGCGGTCCTGGAGGAGTTCGAGCGGATCAACGAACGCGGTGGCGTCCTCGGTGCCATGGAGACCGGCTACCAACGCGGCCGTATACAGGACGAGTCGATGCTCTACGAGCAGCGCAAGCACGACGGCACGCTGCCCATCATCGGCGTCAACACCTTCCGCAACCCCCACGCGGACACCGCCGAGCCGGGCGCGGTCGAGCTGGCCCGAGCCACGGAAGAGGAGAAGCAGTCCCAGCTGAAGCGTGTACGGGACTTCCAATCCCGCCACCGCGACCCGGCCCACGCCGCCCTGACCGCCCTCAAGGACGCCGCGGTGAGCGGCGACAACGTCTTCGCCGTGCTCATGGACG
Source organism: Streptomyces sp. NL15-2K (assembly GCF_030551255.1). Classification (GTDB taxonomy): domain Bacteria; phylum Actinomycetota; class Actinomycetes; order Streptomycetales; family Streptomycetaceae; genus Streptomyces. Next base: position 1,105,455 of record NZ_CP130630.1, read on the forward strand.
CCGCCCGCGCCTGCTCGCTCGAGCAGATCACCGACGCCTTCTTCGAGGTCGGCGGCCAATACCGCCGCAACGTCTGACCCGCGCCCGGACACCACATCGCACCCACCTCATCGGACAGGACTTCAGATGGATCCCGTTACCCGTCTCGGCGTCGTCGGCTGCGGCCTCATGGGCTCCGGCATCGCCGAGGTCGCCGCCCGCAGCGGCATCGACGTGCGCGTCGCCGAAGCCACCCATGACGCCGCCGAGGCCGGCCGCCGCCGTCTCATCGACTCCCTCGACCGGGGCGTACGGCGTGGCAAGCTCAGCGAACAGCAGCGGGACCAAGCCCTCGCCAAGCTGTCCTTCACCCACGACCTCAGCGACCTGGCCGACCGGCAGTTCGTCGTCGAAGCGGTCGCCGAGAACCGCGACATCAAGACCGACATCCTCCGCGCCCTGGACAAGGCGGTCGAAGACCCGGCGGCGATCCTGGCCACCAACACCTCGTCGATCCCCATCGTCGATCTCGCCGTCGTCACCGAGCGGCCCGCGCAGGTCATCGGCATGCACTTCTTCAACCCCGTGCCCGTGCAGCAGCTGGTCGAACTCATCCCCGCCCTCACCACCAGCCCGCAGACTCTGCAGCGCACCCGCGACTTCGCCGGGCAGCTCGGCAAGCAGGCCATCAAGGCACCCGACCGCTCCGGCTTCGTGGTCAACGCCCTGCTTGTGCCCTACCTGCTCAGCGCCGTACGAATGGTGGAGTCCGGCGCCGCACGGCCCGACGACATCGACCAGGGCATGGAACTCGGCTGCGCCCATCCCATGGGCCCACTGCGCCTGCTCGACCTCATCGGCCTCGACACCGCCCAAGCGGTGGCCGAGTCGATGTACGAGGAGTTCAAGGAACCGCTCTACGCACCACCCGCCCTGCTGCGCCGCATGGTCGCCGCAGGCCACCTCGGCCGCAAGAGCGGCCGCGGCTTCTACGCCTACGACGACTGAGGGCGAGCAGCGCGCAGGGCCATCTACTATGGCCCTGCGTATTCGCTTACGCATCCGAAGGCGAAGGGGAGTCAGGGCCATGCGACGGCTGGGGGACCTGGAGGCGGAGATCATGGACCGCCTCTGGACGTGGAACCGTCCGGCGACGGTGCGCGAGATCGTCGACGACATCAACGAAACCCGTCCCGTCGCCTACACCACGGTGATGACCGTCACCAACATCCTCTACACCAAGGGCTGGTTGCTGCGGGGCAAGCAAGGCCGCGCCTGGCTGTACTCGCCGGTGCGCAGCCGTGAGGCTTACGCCGCCGCACTCATGGAGGACGGCTTGGGAGAGAGCAAGGACCGTCCGGCCGCGCTGGTCCACTTCGTCGAGAACATGTCCGAGGAAGAGGTGGCCGCCCTGCGCCAGGCCCTGCGAACCGTGGGACGACAGGCCAAGTCGTGAACGCGGCCCCCGTCCTGGCCGGTTATACGGCGGCGGTGGGTTTCGTCGCCCCGTACCTGGTCCTGCGCGCCCGCTGGCCGCACCGGGCACCCGCCCTGGCCGCCGGCCTCTGGCACGCCCTGGCGGTCTCCTTCTCGATCGGGGCGGCGCTCACCGTGTACAACCTCGCGATGCCGACCGAGCACCTGCACCCGGGGCTGCTGGGCCTGCTGCACTCGTGCGGAGTGGACATCGGTGCGAGCGGCTCCGGCCCCGAAGCCGTGGGCCGACTGGCCGTCGCCCTGCCGGTCACGGTCGGGGGCGTTCTGGCCTCGAGTTTCCTCTTCCACGTCGTACGAGCCCGTCGCGCACGGGCACGGCACCGGGAGGCAGTGGATCTGGTGGGCCGCCACTCGGCCCGGCTGAGCGCCACCGTCCTGCCGTACGAGGTTCCCGCCGCCTACTGCCTGCCCGGCCGCCACCCGAGGGTCGTGGTCAGCGACGCGGCGGTGCGCGAGCTGACGTCCGAGCAACTCGCCGCCGTACTGGAGCATGAACAGGCCCACATCGCCGGCCGCCACCATCTGGCCCTGGCCGCCGTGGAGGCGTTCCACACGGTCTTCCGTCGGCTTCCCCTGGCCCGCCACGCCCGGGAGCAGACAGCGCTGCTGCTGGAGATGATCGCGGACGACCGCGCGCTGCGCAGCCACTCCGACCAGGCACTGGCGACCGCGATGTACGAGATGGCGGCGGCGCGCACGCCGAAGGGCGCGATCGCCGGCGGTGGGCACACGGTCGTGATCCGTCTGAAGCGGGTTCTCGGCCCTCGCGAGGCACCTCATCCTGCCTTCTGGGGGTCTGTGGCCGCCTCGGCCGTGGCCGTTCCGCTGCTGCCGCTGCTCTTCGCCTGCCCCCCGCCTGTCCTCGGCTGACCGCCGTCCCGTATTCAGTCGACCCGTGTGAGGCTCCTGCGATGCGAACTCACTTGCGATACAAACTACTAAGGTACTAAGTTCTAACGTAGCCCCGCAGAGGAGTCGCCCGCGCATGGGAACGCACCGCCGGCCGAAGCCGCCCAGTCGCACCCGGATCGCCACGCTCGGCATGGCCGTCGGCGCCGTCAGCCTCCTGCCGACGCAGAGCGGCAACGGCAAGGCCATCCACGCGCCGCGCACCGGCAAGAACGTCGAGATCGTCCCGCTGGACTCCATGCCCTTCTTCGCCGCCTCCCGGCCCTGAGAGCACCGACTCCCGTACCGCCCAAGGAACTTCCGTGACCGCACGCCCGCCTGCCCGCACGCTCCGCACCGCCGCGAGCACCGCCTGCGCCATCCTGCTCCTCGCCGCCTGCGCAGGCGGGCCGGCCGACACGGGCGGAGGGGCTGAGGGCCGGGCGCTGTCTCACGTACATGGCCTCGGCGTCGGTTCGGCCGACGGCGGCGTGTACGTCGCGACCCACGACGGCCTGTACACGGTCGCGGAGGGACAGCAGCCGAAGCTCGTCGGTGACCGCGAGGACGACTTCATGGGCTTCACCGTGACCGGCGAGAACACCTTCATCGCCAGCGGCCACGGAGCCGAGGGCAGCGGCCGGCCGGGCAACCTCGGCCTGATCGAGAGCAAGGACGCGGGCCGGACGTGGTCGGTCCGCTCGCTGGAAGGGCAGGCCGACTTCCACTCCCTGGAGTCGGCCGAGGGAACGGTCTACGGATACGAAGGCGGACGGATCCGGGTCAGCAGCGACCTCAAGGCCTGGGACGACCGGGCCTCGTTGGCGGCGCTCGACCTGGCAGTGAGCCCGGCGGGGGACACACTGCTGGCCACCACGGCCGAGGGAGTGGTAGCCAGCACCGACGGCGGGCGCACCTTCGGCGAAGCCTCCGACCCGGTGCAGGCGTTTGTCTCCTGGCCGGCGAAGGAGTCCCTGTTCGCCATCGACATGTCGGGGCGCCTGAGCCGCAGCGAGGACGGCGGCAGGACATGGACACCACGCGCGACCGTGCCCGGCGGACAGCCCCAGGCGCTCACTGCCGTAACCGCCGACCGCATCCTCGCCGCGACGCAGGACGGTGTGTACGAGTCCCACGACGGCGGGAAGAGGTTCGTCGAGCTCGCGCCGCTCGCTTCCTGAATGCGGACACCACCGCCCCGCGGCTGCGGGGTCCACCAGCTGACAGCAGTTGGTGGACCCCGGCAGAGGGACGCGAGTGGCTCAGACCCGATAGGCCACGTTCGCCATCATCCCGGCCTCGCCGTGGTACGCGTTGTGGCAGTGCAGCATCCACTGCCCCGGGTTGTCCGCGTCGAAGAAGGCGGACAGTGTCCTCTTGGGCAGCACGATCGCGGTGTCCTTGCGCGGACCGGAACCACCGAGCTGGTACGTGTGGCCGTGCAGGTGCATCGGGTGCCACATCTCGGTGTCGTTGACGAAGTCGAGCCGGACCCGCCCGCCCTCCTCGACGAGGAGCGGGTTCGCCTCGGGGTGGTTCATGTCGAACGGCTTGCCATTGATGGCCCAGTCGTATTTGTCCATGCCGCCGGTCAGCTTGATCCGGTGCGTGACGTCGGTCTTGGCGGACGTGAGTCGTACGTCGTCAGCGGCACGCAGCTCGGCCGCGCTCATGATCAGGCCGTCGAGCTCCTTCGGGCGGACGGTCGCGGACGGCTTGCTCCCCGCCCCTGTGCGCACCAGGGCGAGTCCGTTCGCGTTCTTGCCCTCGGCCAGGGCGACGAGGGGGAAGACTCCGTCGTCCAGGGTGACGAGGACGTCGTACCGCTCACCCATGCCGACCAGCAGGGCGTCCACCTCCTGATGCCGGACCGGGAAGCCGTCGGTGTGCGTGATGGTCAGCTTGTGATCGCCGAGGGCCACCCGGTAGGCGGTGTCTCCCCCAGCGTTGATGATCCGCAACCGCACCTTCCTGCCGGGCTTGCCGGTGTAGACGTCCGGGTCTGTCGCCACCCGGCCGTTGATCAGATGGTGGGGGTACTTCACGTCGCCGGCGTCGCCGCCGAGCAGGTCGCTCTCGGCGCCCATGAGCATGAACTTCATCGACATGCCGCCCGAGGAGGCGGAGGGCGTGGCGGAGTCCCCCATGTCCATCCCTCCCATGTGCATCCCGCCCATGTCGCCCATGCCGTGCTCGAGTTCGGCGAAGACCTCGTCGGGGGTGCCGGTGACGCCGTCGACCCAGTCGTCCAGCAGGACGACCCATTCGTCGTCGTAGTCGAGCGTCTCCTTGGGGTCCTCGACGATCAGCGGGGCGTACAGGCCGCGGTCGAGCTGAACTCCGACGTGCGGGTGGAAGAAGTACGTGCCCGGGGCGTCGGCGACGAACCTGTAGGTGAACGCGGAGCCGGCACGGACGGCGGTCTGCGTGGCGGGCGGCACTCCGTCCATGTCGTTGCGCAGCGCCATGCCGTGCCAGTGGATCGACGTGGCCGTCTTGTTCGGAAGCTGGTTGGACAACTCGGCGACCAGGGTGTCACCGACGGAGAGGCGGACCTCCCTGCCCGGGGTGCGTCCGTCGAAGGCCCAGGTCCTGGCCATGACGCCGCCGCCCAGATCGATCATCGCCGGTGCCGCGGTGAGGGTGAGCCTCTGCTGCCGTCCGGTGCTGGTCCGCTTCTTCTCGGTGGCGGCGACCGCGGAGCCGGAAGGGTTGACGAGGGCGGGGTCGGGGGAACTGGAGCCGCTGCCGCAGGCGCTGAGCACGCCGGATCCGGTCACACCCAGTCCGGCGAGGAGAAGGGAGCGGCGATCGATGCTGTGCACTGTGTGGTGTCCTCTGTTGTCGAAACTGCCGATGTGGTCGCGGAGGGGACGGCACATCGCGCGCCGTCCGGCGCGGCCTATATGCGCAGTTGCGAGAGGACGGACAGATCGGGCGGGGCACGGCCGACCGCAGCCGCGGGTGCGCAGCCGACCGCGGACTGCCGCAGGTGTGTGAGCGGGACGAACTCGCTCTGGCCGGGAGCGGCGAGCTGCACGGAGTCGACGCTCGCCGTGGTGCAGTGCTGCATGCTCGGCATGGCGCAGCCACCGACGTCGGCGCCGTGCACGGAGGGTTCAGGTACGGCCTGCTGGGCCTGCGCCGCAGTCACGTGGAGGGCGTGGGCGGCCCCCCGCATCGACGGGACCTCGGTCGTGGATATCTCGTGGTGGACGAGGACGGCCAGTGCGGCGCACAAGGTGAGCAACACCCCGTACGCCCAGCGGGCGGTTATGCCGCCGCCATCCGACCGACTCGTCATGCGCACCCACTTGTGCTGTCTGTGCTTGCTCGCCGCCGAGGGGCATCCTACCCCCAGGGGGTACCCGACGGCATCACGCGGTCATCATCAGCAGCATCGTCGCCATCGATCCGCCCATGCCGACGTGACCGGCCAGCCGCACGTTCGGCGCCGAGAGGACCGTGGGATGACGAGGTGCCCGGCGGTGACGTGCCGTGCGGGCCTCCCCTTCGACCGCGGACGCACCGGCCGCGCCGTCCCGCCTCCGCGCGCGTACCACCAGAGCCATATGAACCAGGAAGTACGCGGCCAGCACCCAGAAGGTCGCACGCCAGGCCTCCGCGGAGCCCGAGACGGCAGTGGCCTGAGCCCCACCGTGAGCACCCATACCCCCCATCCCGGCCATGGCCCCGTGCCCATGGCCGTGTCCGGACGAGCCGGCCAGCGCGAGCATGGGCTCCGATCCCGATCCGGGCATGGCCAGGGTCATCAGCACCATGGCGGCGCTGCCGATCACGAGGTGGGCGCCATGGTGCAGTTGACGCAGACCCTGCCGGGTCGCATGCCGGACGGACAGGGCGACACCGCCGAGACAGAGCAGTCCGAACGCCGCCGCCCACCAGACGCCGTACGTGCCGTAAAAGGCCGCTGTCGGAGGCGCCGCCATCACGGCCATTCCGGCGCCCATCACGACCTCGGCCCCCGCCTCGAACCTCGCCCAGCCTCTGACCAATGCCATACGGACGAGGTTCCCGGCAGCCACTCCGGCGCCCAGGACGACCAGCACCCAACCCAGGACGTGTCCCGTCACGTCGCCACCCTTCACGGGAACCGGTACTCCGGCTCGCCGATCGTCGACTACTACGTACCTGCTTAGTACGCAGTAGTCGGCGATACGACTCAGGGTGCGCGCGAGGAGTGGGAGGAGTACGGAGTCACCCTCTCTTGTCTTATACCCCCTAGGGGTATATCTTCATGGCCACGGGCTCGGTGGACGGGCCACCTTGGGCACGAGAATGGGGATGGAAGTCATGGACCACAGCGCGCACCACACCGGCTCCGCGCACGACCAGGCCACCCACGAGGGCCACCATGGTCACGCCGACCACGCCATGTCTCACGGCGGGCACGGGAGAGTGTCCTGGCCCATGGCGGCGAAGGCGACGCTGCACTGCCTGACGGGGTGTGCCATCGGCGAGATCCTCGGCATGGCGATCGGCACCGCACTGATGTGGGGCAATGTGCCGACCATGATCCTCGCGATCACGCTCGCGTTCCTGTTCGGCTACTCGTTCACGCTGTTCGCCGTGCGCCGGGCCGGCCTGGACTTCAAGACCGCGATCAAGGTGGCGCTCGCCGCCGACACCGTGTCCATCGCCGTGATGGAGTTCGTCGACAACGCCATCATCGCCCTCACCCCGGGCGCGATGGACGCTCACCTCTCCGACGGGCTGTTCTGGTCGGCCCTCCTGGGCGGGTTCGCGGTCGCTTTCCTGATCACCACGCCCGTGAACAAGTGGATGATCGGCCGCGGGAAGGGCCACGCGGTAGTCCACGCCTATCACTGACTCTCTTATAGGCTACGGTCATCATCTAATCTACTTAGCAGTTCTGCACATTGGAGCGGGGCCTCGTCTGCCGACGGTGTCGCACGTGCCGTATTCCGAACCTGACTGACATGCTCCCTGGCGTGGTAACCGTCGAGGGCGACCGGTGGAAAGGGGCTCCGTGCAGACGTCTGACTGGCAACCGATCCTGGTCCTTCTGATACTGGTCACCGGGGCCGTCGTGCTGCTCCACGCTCTCTCCGTCGCCGTGAGGGCGGTCCGCGAGCCGCTGTCCACCGGGCCGTTCAGCGGCGGACTGGAACCGCAGGAGCACCCGCTCTCCCGGTTCCATGTCCGCTGGTACCCGGTCACCATGGTCTTTCTCGCCTTCGACATGGAGATGCTGTTCATGTATCCGTGGACGAGGGTCGTCTCGGCCGTCGGCACGACCGCGGTCGTCGAGATGTTCCTCTTCCTCGGCATCCTGCTGGCGGGAGTCGGCTACGCCTGGCGGGAGGGGGCGTTCCGGTGGAACTGAGACGTCGGCTCGCACGAACGGCCGTGTCACGACCAGGAGTTCTGCTCGCCGTGGCTCCGGGAGCCACGCGGGAACGGCTGGCCGCCGAAGCGGAGCTCGTTCGTCGAGGGTGGCCCTGTGTCAGCGCTCCCGCGGAGGCCGACCTCCTCGTGGTCCTGGGCACTGGCGACGCAGACGGTCAGGACTGGGTCGTGAATCTGTGGCGCGCCATGTCCGCCCCGAAGGCCCGAGTACTGGTGACGAACGCCGAAGAGGTCGCCACGGTCCTCGATCGTGGACTTGCCGCACTCCGGGACGGAACGCCTCACCGCCAAGGGGGCGAGAGTCACTCACACCACGGCGCCGCCCCTGGCGGCCACGACGACTCAGCTGGTCATGAAGGCCACGGTGGGCATGACGGGCATGATGGCCGTGGCGGGCACGGCGAACATGGCGGGCATGAAGGCCATGGCGGGCACAGCGAACACGAAGACCATGGCGAGCATGACGGGCATGAAGACCATGGCGGGCACGAGACGCGCAACGGCCACGACATGCACGGCGAGCATCACGATCATGCCGGGCACGACATGGGCGGTGTCGTGGACGGATTGCCCATGGCCGAGCGCGCCGATGACAGGGACGGGCTGCGACTCGACCGGCTGCACGTGCCGTTGGGCCCCGCCCTCGTGGACTGGCCCGCGGGGCTGGTCCTGCGTCTGGCCCTGCAGGGCGACGTCGTCCAGCAGGTCGGTGTCGAGTCCGCGCTTCCCGCGTCCCCGCATCCGCCCTTCTGGGACGAGCCGTGGCTCCGTGCCGTAGCGGGTGAGCGCGTGCCCCGCGGCGACGCGGCGCGGCGGTTGTGCGCGGCGCACCTGGACAGCCTGGGAAGGTTCTTCGCGGTGGCGGGGTGGGCCGCCATGGCTGCCCGCGCCCGGCGCGTGCGGGACAGCGCGCTGGCCGGGGCTGACGCCGCTGAACTCTCCGCTCTCGTACGTCCTTTGATCCGCCGGGCCGAGCGATCGCGAGCCCTGCGGTGGATGACCGCCGGGCTGGGGCCTCTGTCCGCCGAGCACGCACGCCACCTCGGGGTCACCGGGCCCGCCCTCGTCGCCGACGGCGACGCGTACAGCCGGATGCTCGTGTGGCTCGACGCGGTGGGGCGGAGTGCGGCCGCCTGTGACGACACCGACGTGGTGGACGCAGCGGAAGCCGTCGGGCCTCGCGGCCGGATCGACGGACCGGCGCCGCCCTCTCGGCCGCTGCTGAACGCCCTGCCAGGTCTGTTGGAGGGCACCGAGTTCGCCTGCGCGCGCGTCATCGTCGCGAGCCTGGACCCGGATCTCGACGAACTCGCGCCTGTGCCGGTGACGGGAGCGGCTCATGGCTGAACGCGCCCCGCTGTGGGCGGTCTTCGTCCTGCCGGCTCTCCTGCTGGCGGTGGCCCTGGTGACGGCGGGTATCGACGCCGTTCTCGCGGCCGGCGCGCGGAAGGGACAGTCAGGGTCCTTGCGCGAGATGGCCGGCCGCGCGACGGAGCCCGGCCGCGAGGTGCTGCGACTGCTCGTGCAACAGCCGCGACGGACCCGGGCGTCCGACGTTCCGCTGGCCCGGATCGGAGCGGCTCTCCTTCCCGTCGCGGCCGTCCTCGCCGCCGTCGTACTGCCGCTCGGCTTCCGGTCGGTCTCCGATCTGCCGGAGGGAATCGTCTGGTTCAACGCGATGGAGGCGCTGGCCTGGGCGGCGGTGTGGCTGGCGGGCTGGGGGCCGAACTCGACGCTCTCGCTGATCGGCGGGTACCGGTTCCTGGCACAGGGGCTGGCGTACGAGCTGCCGCACATGCTCGCGATCACCACGGCCGCGCTCGGGGCGGAGTCGCTGCGGGTGGGGGAAGTCGTCGACGCCCAGGCCGGGTTGTGGTTCGCGGTGTGGATGCCGGCGGCTTTCGGGATCTATCTGCTGAGTGCCATGGCGATGGCGTTCTGGGGGCCGTTCGACCAGCCCGCCGGGCGGGACGTGGCCGGTGGCGCGGCCGCCGAGTTGTCCGGCGCGGACCGCGTGCTCTTCCTCGGCGGCCGGTGGCTGCTGCTGGTCGTGGCCGCCGCCTTCAGCGTGCCGCTCTTCCTGGGCGGCGGGCACGGGCCGCTGCTGCCCGGCTGGGCATGGACCGTGCTCAAGACAGCGGCCGTACTGGCCTTCCTGGTCTGGTTCCGCCACCGGGTTCCGACCCTGCGCATGGACCGCTATCTGGAGCTGACCTGGGTCGTGTTGACCCCGCTGGCCATCGTGCAGGCCCTTGCCGTGGCCGTAGTGATCCTGAATCGATAACGAGAGCGAGGTGTCGTACGTCAATGGATGTCGCGGTCTTCTCGGTGGCGGCCGTCCTCGCGGTCGTCAGCGGCGTGATGGTGTTCCGCTTCGACTCCATGGCCCGGGCGACGTTCTCCCTGCTGACCTCGCTGCTGTGCGTGGGCGGCCTCGTCGTGCTGCTGGGCCTCGACTACCTGGGCATCGTCATCGTGCTGATGATGACCATCGAGATGGCCATCATGGCGGTCTTCATGGTGATGTACATGATGGACCCGGCCGGACTCATGCCGATGACGATGATGCACAACAAGAAGGGGGCGGCCGTCGTCTGCGGCCTCGTCTTCCTGCTCCTGGCGGCCGGGATCCTGTTCGCTCCCTGGCCCGCTCGGCGAGGGAAGGCACCCACCGATCCGACCATGGAACTCGGCATGTCCCTCATGGGTCCGCAGATGCTGACCATGATGACGCTGGGCATGGCGCTGTTCGCGACGATCGTCGCCACGGTGGTGCTGGCCACCCGGCGGGGACGGTACGACCGGCTCGGCGACGATCTGCGGGCGGGACGGGCGGACGATCCCGTACGAGGCGGTGTCGGCCGGTGAGTCTGGAACTGTTTCTGCTGCTTGCCGCCGCGCTGTTCTGCGTCGGGCTGTTCGGGGCACTCACCCAGCAGTCGATCGTGATGCTGATGATGGGCCTGGAACTGATGCTGGGCGGGGTCATCCTGGCCGCGGCGGCCGTCTGGCACTACATCGCCCCGGCGGCGGCCGACGGGCAGGTTCTGATCGTTCTCGCGGTCACGGCGATGGCCCTGGAGATGGCGATCGGATTCGCCGTCGTCACCGCCCTGTTCCGGTCACGGGAAGTCGACATGACCGACATGGCGGCGGAGTTGAAGGAGTGAGCGGCCTGCTGTGGGTGCTGGTCACCCTGCCGCTCGGTGTCGGAGCGCTGCTTCTGGTGGCGGGGCGGCGGGCCGATCGTATGGCACCGGGTGTGGCACTCACGGTGACGGCCGCGGCCTTGGGGCTGGCCGTCTCCGCGGCCTTTCGCCATCCGTCCGTGTCGGCGCCGTTCCTCGACGGACTGCCGGTGGAGTTCACGGTGGACGGCCTGTCGGGGGTGCTGGCGGTCACGGTCTGCGGGGTCACGTTGGCTGTCCTCCTGTTCAGCGCCGTCGAGTTCGGGGCGCGCGAGGCGCGGGCGCGCTTCTTCGGACTGATGCTGCTCTTCGCCGGGAGCATGCTGGCCACGGTGACCGCAGCCACCCTTCCGGTCCTGCTCATGGGCTGGGAGGTCATGGGCGCCACCTCGTGGGCCCTGATCGGCTACTGGTGGCGGGACCCGCGGCGTACGAGCGCGGCCGACACGGCGTTCCTCACCACCCGCACGGCGGATCTCGGCCTCTACCTGGCGGCCGGCGCGGCCCTCGCGGCCGGTCACGACCCGACACTCTCGCTCGATGGCCTCGCGCGGGCCGACGACCCGTGGCTGTCCTTCGTCACCGCGGGCGTCATCGCGGCCGCCTTGGGCAAATCCGCCCAACTTCCCTTCAGCTTCTGGCTGTCGAAGGCCATGCAAGGCCCGAGCCCGGTCTCGGCACTGCTGCACTCGGCGACGATGGTCGTCGCCGGGGCGTACCTGCTCCTGCGGACCGGCCCCCTGCTGGACGCCTCCGGCTGGGGCGATGACCTGGTCGCGTGGACGGGCGCCGCCACCGCACTCTGCCTCGGTCTCGTCGCCACGGCACAGACCGACCTCAAGCAACTGCTCGCCGCGTCGAGTTGTGCGCAGATCGGCTTCATGGTGCTGGCCGCGGGTGCCGACGCGCCCTCCGGCGGCACGCTCCAGCTCATCGCCCACGCGGCGGCGAAGAGCCTGCTCTTCCTCGGCGCGGGCGCCTGGCTCACCGCACTGGGCACTCAGCGGCTTCCCGAGTTGCTCGGTGCCGCCCGCCGCAACCGGACGGTCGGCGTGGCCTTCACCGTGGCCGCACTCTCCCTGGCCGGGGTCCCGCCGCTCTCGCTGTGGGCCGCCAAGGACGTCCTCCTCGCGGGAGCCCTGGAGAGCAGCCCCTGGCTGTACGCCGTCGGCCTGGCCGCCGCCCTTCTGTCGGCCGTCTACAGTGCCAAGGCCCTGTGGTACGTCTGGCAGCGCCCGGTGGTGCCGCGACCCGATGGCCGCCGTGTCCCGGGCGGTGTGGTGCCGCCGCTCGTCCTGCTCGCCCTCGCGTGCGTCGCGTTGACGCCGTTGGCCTTTCCTCCGCTGCGTGACAGCGTCGGGCGCGTCCTCGCGGCACCGGGGCAAACCGTCCCGCTCCCGTGGGAGTTCGTGCTTTCGGGGGCTCTTGCTCTGCTGGCCGGCGCGGCCACGTGGGCCTGGGGATCCCGTCCGCTGGCCCTCCCAGGAAGTGCGAAGTCGGCTCTCCTGGACTGGCTGCACCTTGAGCGCGCCGCCCACCGCCTCCTTGTCGCCCCTGTGATGCGGCTCGCTCGCGCTGCCGCCGCGTTCGACGACCGGGTCCTGGACCGGGCCGTCGACGGTTCGGCCACGGTCGCCGTTCGATTCGCCCGCTGGACGGACGGCGTGGTGGAGCGTGCCGTCGACGGCTCGGTGACCGCGCTCGCCGCCGGGACGCGCGCGCTCGGCCGCTCGGCCCGCCGCCCGCAGACCGGCCAGCTGCACCAGTACCTCGCCCAGGCCGTCGCCGCCTTCACCGTCCTCGCCGTCGTGCTCGTCCTCGTGAGGTGACCCCTTGCTGACCGCCCTCGTCTTCGTGCCCACGGCTGTCGCCCTGCTGCTGTTCGCCCTCCCCCGTCGTACGACGCCGGCGGTGTTCCGTGTCGTCTGGGTGGTGGCATCGGCCGTCGAACTCGCCCTGGTCATCGCCATGTGGGTCGGTTACGACTCGCACGCCGGCATGCAGTACGAGGAGCGCGCCCGCTGGATTCCCAGCGCCGGCGTCGGCTACCACGTCGGCGTGGACGGACTGTCCCTGCCACTGCTCGCCCTCACCTGCCTGCTGTTCCTGGCCTGCGCGCTGTACTCCCTGCGCGAGAGCCGCCGTATCCGCGAGTTCGCCGCGTTGTTCCTCTTCCTGGAGACCACCTGTCTGGGCCTGTTCGCGGCCCTCGACCTGATCCTTTTCTTCGTCTTCTTCGACCTCTCCATCGTGGCGATGTACTTCGTCATCGCCGGCTGGGGCCACCGGCAGGCGGCCCGCGCCGCGCTGAAGTTCTTCCTCTACACCTTCATCGGTTCGCTCGCCCTGCTGCTCGGCTTCATCGGCCTGTACCTCGCCGCGTCGCCGCACACCTTCGACATGGTCGACCTGACCGAACAGAACCCGCTCGCCGGGCGCTCCGTCTACGGCGCCCTGGTACTGCTCGCCGTGGTGATCGGCCTGGCGGTCAAGACCCCGACGGTGCCGTTCCACACGTGGCTGCCGCCGGCCCACGTCGAGGCGCCCGCCGCCGGTTCGGCGATCCTGGCCGGGGTGCTGCTGAAGATGGGCACCTACGGTTTCGTCCGCATCGCGATGCCGATGCTGCCGGAAGTCTGGCGCCGCTACGCCCTCGTCCTGGTCGTCGTCGGCGTTGTCTCGATCCTCCACGGCGCCCTGGTCGCCCTCGCCCAGAGCGACTTCAAGCGGATGGTCGCCTACACCTCCGTGAACCACATGGGCTATGTCGTGCTCGCGGTCGGCGCGGCCGCCGCGACGGCGGACAGCTCCGAGCAGGCCCGCTCCCTCGCCGTCACCGGGGCGGTGACGCAGATGGTCAGCCACGGGCTGCTCACGGGAGCGCTGTTCCTGCTCGCCGGGGTGCTGTACGAGCGCGGGAGGACGTACGACATGGGCTCCTACTCCGGAGTCGCCGCCGTGGCACCCGCGTTCGCCGCCATGACCGACGTCGCGGCCTTCGCCTCGCTCGGGCTGCCGGGATTCTCCGGCTTCATCGCCGAGTTCCAGATCTTCACCGGAAGCCTCGGACCACGGCCCGTGGCCACGGCCCTGTCGGTGCTCGGCATCCTGCTCACCGCCGGACTGTTCCTGCGTGCGCTGCGTCAGGTGTTCACGGGGCCGTTGCGCCTGCCGGACGCCCCGGGCACGCCCCGGGCGTTCCCCGACATCCGTGTGCACGAGAGCCTGGCCGTCGTCCCGCTCCTGGTCCTGGCCGTCGTCCTCGGGGTGGCGCCGCGCTTCCTGCTCGACGTGATCGAGCCCGCCTCCCGGTCCCTCCTGGAGTTGCTCGCCCGATGACCGAGATGAACGAGAACCCGCTCGACCTCCTCCCCGAGGTGCTGCTGGCCGCCTCTGCGGTACTCGGGCTGCTGCTCGGCTCCTGGCTGCCCCGCGCCCGGCAGTGGATCGTGGGTCTGTCGGCGGCGGTGGCGTGCGTGGCCGGGATCGTCGCCGCGTCGGTGGCCGCCGCGGAACCCGCCACGACCGCCTTCGGCGAGGCCTTCACCGTCGACCCGGTGACGAGCACGTCCCGGATCGTCGTCCTCGGCGGCACACTTCTCGTCCTCGGAGTCTCCTTCCGTCCGATGCGAGGGGATCCACGGGAGACCGAGTTCTACGTCCTGGTGCAGCTGGCGGCGCTCGGCGCGCTGATGATGGCCGGCACCCAGGACCTGCTCCTGCTCGCCGCCGGGTACCTGCTGGCGAGCATCCCCGCCTACACGCTCGCCGGTTTCCGCAAGGACGGACCGGGAACCGAGGCAGCCCTCAAGTACTACGTGTTCGGCGCCCTGTTGGGCGTCCTGATGCTGACAGGCATCACGGTTCTGTACGCGACCGGGCGCGCCACCTCGTATCCCCTGCTCGGGGAGGCGTTCCGCGACGCGCCCGAGGCACTGCTCGCCGCCGGTTCGACCGGGCTTCTGGCAGGCGTGTTGTTCAAGGCCGGTGGCGTCCCCGCGCACTTCTGGGTGCCCGACGCCGTACAGGGCAGCAGCCCGCCGGTGGCGGCGCTCCTCACCACCGTCCCGAAGATCGGGGCACTCGCCGCGCTCTTCCGCCTCGGCGACGTCGTCTTCGCGGACAGCACGCTGCCGTGGCCCGCGCTCGTGGCCGTACTCGCGGCCGCGTCCATGACGCTCGGGAACCTGGCCGCCTTCTTCCAGCAGGACGTCAAACGGCTGCTCGCGTACTCGACGATCAGTCAGGTCGGATATCTGCTGATGCCCATCGCGGTCGCCGGCCGAGCGGACCTCGCGCAGCAGGCACTGCTGTACTACCTCGCGGCGTACACCGTCACCAACCTCGGCGCCTTCGCCGTCGTCTGCGCCCTCCCCCGTGCCCACAGCCTCGACGACTACCGAGGGCTCGCCAGGGAGCACCCGCTGCTGGCCGCGAGCCTCGTCATCTGCCTGCTGGGACTCGTCGGCACGCCGCCGACCTCGGTCTTCCTCGGCAAACTCGAAGTCTTCAGCGCCGCCTTCGACGGCGGCTATGCCTGGCTTGCAGTTCTCGCGGCCGTCAACACCGCGGCGTCCCTCTTCTACTACCTGCGCTGGATCGTGCCCGCGGTCTCCCGGGGCGGCTCCCCGCAGCCTGCCGAAGGGGACCGTACGGCGCGTGTCGTCGCGTACGCCGCTACGGCGGTCTCGCTCGGTCTCGGGATCGCCGGCGGGCCTGTACTGGACGTTCTCACTGCGCCGATCTGAGGCTGCGAGGTGTGTGCGCACGCCGCCCGCATCCGAGAGGGTGTGTGCCGGTCGCCTCACCGGGAGGCGGTGGCCGGCTGGTCGGTGCAGGCGACGGTCGTCCGCGCTATCAGCCCCAACGCGTATCGCAAGGCCGTCCAAGGCCTGCCCGAGGACGCGGTCGCCGAGTTCGCCGTCAGCGAGACGTACAACCCCAGGACCCTGCACGACGTTCAGCGCCTGCTGGAGGGCACCTCACCACTGAACCTCTACCGGCAAGCGGCGCTGAACAGCCTGTACACGGACGTGAACCTGGACCGCAAGCCGGACGAACACGCGGACGAGGGCACCGGCGACCTCCCCGGACCGATCCGCCGCCGCGTCTCGGCACTCGATTCCCGCACCGACTACTTCCTGTCCGTCGCTTGCTTCGGGCACGGCAGGCAGCTCACCCTCAGACTCGCCGTCAACGGGACGACAGCCATACGCCAACTGCCCTGCAACACGGGCAACGAGTTGGTGGCCGTCAAGCAGCCACGGGGCGAAGTGACGTACGAGATCGCCTCCGCGGAGCCTGACCTCGGCGCTGTCGCGTGGAACCTGTCGGAAGCCCTCCGGCGCGACGACCCGGACCGGTGAAGTCGCCGGGCACAGCCCTGCCGTCGTCCTCGCCGCGCGCAGCCTGCCGTGACGCACTCTTCGCTGCTGCGAAGCCACATGTCCCCGAACTCCTCACGCCCTACGGCGAAGAGGTCCGCCTCGCCGCACATCGCCATCGCCCGGGTCCGCTTCGGCCGACCCGGGCGTGCTTCGTTCTCGACCGTCTCAGCCTGTGACCTGCCGCACAGCGGACATGGCGACGATCGAGACGTTTGAGTCTCGCTGCCGCACTGCCTAGGCTTGCTGTACGAAACCGTTTCGGACAGCTGGTGAGCGCGGACCATGACGACCAACACGGAGGCAGGGATGAGCGGCGCATGGCGCAGCAGCCCAACTCAGTGCCGGCTCCAGGCAGCCCTCGGTCAACCTCGTACAACTACCCGCCGAATGGACACCGTCGTCCTGCCAGTGCGGACGCACAACTGAGTCACCGTGCCCCTTGAGGGGAGTCCCATCTTGGAAGCCATCTCGGTCCCCACCGTCCAGGCCGGACCGTCCGGCCAGACCCATGCCCCGCCAAAGCACCGATGGTGGGCGCTGGCCGTGATCGGCCTCGCCCAGCTCATGGTCGTGCTCGACGCCACGATCGTGAACATCGCGCTGCCGTCCGCCCAGCAGGACCTGGGCTTCGACAACAACGGGCGGCAGTGGATCGTCACCGCCTACTCCCTGGCCTTCGGCAGTCTGCTGCTGCTCGGCGGCCGGCTGGCCGACCTCTTCGGCCGCAAGACGACCTTCATCGTGGGCCTCATCGGCTTCGCCGCCGCCTCCGCGATCGGCGGCGCGGCCAACGGCTTCACCATGCTGGTCGTCGCGCGTGCGGTGCAGGGGCTGTTCGGCGCCCTGCTCGCGCCGGCGGCGCTCTCCCTGCTGACCACGACGTTCACCGAAACCAAGGAACGCGCCAGGGCGTTCGGCATCTTCGGTGCCATCGCCGGCTCCGGCGCGGCCGTCGGCCTGGTCCTCGGCGGCCTGCTCACCGAGTACCTGGACTGGCGCTGGACGCTGTACGTCAACGACGTCATCGCGGTTCCCGCGCTGATCGGCGCGATCGTCTTCATCGGCCGCTCCGTCCCGGCCGAGCGGCCGAAGCTGGACATCCTCGGTGCCGTCCTGGTCTCCGGCGGCCTGTTCGGCATCGTCTACGGCTTCGCCAACGCGGAGACGCACGACTGGGACAACTGGATGACCTGGGGCTTCCTCGCCGGGGGGGCGTCCTGCTGGTGGCGTTCTTCTTCTGGCAGACCCGTGCGAAGCACCCCGTGCTTCCCCTACGCGTCCTGGCCCACCGCGACCGCGCCGCCGCCCTGTCGACCGTGCTCATCTCGTCCGCCGGGATGTTCGGCGTCTTCCTCTTCCTCACCTACTACCTGCAGTCGACGCTGGGCTACTCGCCGGTCAAGAACGGGCTCGCCTTCCTGCCCATGGTGGCCGCGTTGATGGTGCTGGCGCAGTTGTCCACCAACTGGCTGGTGCCGAAGATCGGCCCCAAGATCGTCGTGCCCGTCGGCATGCTGCTCGCCGTGGGCGGCATGGCCTGGCTGACCCGCCTCGACCTGGACAGCAGCTACGCGGCCCATGTGCTGCCGCCGCTGCTGCTCGGCGCGGGGCTCGGCATGTCGCTGCCCGTGGCGATGAGCTACGCCACCCTCGGAGTACAGGCGAGTGACCAGGGCGTGGCGTCGGCGGCCGTCAACACCACGCAGCAGGTGGGCGGTTCGATCAGCACCGCGCTGCTCAACACCCTGGCGGCCAGCGCGGCCACCGACTACGCGAAGCACCACATGACCGACCCGCTGGTCAAGGCGAACGCGGCGCTGCACAGCTACAGCGTCGCCTACTGGTGGTCGGCCGGCTTCTTCGCCTTCGCCATGATCGTCACGGTGCTGCTGTTCCGCGCGAAGAAGCGCGCGAACGCACCGGCGGAGGATTTCGAGCCCCAGACCCTGCCCCCGAACACGGTCCCGGACAAGGGCGAGGACAAGCGCGAGGACAAAGGCGAGGACATGGCCACGCCGGCTGCCGTCGGGGCCTCCGGCACAGGCGCGGACGGTGCGGCCGTCATCCGCGGACAGGTGCGCGACGGCCAGGGCACACCCGTACCGCGCACCGCGATCACCCTGCTGGACAGGTCGGGTCACCAGCTGGCCCGCGCCACCTCCGGTGCGGACGGCACGTACGCCGTGGACACTTCCGAGCTCGGCAGCCTCGTCCTCATCGGCTCGGCGCCCGGCTACCAGCCGCAGGTCGTCACACTGGCCCTGAACGGCGCGCCCGTCTCCCACGACCTGGTGATACTGCCCAGTCCGGGCGGCCTGGCCGGTACGGTGCGCGGCGGGGACGGCGAGGCCCTGCCCGGCGCGCTGGTGGTGGCCACCGACCAGCGCGGGGACGTGATGGCCTCCACCACCAGTGGAGAGGACGGCGGTTACCGGATCGGCGACCTGCTGCCCGGCGACCACACGCTCAGCGTCAGCGCGCCCGGCCACCGCCCGGCCGCCGTACCGGCCACCGTCTCCGCCGAGACCACCCGCTGCGACATCCACCTGGTCGTCGCGGCGACCCTGCGGGGCACGGTGCGCAGCCCGGACGGACGTGCTGTGTACGACGCCCGGGTCACCCTGGTCGACACTGCCGGCAACGTCGTCGGGACGCGCACCACGAGCGTCGACGGGGGTTACGCCTTCACCGACCTCTCCAGTGAGCAGTACACGGTGATCGCCAGCGGCTACCCGCCGGTGGCCACGCAGGTCACGGTGAACGGCAGCCAGGAGGGCGTCGACATCCCGCTGGCTCACAAGGAAGCGTAGGCACTGGAGCCACCAGCGGCGTCCGCCGTCAGGTGGCATCGAGCGACTCGTCGCCCCCCGACGATCACCCCTGCGGGCGAGGCCTGCAGGGGTGATCGTCCAGGGCGAGCTGAGCGTGATCCGCTCGCCCGCCAGAAAGCCGCCTGGACCCGTCGAGTGGTACTGCGGTACCACTCGGCCGCCAAAGTTTCTCCTGTGGTCCCAGGCCCGCGACCGACAACTCCTCTAGCTTCGAACGCAGATGCCGCGGTACGCCCGTGGCCGAGTTCGAGGCGAGGGCCACACATGATCGAAGCACGTGAGCTGACCAAGCGGTACGGCGACAAGACGGTCGTCGACCACCTGAGCTTCACCGTCAAACCAGGTGAGGTGACCGGCTTCCTCGGCCCCAATGGCGCGGGCAAGTCCACAACGATGCGCATGATCATCGGCCTGGACTTCCCGACCGGGGGTTCGGTCACTGTCAACGGACGCGCATACGGCAAGCACGCCGCGCCGCTGCACGAGATCGGCTCCCTGCTGGAGGCCAAGTCCGTCCACCCGGGGCGTACCGCCTTCAACCACCTGATGGCACTCGCGTACACCCACGGCATTGCGCGCAGCCGGGTGGACGAGGTGATCGAGCTGGCCGGGCTGACCAGCGTGGCCGGCAAGCGCGTGGGCGCCTTCTCCCTGGGCATGGGCCAACGGCTCGGCATCGCCGCGGCCCTCCTCGGCGACCCGGCCATCGTCATGCTCGACGAACCGGTCAACGGCCTCGACCCCGAGGGCGTGCTGTGGGTGCGCAACCTGCTGCGCACCCTGGCGGACGAGGGACGGGCCGTGATGCTCTCCTCGCACCTGATGAGCGAGACCGCAATGATCGCCGACCACCTGGTGATCATCGGGCGCGGCCGGCTGCTCGCGGACACCACGGTGGACGACTTCACCCGGGCGGCCGGCGGTGGTGGCGTGAAGGTCGCCACCACCGAGGCCGGGAAGCTGCGTTCGCTGCTGGCCGGCCCGGACGTCACGATCAGCTCCTCCTCCGAAGAGGAACTACTGGTCTCCGGACGGGACGCCCGTGAGATCGGGGCGATCGCCGCCCAGCACGGGGTGGCGCTGTACGAACTCACCCCGCAGTCCGTCTCCTTGGAGACCGCCTTCATGGAACTCACCAGCGACGCCGTCGAATACCACAGCGCTCCCGTCGACGCCTCCCGAAAGGCCGCCTGATGACTGCAACCGCCCTTTCCCCGGACGCTGCTCGCACGAGGGTTCACAAGGTGACCGGCCGCCGGGTGCTGCGCTCGGAGTGGGCCAAGTTCTGGTCGCTGCGCTCCAGCTGGATCACTCTGGCGGTCGCGCTGTTCCTGCTGATCGCCCTCGGGTCGATCGCCTCCGCCACCTACAGTCCCGACGCCGTCGCGAACCAAGGACCGCCGGGATCTGACCCCGGCGACAGCGACGCGGTCAGTCTGGCCCTGCTCGGCGTGAGCTTCGCGTCGCTGGCCGTGGGCGTGCTCGGCGTGCTGATGTCGGCGGGCGAGTACAGCACCGGCATGATCCGGTCCACACTCGCCGCGGTTCCGCGGCGGCTGCTGGTGCTGTGGTCGAAGAGCGCCGTGTTCGGGGTGGTCGCGTTCGTCCTCACCACGATCGGCGCGCTGGCCGCGTTCCAGCTGGGCACGCTGGGCCTGGACGGCGAGAAGATCGCGCTGACCATGGGCGACGACGGTGTGCTGCGCAGCCTGGTGGGCGCCGGCCTCTATCTCGGTCTGGTGGGTGTGTTCGGCGTGGCGCTGGGAGTGGTGCTGCGCTCCTCCGCAGGGGCCATCGCGGTCCTGGTCGGCATCCTGCTCATCCTCCCTGGACTGGCCACGCTGCTGCCCAACTCTTGGGAGGACACGGTCGTCCCCTGCCTTCCCAGCAACGCGGGCTCGGCCATCTACGCCCTGCACGAGTCGTCGAACTCCCTCTCCCCCGGGGCGGGACTCGCGGTCTTCGCCGGCTGGGTGGCGCTGACTCTGGCCGGTGCGGCCTGGCGGCTGGCCCGGACCGACGCCTGACCAGAGCGCCGAGGACAATGGGTTCATGACTGCGCAAGCGGCGTCGGCCGCCGAGGACACCGCCCAGGGGACGCCGCTCCAGCCGCCCCCTGGGCTCGACGCCGCCTGGACGCACCCGTTCCTGGGCCGTCTTCTCCGCGGGCAGAGTCGGAAGCAGCGGCTGGACCGCCGGCATCCGTGGCTCCTCGACACGGCAGTGGTGTTCGTCGTCGCGGTCATCAGCCTGCCCGACCTGCTCTCCAGCAGCGACCACGGCCCCTTCGGGGAAACGAGTTACCGTGGCGAGCTGCCCTCCGGCGTCCCGTTCGTCTTCGCCGCCGCCCTCATCATTCCGCTGTGGTGGCGTCGCAGGGCCCCGGCCGTCACCTCCTTCGTGATCGTGCTGGTGAACCTCGCCCAGTGGTCGCTGGGCTTCTGGCAGCAGGCCGGCATCAGCGCGCTCGTCGCCCTGTACAGCCTGGCCCTGCATGGTTCCCTGCGGGCGCTGGGCTGGGCCGCCGCGCTGACGGTCATCGAACTCACTCTGGCCGTCGGCGTCCTGGTGCCCATCGACCATCCGCCGCTCGCCCTCTTCTTCCTGCTGGGCACGGCGACAGCCGCCGTCGCCACCGGCCTGACACTCCGCATCCGCCGGCTGTACCTGGCCACGCTGGAGGACCGTGCCGGACGCCTCGAGATCGAGCGCGACCAACGCGTCCAGCTCACCGCGGCCGCCGAGCGCTCCCGGGTCGCGCGCGAGATGCACGACATCGTCGGCCACAACCTCTCCGTCATGGTCAGTGTCGCCGACGGCGCCGCGACCCTCGCCGCCAACCGGAACGAACAGTCCGCCGAGGCCCTGCGCATCCTCGGCGACACCGGAAGGCAGGCCATGGGCGAACTGCGCCGCGTCCTGGGCGTCCTGCGCGAGGAGCAGGAGGACGTACGCATACTCAGCCCGCAGCCGGGGATCCGCGACCTGGACCCGCTGCTGGCGCGGGTCCGCTCGGCGGGGCCGACGGTGACCTACCGGACTGTGGGCGATCTCGACACGCTGGGCAGCGGCGTCCAGCTCACCGTGTACCGCATCGTCCAGGAAGCCCTGACCAACACACTCAAGCACGCCGGTACGGGTACCGCCGCCGAGGTCACCGTGACCGCCGACGCCGGTATCGTGCGGATCCGGGTCACCGACACGGGAACACCGCCCGGGGCACCCGTGCGGGCGGAGCCGGAACCGCGGACCGGCGGCACGGGACACGGCCTGGTCGGCATCCGCCAGCGGGCCGCCATGTACGGCGGAGACGTCACCATCGGCCCCCGCGACACCGGCCACGGCTGGATCGTGGAGATCGCGCTCGAGGTGCCGGCCGCGCCCATCTCCAAGTTGTCGGCTCCTCCCCCACTCTCGGCTCCTCCCCCACTCTCGGCTTCTCCCCCACTGTCGGCTTCGCTCGAGCGGGGGGACCCTCATGAACAGGGGGACCCCCACGAACAGGGGAGACCCCATCCGTCGGCATCAGGAGAACACCTGCCATGACCACCGTGCTGATCGCCGACGACCAGCCCCTGCAGCGCATGGGCTTCCGCATGCTCATCGAGGGCACCCCCGGCCTCACCCCGGTCGGCGAGGCCGAACACGGCGCCGAGGCCGTCCGCCTGGCCGCCGAACTGCGGCCCGACGTCGTCCTCATGGACATCCGCATGCCCGGCATGGACGGCCTCGAAGCGACCCGCCGCATCACCGCCACCGGCGGCCGCACCCGCGTACTCATCGTGACCACCTTCGATCTCGACGAGTACGCCTACGACGGCCTGCGGGCCGGAGCCAGCGGCTTCCTGCTCAAGGACGCCCGACCCGAGGAACTCGTGGCGGGCATCCGGGCCGTCGCGAGCGGTGACGCCATCGTGGCCCCGAGCCTGACCCGGCGTCTGCTGGACGCCTACGCCCACCAGGTCCTCGCACCCTCCGGCAACCCCGCGCCCGCGGACCCCCGGTTGCGGACGCTCAGCGACCGCGAACGCGAGGTCCTGGTCGCCATCGGCCGGGGCTGGACGAACGCGGAGATCGCCGAACGGCTCGTCCTGACCGAGTCCACGGTGAAGAAGCACGTCGGGCGGGTCCTGGCCAAGATCGGGGCGCGCGACCGCATCCAGGCCGTGATCACGGCGTACGACGCCGGGCTGGTCAGAGCCAGGCAGTGACCGACCCGGTGCCCCGTGCCGGCGTGGTTACGCCGGCCATCCTCTTGTTGCGGCGGGTGTCTTGAAGTCGCCGTGCCGGTAGCCGTCCACAGCCGCTGAACGACGAGTGTTCCGGGCCTGCCGGTCGCGGACGTAGGCGCGGCCGTAGTCGTTGCCGTGCGGGGTGCGCAGCACAGTGTGGATGTGGAACGGCTTCGGGGTGTCGTAACGGTCTGGACTGGGAGGGCGAGATCATGTCCTGGGTGGGCCGCACGCTGGTGGACGCCGACCCCGCCGAGGCGCTCGAGGCGGTGGTCGGCTACTCGACGTTCAACGACGTCACCGCGCGGCGGGCGCAGAAACTGACCTCACAGTGGATCCTCGGGAAGAACGCCGACCGCTCCGGCCCGCTGGGTCCCATGGTGCCTGCCGGTGAGGTGGGTGACCTGCGGGACGGACTGCGGGTGCGGACCCGGGTGAACGGCAGGACCGTCCAGGACGTCTCCACCAGCCAGATGATCCACCGTGTGGGCGAGACGCCGGCCCACATCTCGCGCACTCTCACGCTGCGCCCCGGTGACCTGCTGGCCACCGGCACCCCGTCCGGTGTCGGCTACGCCCGCACACCGCCGTGGCTGTTGCGGCCCGGCGATGTGGTGGAGGTCGAGGTCGAACGCCTCGGGATCCTGCGCAACACGGTCGTGGGCGGGGAGCACCGCCGGAATCCCTTCCGGAGCCGGCCGTACGTTCACGAAATGGGCGCCTCCAGGGCGTCGTAGCCGTAGATCCAGCCGTTGCCCACCAGGGGGTCGGACTCGGCGAGTGCGGTGTCGCGGGCCTGTTGTTCGGGGCCGTCGGGAAGGTGGTTGATGTCGCGGCGGGCGTGGCTGATCTGTTGGAGGCGAGTGGTGCGTTCGATGCGTTCCGACTCGTAACGCTTCAGGGCCTGTTCCGGATCGTCGACGGTTGCGGCCAGGCAGCGGGCCAGGACTGCGGCGTCCTCGATGGACTGGGCCGCGCCCTGGGCGAAGAAGGGGAACATGGGATGCGCGGCATCTCCGAGCAGGGTGGCCCGGCCCCGGCTCCAGTGCCGCAGCGGCGCCCGGTCCAGTAGGGCCCAGCGGCCGGGGACGCCGCCGGCGGCGATGAGGTCCGTCACCCGCGGATCCCAGCCGGCGAACTCGGCGTGGAACTCCTCGATCGTGGCCGTGGCACTCCACGACTCGTCGGTGTAGTCCCCGGCGGGGGCGAAGGCGACGACGTTGACGGCCTGTCCGCCATTGATCGGGTAGTGCACGAAGTGCCGTTCCGGCCCGAGCCAGAGGGTCTGGGCGGGGCGCAGGGCGAAGTCGGGTGCGGCGTCGGCGGGGACGATGGTGCGGAAGGCGCAGATACCGGAGTACTCCGGCGGCGCGGGCTCGGCGACCGCGTTGCGGACGCTGGAGTGCACTCCGTCGGCGCCGATGACGACGTCCGCCTCGATGCGGGTGCCGTCGGCGAAGTCCAGGTGCACACCGTTCTGGCGTAGGTCGACGGATGTGCACCGGGCGCCCAGACGGATCCATTCGCCGGGTACGGCCGACCTGACGGTGTCGAGCAGGTCGGCCCGGTGGACGACGTAGGTGCGCTCGCCGTAGAGCCGCTCGCACACGCCGCTCAGCTTCTCCACCGACAGCACCCTGCCGTTCGCCCAGCGCCGGAACTCCCAGCCCCAGTCCAGGGGCACGGCCCGGCGCAGCAACCGCTCCATGACGCCGAGATGGCGCAGCAGCCGTACGGCATTGGGGGCCACGACGAGTCCGGCGCCGACCTCGCCGAGCGCGGGCGCTTGTTCGTAGACGGTGGCACTCAGCCCCGCACGGCGCAGGAAGGCGGCGGCGGCCAGACCGCCGATGCCGCCCCCGACAACAGCGATCCGTGGGCCGGACACTTGGGTGGGCATGGTTCACTCCTCTGCTTTTCGAGGGCGAGCGTCCTTGCTGACGCTTGGATCCTTGCCGATGTCACGCCGGCACCGAAAGCGCTATGTTCATTCAATGAACGCCACCTTTCAATGGCTGCCGCCGGGCCCGGAGGACTGATGCCGCGCACGAGTCAGCCCGGTCGGAGCGTGAGTTCGCGGCTGCTCGACGTTCTCTTCGCCTTCCGGCCCGGCCGGTCGTGCCTCACCCTGGCCGGCCTGACCCGCGAGACCGGACTGCCCCATGCCACGGTGCGGCGGCTGGCCCTGGAGCTCGTCGAGGCGGGTGCGCTGGAGCGGGCACCGGACGGAAGCTTCACCGTGGGCATCCGGCTGTGGCAACTGGGCGCACTCGCACCACTGAGTCTTCCCCTGCGTACCGTCGCCCTGCCGTTCATGGACGACCTGCACGCCGCGCTGCGCCAGCACGTACAGCTCGCGGTACTGGAGGGCACCGAGGCGGTGCTCGTCGAGCGGCTGTCGGCGGGCAACGCGGTGGACGCCATGTCGCAGCCCGGCGGGAGGCTGCCGCTGCACTGCTCCGGCGTGGGCAAGGTGCTGCTCGCCCACGCGGGCCCCGAGCTGATCGAGCAGGTCATCGCGCAGGGCCTGCCCGCGTACACCGAGCGCACCGTCACCGATCCCGAGCGGTTGCTGGAGCAGTTGGACGAGTGCCGCGAGACCGGCGTGGCCGTCGTCCGTCAGGAGACGACACTCGGCGCCGACTCGGTGGCCACCCGTGTCCTCAACGACGAGGGCAAGGTCGTCGCGGCCCTGTCGGTCGTCGTGGCCGCCGGTTCGGTCGATCTGCGGACGATACGGCCGGCGATCATCGCCTCCGGCCTGGCCGTGTCCCGCAGACTTGGCTGGCATCCCTCGGCGGGAGTCGAGCAAGCACAGGTGTACGGGTCTGAATGACGGGCCTGTCAGGGATGAGCGGCGATGGCTTGTGCGGCGGCTCGTGCGGCGAGCGAACCTTCTCGCCGCAGGGGGTGAGGAATTCGGGGGACCTGCGGCTCTTGGAGCCGGGCCAGGCCGCCGGGCGATACTCGCTCCGCTTCCATGGACTGGCTCGCGGCAGCAGGCGCAGCCATCGCCCCGGCCTATTGCGTGAAGGTCCGGGCGAGGGCGTCGGCGCTGCGCGCCAGCAGGCCCACATCGACACCGACGGCGGTGAACGTGGTCCCGAGATCGATGCACCGTCGCGCGAACGCGGGATCGGTTGTCAGCACGCCGACCGGTTTGCCCGCCGCGCGCACGCGGCCGATCGCGTGCTCGACCGCCTCGGTGACGGTCGGTGCGTTCGGGTCTCCGGGGTGACCGAGGCTGGCGGCCAGGTCGCTGGGGCCGATGAAGATCCCGTCCACGCCGTCGACGGACGCTATCTGCTCGACCTGTTCCAAGGCGTGCTGCGATTCGACCTGGACGAGCACGCACAGTTCGGTGTGCGCCAGTGCGGCGTAGTCCTTGACACGACCGAACCGGGTGGCCCTGGTCAATGCCGCCACGCCGCGGACGCCGATGGGGGCGTAACGGGTGGCGGCGACGGCGGCGCGGGCTTCCTCGGCCGACTCGACCTGCGGAATCAGCAGCGACTGCGCGCCGACGTCCAGGAGCCGCTTGATCACCACGGGATCGTTGACCGGAGGACGCACCACGGGCGAGCAGGGGTACGGGGCGACCGCCTGGAGTTGTGAGAGCACGGTCGCGATGTCGGCGTGCGAGTGTTCGGTGTCGAGAAGCAGCCAGCCGAAGCCGGAGCCGGCGACGATCTCGGCCGGGTACGGGTCGGCCAGCGAGCACCACATGCCGATCATCTGCTCGCCTCGGGCCAGCGCCGCTTTGAACGCGTTGGTGGGCAGGGGCCACTGGCCTGGCGCGGGCTGCGATGCGCCGGTCGGCGGATTGTGCGTGGTCACTGGAACGCCACCCCGATCGAACCCAACGGGCCGAAGTCGGCGTGGATGACGGTGTTCGATTCGACCGAGACCGGTCGCGTGAACGAGCCCGACAGCAGCAGCTGACCGGCCTTGAGGTGCTGGCCGACCGCGGCGAGCTTGTTCCCGAGCCAGGCGATGCCTGCCGCCGGGTGTCCCATGACGGCGGCCGACACGCCGGACTCCTCGATCACCCCGTTCTTCGCCAACGTCGCGGCCACCCACCGGACGTCGAGGTCCATGGGGCGCACGACTCGACCGCCGACGACCATCGCCGCCGCGGCGGCGTTGTCCGCGATGGTGTCGGTGATCGCGCGCGGCACCTCGGTGCGGTAGTCGATGACCTCGAGCGCGGGGACGACGTACTCCGTCGCCCGCAGGACGTCGTGGACGCGTAGGTCCGGCCCGTGCAGGTCCGCGCCGAGCACGAAGGCGAGCTCGACCTCCAGTCTGGGCTTCATGTAGCGGCTCGCGTCGAGGCAGGCGCCGTCGCCCACGACCATGTCGTCGGTGAGAAAGCCGTAGTCGGGTTCCGTCATCTGCGAGGCCATCTGCATGGCGCGAGACGTCAGTCCGATCTTGTGCCCGACGAGCCGAGCGCCGGCCGCCACGCGCTCCGCCGCCCAGAGTTGCTGAATGGCGTACGCGTCGACGATCTCCAGATCGGGATAGGTGCGGCTGAGTTGGGTGATCGGTTGACGATCACGGTCGGCCCGCATCAGGGCGGCTGCGGCCGCGCGACGTTCTGCTTCGGTGATCACTGGGTTCCTCTCGGAGGGTACGGAGTGTCGTCGCGCGGCGTTCGGTGGCGCGAGGCGCGCATCTGCCCGGCGGTGACCTCCGTCGTGTCACACGCTGTCCGGCTTGGTATCGCGCTTGGCCGACACGGGCGGGGTGGGCAGCCAGGCCTCACCCGGCTCGACGACGAAGGTGAACTCGAGGCTGTACCAGGGCTCGGTCACGTCCGGGTCCGGCGCCGGCTCGTTCTCGTGGCGCACATACGTGCCGACAAGGCTCCGCACGACGCCGAACTGCGCGTCGGTCTCCAGGATGGGGTCGTCGTGGCTGTAGAGCTGGGAGGCGATCGTCTTGTAACCAGGTTTGTAGATCAGCGCGTGGACATGTGCCGGCCGGAAGGGGTGGCGTTGGAGCGCGGTCAGAAGCTCGCCCACGGGTCCGCCCATCGGTATCGGGTAACCGGAAGGCTTGATACTGCGGAAGGTGAACGTTCCTTCCTCGTCGCTGAAGAACTTGCCACGGAGATTCCACTCGGCCTGCTCGGGGTCCTGGTTCTCATAGAGGCCGGCCGGTGAAGCGTGCCAGACGTCGACTTCCGCGTCGGCGACCGCGTTCGTGTCGGTGTCGACGATCCGGCCGGTGAAGAACAGTGGCGGTCCCTCGGTCGGGGAGCGGACGATGGACTCGCCGTTGTGCATGGCCGGGCTGCCCTGGCGCCAGAAGGGGCCGAGCAGGTTCGCTGAGGTGGGCTTGTCCTCGGTGCCGTTGTTCATCAGGGCGACCAGCGTTGACAGGCCCAGCGAACCCGCCATCAGCCTGACCTCGTTGTGGCTGGGCGTGGTGAGCCGACCGAGCCTGGTCACGATGTCGAGGGCGGTGTCGAACTCCTTCTCGGTCAGCCGTACTTCGCGGGTGAAATCGTGCAGGTGGCGTACCAGTGCCTGGACGATCTCCTTGACTCGCGGGTCGCCGGCCCGCTCCGTCTCGGCAAGTACCGCCGCGGTGAGCTGGTGTTCGTCTTGGATGATCACGTCGGCGTCTCCTCGTAACGGTCGGCTGCCGGCCCGCGATAAGCACTGCCCCGCGAGTATCCGAAGGCCGTCCGGACCGCACAACGCCGCCGTCCATCCAATGAACAACGAGAAAGTGCAGAGTTACGGCCCGCACGCCGCGCATCACGCGCATTGAGGAGAACACCGGGGGCCACGCAGCTGTAGCTCTCCGCCGACGAACTGTCAGCCTGTCGCACATCGGTTGCACATTTTCGGCAGCCCACAGCAGTGCAGCGTCCGAGTGCGGAACGTGTCCGGGGATCATGATTTCACCTGCCCTTCTGCCCTGTGCCGGCTGAACCCGACGCACGCTTCCTTCGTGGCCCAGGTACGTATCCAACGTCTCGGCGAGCGTGCCGTTTCTCATCCGAGCCTGAACGCTCCGGGGCGGTACCCCGGCAGCGATCAAGACAGCATCCATGAAGTCCCGCAGGTCCCGGAACGTGGCTGCGGCAGGCAATCAACGGAGGCCGCAGGAAGGGTTCGTACTAGGGCGTGTGTCGGAAGTGGATCTTGGCCATGAGATGGTCTTGGTTCATGGCGCGCGGAGATCTCACCGACGAACAATGGGCCGTACTGGAGTCGCTGTTACCGAAGGGCAAGAAGCATCCCATGGCGGGACATGCCTGAGGAGTATGGGCCGTGGGGCGGGTGTACGACTTGTTCCGCCGCTGGCAGCGCAACGGAACCTGGCAGCACATCTTCATCCAGCTCCAAGCCCAAGCGGATACGAAGGACCTGATCACCTGGGAGATCAACGTCGATTCCACCGTCTGCCGGGCCCACCAGCACGCCGCCGGGGCGCGGAAAAGGGGGACTTGCAGAAGGAACCGCCCGGCGGCGTCGCCATCGAGCCGGCCGATCACGGCCTCGGGCGCTCGCGATGTCCATCGTGATCACCACCGGGCAGCGCGGGGACTCCCCGCAGTTCGAGATCGTCCTGGGCCGCATCAAGTGGCCCCGCCAGGGGCCGGGCAGGCCGCGTACTCGGCCGAGCCGGGTCCGAACCTCGGCTCCCGCGGCGGCCATCCGCCGCAGTTCGACCCGGAGGATTACAAGGCTCGGCACGCGGTCGAATGCGGCATCAACCGCCTGAAGAGGCACCGTGCCGTGTCCACGAGGTACGACTGTGAGGATGTCGGGGTGCCGCCTCGGGCGGCGGTTTGGCCCGAGGTACGACTGGGTCTGATGCCCTGAGTTTGATCTGCCCACCGTCGTTCGGGGCGGTGCGTGCTGCCGCCGGACCGGTGGGCGTGTCCCGATAGGGGCCTTCGCGACAGGCACCGTCACAGTCCTGACCGCCTCACCTGGCCCGGCGTCGGCCACCGGTGTTCCCGATTCCCGTCTGCTCGGCGACGACATGCACGCACCTGACGCCGCCGAGCCGCCCTTCGGGCGACGACGGGAATTGTCAGACAGGCCCTAGCTGGGGCTGCCCGCAGGTGCGGTGCCGCGAGTGGAGAAGCGGCCGACCTTGTCGGTCACGTCCGTGCTGTGCAGGCGGAGTGCCTGCTGCAGCGCGAATTCCGCCATGTAACGCCGGAACGCGTCAATGTCCTCCTCCGCGGCGTTGAGCATCTTCCGGTTGGCGGCGACCGCCGGGCCCCGCAGCCGGTCGAGGCCGCGTTCGACGGCCCGGTCCAGCTCGTCCGGATCGTGCACCTCGTCGACGAGCAGCCGGGCCTCCGGGTCCGTCATCCGGATTCTGCGGCCCTCCAGGATGATCTGGCGGGCCAGGCGCGGGCCGGTGTACCGGGGCAGCCGGAAGTTGGCGACTCCGGGGATGATGCCCTCCTGCGCCGCGGGCAGGCTGAGATACGCGTCCGAGGCGGCGAGTACGTGGTCCACGACCAGCAGCAGTTGCGTGCCGCCGCCGATGGCGAACGTGTCGACGGCGGCCACCCAGGGCTTGGCCCGGGTCGGCGAGTGCCAGGACGTGTCGTCGTCGACTCGGACACCGCGCCAGATTTTGTGCAGGTAGCCGAGTTCGCGCCGCAGCAGGAAGCCGTCGAGCGAGATGTCCCCGGCGTGCAGGCTCTTGAGGTTGATGCCGGCGCTGAACACCCGCTTCCCAGCGTAGCGCGGATGGGTCATCACCCCGCCGCGCAGCAGACAGACCTCGACGGCCGGATCGAGCAGGGCGAGGTCGACCGCGGTCTCCATGTCGTCGACCTGACGGTCGTCCTCGGCGTTGAGACAGTCGTCGCGGCACATCGTGAGCCGGGCGACCCCGTCACGGCGCTCCAGCCGTACGGAGCCGAGGTCCGTCTTTCCTACGGCCGTGAACTCGGGCAGCAGGTCAAGGGCGCGCGCGGTGGGGCTGAGCAGGGTGTCCATCAAGTGCCCGCCGGACAGCGGCGAGCGCAGCATCCGGCTGAGGAACACGCCGAGGTCGATCTCGTGGCCCGCCTTGCGCGCCTGCGCCAGCGCGCGGTCCGCGGCCAGCTCGGCCGCGGTGGGGACCAGCCCCGGGAACGCGCTCCCCGCCGCGGCGACCAGCTCGGCCAGCCGCAGCCCACGGGTGCGGCCGACGGTCAGCTCGGCGTAGACGGCGTCGGCGTGCGCGTCGAGGAAGGCTGTGCGCAGGGATCTCAGTACGCCCAACTCGCCGGGAGGCGACGCCGCGTGTGCTCCCAACCCCTCAGGGAGCGTCGCTTCATGCGCTCTCAACCCGCCGGGAGGCGACACCGCATGCTTCAGTGCCGCACGCGCGCGCGGCAGGCTCGCCCGCATCTCCCCCTCGTCCACCGGCCGTACGAGGCCCCGGGCCTCGCCGCTCACGTCGTCTCCTCCGCCGACACCCGGCGCAGCGCGCGGTCGCAGGCCGCCAAGTGCGCCCCGAGCGCCTCCTCGAAGGGGACCGTGCGGGCGTCGAGCAGCAGTTGCCGCCGGATGGCCAGCTCGGAACCGGTGAACGGCGCGGTCAGTTCGGCCGCCGACGTCAGCGAGCCTTCCACGTCGTCCGTCACCTCGTCGACCAGGTGCAGCGCCAGCGCCCGCGCCGCGTCGAGCGGGGTGCCGAACAGCGCCGCGCGACGGATCGCCGCCGAGCCCGGCCCCTGCTGGGCGAGCCGGTGCAGCGCCATCCCGGGCCAGGTCGCCCCGTCGGCCACGGGCAGCAGCAGCCGCAGCGAGGGCGTGGCGATGCGGATGTCGGTGACCAGCAGGGCGTCCAGGGCGGGGCCGCCGCAGTCGCCGTCGGCGACCGCGACCGTGGCCGTGGGCAGCCGCTCCAGCCGGCGAAGGGCCCGCTCCCACTTGCTGACCAGGCCCACGGTCAGCTCGCGCGCCCACCCGCCGCGCGGGGCCCCGGACAACTCGACGACCACAGGACCGGAATCGCCCGAGTCCTCGACGCCGTCGCACACCATGGCGATCGCCGCGATGGTCTCCGGTGACGGCGGCTGCCCGCCGTCGATCCGCAGCCTCCTCTCCCCCGCCGCCCTCACCACTGGACCAGCGCCGTCTCTATGGTGGAACCCGGACCCATGGTCATCAGCACGCCGTAGTCCCCCGCTCTGGCGCGGTCTTCCCGCACCAGCCGCTCGTACGAAAACAGGAAGGATCCGCTCGACAGGTTGCCGTAGTCGCGCAGGACGCCGGTGGTGTGGCGCAGGTCGTGGCGGGTGAGGCCGAGGTTCACGCGGACCGCGTCGATGACCTTCTTGCCGCCGGAGTGCACGAGCCAGTGGGCGATGTCGCTGCGGCGCAGCCCGGCGCCGGCCAGCAGCCGGTCCACGACCCGCTCGGCGTGGGCCCCGACGACGTACGGGATGTCCGGGTCCAGGTAGAAGCTGAACTTGTGCTGGTCGTCGTCCCAGTCGTAGCGCATGGCGCCGATCGCGTCGGTGATGAGGTGGCTGGCGAAGCCCAGCAGGCGCGGTCCGGCGGATGAGCCGGCGGCGCCGTCCGGCAGGTCGCCGGGCGCGGGCCCGGCGGCGTCTGGCGGGTCGGCGAGCAGGGCGATCGCGGCGGCTCCGTCGCCGAAGAGGCTGTTGACGACCGCGGTGCGCATGGTCGCGTCCATGACGTACGCGGCGGAGCACGCCTCGGCGCACAGCAGGACGGCGACCTGTCCGGGGTGGGCCACGGACCAGGCGGCCGTGGCGTTGAGCGCGTTGAGGCCCGCGTTGCAGCCCATGCCGACCACGTCCACCCGGGTGCATCCGGGGTCGAGGCCCATGTCCCGGATGAGCAGCGCGCTGAGACCGGGCGTGAGGTAGCCGGTGGTGGTCACGCAGCACAGGTAGTCGACGTCCGCGAGATCGATGCCCGCGCCGGCCAGGCATGCGCGCACGGCACGCGCACCCATGTCGAGGGCGATCCTCTTGTGCTTGGCGAGGAGTTCCTTCTGCGTCTCGGGAAGGAAGGCGCCCTCGGTGTCGCGGGGCGGGAGGGTGAGGTGGCGCCGCTCGATGGCGCTGTTGAGGAAGACGGAACGGATCCTGGGGTCGGTGATGCCGAAGAGGTCGAGCAGCGCGCGCTGCGAGTAGGCGACCTCGGAGACGGCGGTGCCCACGCCGATGATGCGACTGGGGTGGGCGTGGAGCTTCGGCTCGAACTCCAGGGGTGGTGCGGGCGCGACGGTGACGGTCATCGGTAGGTCCACCCCCACATACGGGGCCTGCTGCGCAAGCGGAGTACGACGGTGATCACGCGCGTCGTCCTTTCAGTGCCGGGCCGCCACCCTGATGAACCGCGCGAGACGGGCGGTTCCCTCGTGGATGTCGGCGTGGGTGAGGTAGCTGACGGACAGCCGGAGCGTGCGCTCCCCGCCGCCCTGCGGATAGAAGTAGGACATGGGCGTCCAGATGACGCCGAACTCCTCGGCCGAGCGCGCCAGCGCGGCGTTGTCGGCCGGGAACGGGACGGTGACGGTGAGGAAGAAGCCGCCGCTGGGCCGGTTCCAGCGGACGCCCAGCGCGGCCCGCTCGGCTTCGGGAAGCGCGGCGTCGAGCTCCCGGATGGTCGCCCGCATGGCTTCCCCGTAATGGCGCGCGGTGTCGGTGTTGTGCTCGGCGGCGCCGCCCTCGCCGGCGAGCAGCATCCCGCCTACGACGGCCTGGCTGAGCGCCGAGGTGTTGACCGTCACCATGCTTTTGATCCGGGTGAGTTCGTCGGCGAGCAGGCTGGTGTTGCCCGCGCGGTCGGTGACGAGCTGATCGGCGACGGCGTAGCCCACGCGGGCGCCCGGGAACAGCGACTTGGCGAAGGAACCGAGCTGGATGACGCGGCGCTCCCGGTCGAGCGACTTGAGGGTCGGCAGTTGCCGCCCCGGGCTCACCAGCCGGTACGGGCTGTCCTCCAGGATGAGGAAGTCCTCGCGGGCGGCGAGCTTCAGCAGCTCGTGCCGCTCCTCCAACCCCATGGTGGCGCCCGACGGGTTGGAGTGGTCGGGGATGACGTAGAAGGCGCGGGGGCGGCGGCCGCGGCCGCGCTCGGCGCGGAGCGCCGTTTCGAGGTCGGCGCAGCGGAAGCCGTCGGGGCCCTCCTCGACCGCGGTGGGCTCGACGTCGAGCAGCCGCGCGGCGCCGGTGATGCCGACGTAACAGGGGCTGGAGACGAGCAGTGCGTCGTCGGGGCCCGCGACGAGGGCGCGCAGGGCGAGGAGCATCGCCTCCTGGCAGCCCACGGTGACGACGACGGACTCGGCCGGCACGTCGATGTTCTCGTCCAGGCGCAGTGACTTGGCGACGAGTTCGCGGATCTGGCCGCTGGTCGGGCCGTACTGGAAGAGCGCGTCGCGGACCTGGGCGGGCGAGTGGCCGGACGCGGCCAGGTGGTCCATGTAGCGGCGGATGTGCGCGAACAGCTGCTCGGGGTCGAAGAAGCCGTCGTAGGGGCGGCCGGGGGCGAAGGAGATCGCGTCGGGGTAGCGGTGGGTGATCTCGTTGAGGAAGTTCATGGTGTCGAGCACCGGGTCGGAGACGCTGCTGTGCAGGTCTTCCTTCGCCAGTCCCTCGGAGACCGCCGGACGCGGTCGGACCGCTGCGGCCGGACGACCGTCACCGGCCGGGACGACCAGCGGGGGGCCGGCGTCCGCGACCGCTGGACAGCCCGACAGCGCCATCGCGTCCGCCAGTTCCTCGTTCACGATGCCCAGCACGTCCGCGACGCCGTCCCGTCCTGCCACCGCCAGGCCGTGGAGCACGGGGCGGCCCAGCAGCACGGCGTCCGCCCCGAGTGCCAGCGCGGCCAGGACGTCGCCGCCGCGCCGGACACCGCCGTCGAGCAGTACGGCGCACCGGCCGGACACCTCCGCCGCGATCTCGGGCAGCACCTCCAGGGTGGCCGGGGCGCCGTCCAGTTGACGGCCGCCGTGATTGGACACGACGACGCCGTCCGCGCCCGCCCGGATCGCCCGGCGGGTGTCGGAGGCGGTGAGGACGCCCTTGATCAGCACGGGCAGCGGGCTGATGGAGCGCAGCCATTCGACGACGGTCCAGTCGAGGGCCGGGTCGAACGCCGTGCGCGCGTGTTCGCCGGGCGAGGAGAAGCCGGTGCCGGGCAGGTTGGCGGGCTCGATCCCGGGCGGCAGCCGGAAGCCGTTGCGCACGTCCCGCAGCCGGCGGCCGAGGCGGGGCGCGTCGACGGTGAGGACCAGCGCCTCGAAGCCCGCCTGCGCCGCGCGCTCGACGAGCCCCCGGGTCACGCCGCGGTCCCGGAAGCAGTACACCTGAAGCCACAGCGGGGACGCGGTGGCCGCGGCGATGTCGTCGAAGGTGCGTCCGGCGAAGGTGCTGACGACGAACGGCACACCGGCCGCACCGGCGGCTGCGGCCGTCGCCACCTCACCGTCGGGGTGGAGCAGCGTGTGGTAGGCCATGGGCGCCACGCCCAGCGGCGCGGCCCACGCGCGCCCGAGCACCCGGGTGCCGAGCGCCGGCTCGGCCACCCCGGACAGCATCCGCGGGCGGAGCCGTACCCGGTCGAAGGCCGCCGAGTTGGCGGCGAGGGTCCGCTCGTCCCCCGCGCCGCCGGCCACGAAGTCCCAGACACCGGGCTCCAGTCGCCGGCGCGCCGACTCGGCGTAGTCGGCCAGGGTCAGGCGGCCGCCGCCGTGGTTCATTCGGCGGCCAGCCGGTCGCGCTCCACCGCTTCGTACAGGGCGCGGATGTTCGCGCTGCCGAAGCCGCGTGAGCCGCGGCGCTGGATCAGCTCGTAGAACAGCGTGTTCCGCTCGTACGGGGAACGGCTGAACAGTTGCAGGAGTTCGCCCCATTCGTCGCGGTCCGCGAGCACCTGCGCCGAGCGCAGCATGTCGATCTCGACCTGCATGCCGGGGAGGCGTTCGTCGAGGCTGTCGTAGTAGGTGTCCGGGACGTTCAGGAATTCCACGCCGCGGCCCCGGAATTCGTGGACCGCCGGGATGATGCTCTCGACGAGGAACGCCAGGTGCTGCACGCCCGGGCCGCCGTTGCGTTCGAGGAAGGAGTCGAGCTGGCCCGGTCCCTTGCGCGGATCGGGGGCGACGAGCGTGAAGGTGACCCGGCCCGAGGCGCTGCGCATCACGACGGAGTCCATCGCGTGCTCGCCGACGTCGACGTACTCGGCGGAGTAGCGGGACAGTCCGAACGCCTCGCGGTAGTAGTCGCCCTGCTTGTCGAGGGTGGCGCCTTCCAGGCATATCGCTATGTGGTCGAGCAGTTGGATCCGGCCGGTGTGCGAACCGCTGAACACGTCCGGGACGACGACCCAGTTGCGGCCGGACGGCGGTCCTGCGGTCGGCCCGTCCGGGCAGGGCAGCAGGGTGTGCGTGACGCCGCCGAATCCGGAGACCGTCGGGTTGCCCTGCGCGGTGCCGGTCACGGTGGCGCCTGCGGCCACCGCCGACTGCACCGTCCGGCCGACGTCATCGCAGGTCAAGGCGATGTCGGCGATGCCGTCGCCGTGCGAGCTGAGGAACTTCCAGGTGGCCGGGCCGGTGGTGACGATCATCTGCACGGTGCCCTGCCGCAGCAGCGCGCAGCTCCGGTCGACACCCACCGACTCCGCCGCCTGTGTGAACCCCATGGAGGAGACGAAGTAGTCGACGACGGATTTCTTGTTGCTCGTATACAGCTCGATGTATGCGACGTCGTGCACAGCCATGGGTTTGCCTCCTGGGCGGGCGTATGACGAGAGTGGTGGTGCGCCGGCGGCCGGTGCCCGACCGGTCCGGTGCGTCACCGTCGGTGCGTCACCAGCGCCATTCCTGCTGGCGGAGAAGGTGGCCGGCCTTGATTCCGTGATCCGCGCACCACGTCATGAACTGATCGATTTCTCTGACCTGTTGGGTGTCCTCGCTGTACGTGGTCGCCATGACGTGGCCCGGCCAGGGCTCCTCGCCCACGGCATGGACGTACGCCTCGCCGACCCCGAGTTCCGTCGTGATCGCGGCGGCCTGCCGGGCACTGGAGCCGGACGCCCTCCACGCGTTGCCCGGCTTCTCCATGCCCAGCTGGGACAGCAGAACCTGATAGAGCCAGGCCAGCGGGGCGCTGTCGCGTTCCATTCCGAGGAAGGCGTAGTCGGCCGTCCCCAGTTGCTGCCGGATGCAGCTGTACGGCGCCGGATCGGCGCCCGAGGAGTCCGTGGCGATGAACACCGACCGGCCGGCCAGCTCCACCCAGTACGTCGACTCCCCGCGGCGGTCCGGGTCACCTCGCTCGCTCTGGAACGGCGTGGCCACGACCCGGCCGCCGGGGAACGCGAAGTCGTCGTAGTCGTCCGCCTCGACTACGGGGAAACCCAGCCGGCTGAGGTACAGCCCGGTGGAGGCGGCGTCCGGGTCGCCCCGGGAGTATCGGGGCGCGACGATCGTCCCGATCCGGCCGCGCAGTTGGAGCAGCGTCTCCAGCACGATGTGGTCCTGATGCCCGTGGGTGACGAGCACCAGGTCGATGAAGTCCGGCAGGTCGTTCAGCGTGTAGTGGTCCCGCGCGGCGCGGTCGGCGCCGATGAACGGGTCCGTCACCACGGCGCCTTCCGGGGTCTGCAGCACCAGGCAGGCGCGTCCGAAGTAGCGGATGCGGCCGCCGTCCGCGATGTGCCGGTCCGGCGACGGACTCGCCGTCTCGCGGAGCAGCAGGGCCAGTTGCTCGGCCTGCGCGTCGTCCAGGCCGAGGACTTCGCGCAGGCTGCCGAGTACGGCCGGCACCTGGCGGGTCGTGAGCTGCTGCTGCGTCCCGGTGACATCGGCGACGTCGGCGGCTTCGGCCGCACCGGCGAAGAACTCGCCGTGCGGTTCCGCATTTCGCCGTTCCGCGACTCGTGCTTCCGAGGACTGTGAATACGGCTCCGGAACGGAGAATTGGTTGAATCCCGGATTCATCGCGTCCGTTTCCGGAACCCCGGAGTGAGAGGGCTCGACCGGCACATACGGCTGGAGAAACGTCAGCTTGTCCATCATGCGCCCCCAACCTCCCAGAAAGAGCCGGCGCCGGCCAGCCCCGGCGCTCGCCCTCTGCACTATGGCGTGCGCCGGTGGGGAGAACAAGGTTTGCACGACCGTGTTCAACTGCCGCGACACGCACTTGAACGCTCGCGGAATTGCCTTTTTCCACCGCTCTTTCGTGCATTACGCACGGTGTTTTCCCGCGACGGAAGGAGAATGCGGGACTCGTCCGGAACCAGAAAATGCGGCGGACCGGACGCCGATGCGGCATCCGGTCCGCTGTTTTCACCGCGGGGCCCGCGGCCCCGCCCTCTCAGTCCTCGATCCAGCCGTGGCTCTCGCTGAACTTCAGCAGTTCATGGCGCAGTTGCAGGATCTGGTCGGCCGTCAGGGACGGTCCCGCCTTCAGCAGGAGTTCCGTGATGTCCCTGGTGAAGTCCTGGCTGGTCAGCACGTCGCACATCGGGTACTCGCCGTCGGCCGCCCTGGCCGCCTCCGCCGGCTTCCCCTTGGACGGCGAGGGGGCCGGTACTGCCGCCGGGACTTCCGCTCCCTGGGCGAGTTTGATGTTCGACGCCTTCAGCCCGCGACCACCGTCCTCCACCTCGAATTCGACCGCCAGTCCCGAGCGGAGATATCCCTCGGGGATCAGCAGATCGTTCACATGCAGGAAGATGTCGTCTCCACCGCCGTCAGGAGCGATGAACCCGTAGCCCCGCATGCTGTCGAACCGCACCACACGACCGGACGCAATTGACACACCCCACCCCCACCAAAACCCGGGCCCCTTGCCCGGCCACGCAGAGGATCGTAGCCCTACGCCGGTACGGCGGCGAAATACGCGTTCCGGAGCACAGCCGCACGCGCTCGTTCAGCGGTGCCGCCACCCCTGCCTGCGCAGGGCCTGCGACAGTACGTCGGCCAGGCCCCGGGTCACGCTGAGATGCACCAGCCCGGTCGGCTGGCCGACGGAGTGCTCCAGGCGTACGTCCTCGACGTTGACGCCGGCGCGGGAGGCGTCGGTGAAGAGCCGGGCCAGCTCGCCCGGCTGGTCGCCGATCACGACCGCCACCGTCTCGTACTG
This sequence comes from Streptomyces sp. NL15-2K, assembly GCF_030551255.1. Classification (GTDB taxonomy): domain Bacteria; phylum Actinomycetota; class Actinomycetes; order Streptomycetales; family Streptomycetaceae; genus Streptomyces. Next base: position 1,144,953 of record NZ_CP130630.1, read on the forward strand.
CTCGGGCCGCGTGCCGCGCTTGCCGGAGATGCGGGCGCGCCCGGACTGCCCGCGGCGCAGCAGGTCCTCCACCGTCCGCGCGCCGCCGCCGCGTTTGTCCTCGTCCGTGGCCGCCATGGCCCGCAGTCCCGTGACGGCGTCGCCGAGGCCCGTCGACAGTTCTTCGAGGAGGTCGGCCACCACCAGCGCGTTCGCGCCGAGGATGTCCACCCACAGGCCCGGGTCCGAGGCCGCGATGCGGGTGAGGTCTCGCACGCCGGGACCCGCGAGGCTCACGGCACGTTCCTCGGCCTGTTCCAGGAGGGTGGCGACCAGGCTGGCGACGACGTGCGGTGCGTGCGAGACGAGGCCGACCGCGCGGTCATGGGCGGACGCCTCCATCACCACGGGCACGGCACCGCACATCGCCACGAGTTCGAGCGTGCTGTTCAGTGTCTCGGTGTCCGTGTCGGGCGTCGGTGTGAGCACCCAGTTGCAGCCCTCGAAGAGGTCCGGCCGGGCGCCGAGCGGGCCGCTGCGCTCGCCGCCCGCCATCGGGTGGCCGCCGACGTAGCACGTGGTGTCGCAGGCCAGAGCGATGATGTCCTGCTGCGGTCCGGCCTTCACGCTGGCGACGTCGGTGTAGTGCCGCGCCACACCTTCGGCTTGCAGTCCGGCGAGGACGTCGGGGACCAGCCTCGGCGGCACGGCCACGACTGCCAGGTCCACGGCCTCCCGAGGGGCCTCGGCCGTGCCGGCGCCGAGCGAGGCCGCGATCCGGACCGTGCCGGGGTCCGTGTCGCGCAGGTGCACATGCGCGCCGCGGGATTTCAGGGCGAGCGCGGCCGAGGTCCCTATCAATCCGGTGCCGACCACAAGGACGTCTTCCACGGTGACCATTCCATTCCCTCGGCCGACAATGGAGAGGAATGCTACGGACGGGCCGAGGAACACTCAATATTCAAATTCCGCACACGCGACCAGAGTGCTCACGTCCGGTCCACATTTGATCCACGTCCGATCCATATCCGATTCATGTGCGGCACGGCTTTCCGTTTGACGCAATTGATCAAGGACCGGGAACGCGTGCGCCGCCCGCACGTCTCCCGGGTGCGCGGCCGAGCACCACGCACCCCTCGGCCCGTCGGCCGACGCCGCCCGGGCGGCGTGACCAGCGGCTGCGCGCGCCCCGCTGAGAAATGATCATGGCAGGGTCTTTGCACGACTCCCTTGCCGCCCCATTGACACCACAACGCCCCCGGCTAGCATCGGAGCAAAGAAGCGTTGGCGAAGCAGCCATACGCGGGGAACGGGGGTTCCGGGTACTCATAGGTCGGCTCACAGCCATGACCTCACGCGACGCATTCAACCGCCCCTGCGCCACTGCCGCGGGTCGGGAATTTCTTGCGCCGATTGGGAAGTATCACACTCCTGCGCCCGCTACACCATAGGGGGATGGTGTGAACACGTTAGGTCCCGGATCGAGTACATCACACATCGCATCGAGCACATCGAACGTTGCCTCGGCAAACGAATCGGCCGACGACGAGACGGCGGAACCCTCCGGGGAATATACGGAGATCCCGATATCGCTGCTGCAATTCGGCGATTCGCCGCGCCTGTCGGGACAGGACAAGAAGTACACCGAACAACTCGCGGAAAGTGAGACACCGCTTCCGCCGATCCTCGTGAACCGGCGGAGCATGCAGGTCGTGGACGGCGTGCACCGCGTCCTTGCCGCCATCCTCAAAGGGCGGAAGACGATCGAGGCCGTCCTCGTGGACGTGTCGCGGGACGACGCCTTCCTACTAGCCGTCGAATCCAATACGCGGCACGGCCTGCCGCTGTCGCAGGCGGACCGGCGGGCGGCGGCGGCCCGGCTCATCGCCTCGCATCCCCATGTGTCCGACCGGACGATCGCGCAGGTGTCCGGGCTCGGGGCGAAGAGCGTGGCGGCCATCCGGCGTTCAAGTGCGTCCAAGGCGCAGTTGAACGCCCGCGTGGGCCGGGACGGACGGGTCCGCCCCGTCGACCGGGCAGCGGGCCGGCAGCGCGCGGCGGAGGTCATCGCGCAGAACCCGAAGGCGTCGCTGCGGGAAGTGGCCCGGCTGGCCGGGATCTCACCGGCCACGGCGAGCGACGTACGAAAGCGGCTGCTCGCGGGTGAGGACGCCGTCGGCGGCGGGTCCACGCGGCGGGCCGGCACCGCGTTCGAACCGTCGGCGGAGCCGCGGCGGACCTGGGTGCGCAAGCCGCGGGAGAAGTCGGCGTCCCTGCTGGAGCCGCTGCTGCACGACCCCTCCGTCCGCAACGCGGAACTGGGGCGGCGGCTGCTGCGCCTGCTGCAGTTGAACGTCATCGGTGGGCACAAGTGGTTCGAGCTGGCGGATGCGGTGCCGCCGCACTGTGACGCCCTGGTCATCGCTCTGGCACGGCAGAACGCCGACACCTGGCTGGAATTCGCGCAGGCGCTGGACAAGCGTGTGCACGCGTCCGCCCGGCTTACCGGAGGGCAGGAGGGCCGGGCGGCACCGGCCAGTTGACAGAGCGTCCGGAATACGCTCCTACGCGGCCCGTCTCGTAAAAGAGGCGAGCCGCGTACTGCCGCGCGTCTTCTTCCGGGCGTTCCCGACGGCAATCGTGCGCCAATCCCGAAGAGCTGTCCTTGCAAGGGCCACGGGCACTGGACAGCGCTTACCAGGCATGTGACATTGAGGCCACCCCCCGCGAATTGGCCGCCGCATCGCGCGCGAGGTGATCGCATTGGAGCAGACCGACGTCACCACCATCTCCAGCCCTGCCTTGACAGGGTCGCAAACGAATTTACCGGAATGGATGAATCCCGACCATTTCGGCCCCGCCCAGGAGGTGGTCGTTGTCGCGATATCGACGCTGCTTCTGGGGGATTCGCCGCGCACCGCGGGGCAGGATCAGGAACACATCATTCGCCTGGCGGAAACGGAAAACCCTCTTCCACCCATTGTCGTCAACAGACGCACCATGCAGGTGATTGACGGCGTGCATCGCGTTTTCGCCACCATCCTGCGCGGCGAGGAAAAGATCAGCGCGGTCTTCTTCGACGGCAGCGCGGAGGATGCCTTCCTCTGTGCCGTCCAGGCCAACACGGCCCACGGTCTCCCGCTGTCACTCGCGGACCGCCGCGCCGCGGCCGAACGGATCCTGGTCTCCCACGCGCACACCTCGGACCGTGCCATCGCCCGCGCGACCGGCCTCGGCGCCAAGACGGTCGCCGCCCTGCGCCGTCGTACGACCCTGCCCGCACCGCATGTGCACACCCGCGTCGGCATCGACGGCAAGGCACGCCCGCTGAACAGCGCCGCGGGACGGCTGCGGGCCGCCCAGGTGCTGGCCGAGCGCCCGCACGCGTCGCTGCGCGAGGTGGCCAGGCTCGCGGGGATATCGCCGGCGACGGTGAGCGACGTCAAGCGACGGCTGGCGGTAGGCGAGCCGCCGGTGGGCGCCCCGCATGCCCCGCATGCCCCGCACGTCGCGGAGGAGACAACGGAGCCCCGGAGCCAGCGCCGCGCGGTCCCGGTGACGCACGACCCCGGCAACGCCCTGGAGAAACTGCTGCGCGATCCCTCGCTGCGCCAGAAGGAGATCGGCCGCGAGTTGCTGCGGCTCCTTCACCACAACGCGATTGTCATGAAGGAGTGGCCGGAACTAGTGGCCGCGGTGCCGCAGCACTGCACCCGGACGACGGCTGATCTGGCACGGCAGTACGCCGAGAGCTGGGTGAAGTTCGAGGAGCAGGTGCGCGCCGCGGAATGATCCCGAACGAGGGGGGACCTGGCGGGCAGGGCGTGGGACGTGCGGGTGAGCAGCCGGCTGACCACCTCCCCGGCGTGCATCGTCGGCGACGGGGCGGAGACCGACTTCACCGTGGTGCGGCGCATGCGCGGTTCGGGGCTGCCGAACCGGCCGATCCTGGAGATCGGACCCGGCCGAGGCGGTACGTGCAGCAACCCGCGGCACCCGCTGATCGAGCGGCTCAACGGCCTGCTGATGGCGCTGACAGCGGAGGACGCCCCAGCCCCTTCCTCCTCCGAATGACCGCTGCCGCCCGGCGACAGCCTCGTAAGGGACGCCGGCGGCCGTCGCCCCGCCCGCCGGCGTCCGCAGCCCGCGGCGGCGCCGGGCTCGCGGTGGCTCGTCCCGTACGGGTGTTCCGATCTCAGCATCAGGCATGGCCTGCCTCCGGTCCGCCCCCTACGAACGACTGCACGGCGACCAGCCTTGACCACCGCCGGTTTCCCAGAGGTGACCGCTCTCGTTAACCGTCGCCTTATCGCGGATCTGGGGCAATGTCAGTCATGCGGATTCTGGTGGCCGAAGACGAGAGCTTCCTCGCGGACCTGGTGGCCGAGGGGCTGCGTGCCGAGGCGATGGCGGTCGACGTGGCCTACGACGGGGCGACCGCGCTGGAGCGCCTGGCCGTCAACGACTACGACGTGCTGGTGCTCGACCGCGACCTGCCCGAGGTGCACGGCGACGACGTCTGCCGTCAGCTGTCCCAGCTCGGGGGGCGGGTGCGCATCCTGATGCTGACCGCTTCCGGCGCGGTGCACGAGCGGGTCACGGGGCTGAACCTGGGCGCGGACGACTACTTGGCGAAGCCCTTCGCGTTCGACGAACTGGTGGCACGGGTCCACGCGCTCGCCCGGCGGGCGGGCCCGCCTCTGCCTCCGGTGCTGGAGCGCTGCGGCATCACCCTGGACACGGCCCGCCGGCAGGCGTCCCGCGAGGGGCGCTATCTACCGCTGTCCCGCAAGGAGTACGCCGTGCTGGAAGTACTGATGCGGGCGCAGGGCGCGGTCGTCAGCACCGAGGAACTGCTGGAGCGGGCCTGGGACGAGCACACCGACCCGTTCACCACCGTCGTCAAGGTGACGATGAGCAAGCTCCGGGCCAAGCTCGGAGAACCGCCCGTCATCGTCACGGTGCCGGGCAGCGGATACCGGCTGTGAGCGGCGCCGGCCCGGCGACTCGTCCCGTGCCCGTACTCAGTGTTTGTCGAAGAACTCCACGATCGCCTCGTTGACCGGCTCCGGGCGCTCCAGATGTCCGAGGTGCCCGCAGCGGGATATCTCCACGAGGTCGCAGTCCGGGATGAGGTCGGCCACTTCGGCGCCCAGGTGCGGCGGGGTGACGACGTCGTCGGTGAAGGCGATGACGCGGCACGGCGCGGTGATCCTGCTCAGGTCCTCGCGCCGGTCCTGGTCGGTGTCGATCCACTCCTGACCGGCGGCGACCGGTTCCGCGTCGCCGGCCAGCTCGAAAATCTCCAGCCAGGACGCCACCGACGCGTCGTCGTTGAGCGTCGCCGGGGAGAGCATGTGGAGCACCGAGTTGACGGCCCGGTACTTCGCCGGCAGCTTGATGCCGCTCTCCTGGAGGACCCGGTCCGCCGTGGACTGCGCCCGGCGCAGCACGTCCGACCGGCCGCGGGTGGCCATGAGCACCGCCGAACGGACCAGCTGGGGTTCGCTGATCGCCAGTTCCTGCGCGATCAGCGAACCCATCGAGGTGCCGACGATCCGGCAGGGCGCCAGATCCAGCGTCTCGATCAGGCCCTTGGTGTCGGCCACCAGGTCCGCCAGCGCGTACTTGCCCGGCGGGGCCTCCGACGGCGGAATGCCCCGGTTGTCGAAGGTGACCGTCGAGTAGCCGGCCCGGTGCAGCGCCGGCGTCTGGTGCATGTCCCACACATAGCCGGACGCACCCGAGCCCATGACGAACAGGACGGTCTCACCGCGCCCCGACCGCTGGTAGGCCAGCCGGACCCCGTTGGTGTGCAGATACGGCATCCTCGTGCCCTCTTACCAGCGCCACTCGCGCTTGTTGAACAGATGCTCCGCGGCCACGTCGTGCGCCTTGCACCAGGTGAGGAACTCCTCGATCTGCTGGATCTGGTACGTGTCCGGCGTGTACGTCGTCGCCATCACGTGGCCCTGCCAGCTCTCCTCACCCATGGCGTAGACGTACGCCTCGTTCGCGCCCAGCTCGGTCATGATGTCGGCGGCCTGCGCCGCGTTCGACCCCGACAGCTTGCGCGAGTCGCTCATCTTCTTGGTCACCGGCCGGGTCAGCAGCCCCTTGTAGAGCCAGGTCAGCGGCGCGCCGTCGCACTCCATGCCCAGGAACACCTTGTCCACGTCGCCCAGGTGCGACCGGACGTACTGGTAGAGCACCGGGTCGATTCCGGAGGAGTCCGCGCCGACGAACACCGAGAGACCGGCCAGCTGCACCACGTAGGTCGACTTGGCGCGGATGTCGAGGTCGGAGTGCTCACCGAGGAACGGGGTGGCCACCACGCGCGCACCGCCGGGCAGCGGCACCTCGTCGAAGTCGTCGACCTCGATCACCGTAAAGCCCATGGACTTGAGGTACTGGCCGATCGACGGGTCGCACAGGTTGCCGCGCGACGAGCGGGGCACGACGATCGCGTCGGTGCGCGAGCGCAGTTGCAGCAGGGTCTCCAGCACGATGTGGTCCTGGTGCCCGTGCGTGATCAGCACCAGGTCGATGTGGTCGGGCAGGTCGTCGAGGGTGTACCGGTCGCCGTGCCGGTTGTCCGTGCTGATGAACGGGTCCACCACGACGGCGGCCTCCGGGCTCTGCAGCACCAGGCAGGCGTGCCCGAAGTAGCGGATACGGCCGCCGCTGTCGATGTGCCGGTCCGGCGCGAGGCTCGGCTCCGGGGCGAGCAGCCGGCCGAGCCGCGCCGCCTGCTCGTCGTCGAGTTCGAGGGCCTCGCGCAGGCGGGCGAGGGTCGTGCCCTCGATCCGCGCCTTCATCAGCGCGTCCAGGCCCGGGTGGTCGAACGGGATGGGCAGGTCCAGCGCGTCCGGCCGGGGCAGCCTGGGGGTGCTGAGGATGAACGGCCGCTCCACGCCGTCGTCCAGGGACAGCTGGACGGACTGGCGGCGCCTGTCGAAGACCGGGCTGTGGTAGAGCAGCGGCTCGATGACGTGCACTGACGCCTGGTTGCTGGTGTCGTAGGCCAGCTCCACCAGGCCGTTGAGCGCCGGCGGCAGTTTCGGGTACAGCGGGGTCAGGTCGAATCCGGTGGCGTTCTGGCGCAGCAGTTCGTCCGCCTCGGCGATGGCGGCGGCGAACGCGAGCATCTCCCCGCGCTCACGCTTGATCGTGTCCAGCAGCTCGCCGACCTCGGCCGCGCGGGCCTCCTCGACGTTGATGAAATACCCGCCGCGCAGGGCGGGGTTGTTGCTGGCCGCGATGTGCACCTGAGGCGAGTGGAGATACGACTCCAGCAACGGCACTTGTACGTTCGCCAGGTTCATGGACCCCTGAGCCGGCGCGACGATGTGCATCCAGGCATAGAATCTGTCGACCAGTGGTTCGATGATCGCATTCGAGCGGAGAAATACTGTCTCTTGGCTTTCAGGCATTCGGCCCTCCCGTTCAGATTTTCCACTGCCGTTCTGCTGCCGTGCCGATCGCTGCGAACCGCATCCGCGCATACTTGTTACGGCGTGCGCGGCGAATACCAAAGCATCACAGCGCCGCTGATGCGTCAACGGCCGGGCTGCCGCTGTTCAACCGCGTAACGCCGCAGTTGAACAAGGCACAGTTTGCGGCTTGATTCATCGCCCGGACATGTGTCACGGTGCATCAGCCCGTCGCTGCGGTCCCTTGTCGCCGAGAAGTGAGGAAAGTGCGGTGCCAAATCCTTTTGAGGATCCCGACGCAAGGTATCTGGTCCTGGTCAACGACGAAGGCCAGCATTCGCTGTGGCCGGTCTTCGTGAATGTGCCCGACGGTTGGAAAACCGTCTTCGGAGATGCGTCTCGGGACGAATGCCTCCAGTACATCGAGAAGTCCTGGACCGATATGCGGCCCAAGAGCCTGATCGAAGCCATGAAAGGCGAGAACTAGCGGCAACCCGCCGCCCCGCGGCCCTGCCCATCCGCAGGCCGACGGCCCTCACGGCCGTCGGCCTGTTCGCGCGTGTCTCCGCGTCCGTCGAGCCGCCCGCCCTCGTGGGCGAGGTTTCCGCGCGGTGACCGAAAGTGTTAACTGGCCTCTTATCGGTGATCTGCGGCAATGAGGCCATGGGCAGGAAGCGGGTGCAGATCGTGAGGCTAGGGCCGGCAGGGACCGTGCGGCGCGTCCCCTCGATGATCAACGGCTCGGTGCGGGCCCGGATGACGCTGCTCTACGGCGGCGTGTTCATGGTCATCACCCTGGCGGTACTGATCGTCGCGCAACAGTTCCAGCAATGGGCCGTCGGCGACAAGTTGGACAACTTCGCCTCACCCGGCAAAATCGCCGGAATCCCGTGTGACATGCGGCCGGCGGACACTCCGTGCTCGGAAGTGCCGTACCAGCCGTCCAAGTCCGCCCCCCTCGACGTGTCACGCCCCGGCTCGACTTTCATCGTCGACGAGAAGGCCGAGTTCCAGCAGGAACTGGCGCACACCCAGCTCATGTTCAGCCTGCTCGCCTGCGCGGCCATCGTGCTGCTGGCGTTCGTGGTGTGCTGGTGGCTCACCGGACGGCTGCTGCGCCCGCTGCACCGCGTCACCGCAACCGCCCGCCGACTGTCGCTGTCCACCCTGCACGAACGCATCGCGCTGACCGGGCCGCAGGACGAACTCAAAGAGCTGGCCGACACCTTCGACGCCATGCTCGACCGGCTGGACCGCTCCCTGGCGAGCCAGCGCCGTTTCGTCGCCAACGCCTCCCACGAGCTGCGCACCCCGCTCGCCATCCAGCGCACGGCCATCGAGATCGGGCTCGCCCACCCGTCCCCGCGGCGGGTGGCCCAGATCCGCGACGAACTACTGCGCGCCACCGAGCGCTCCGAGCGGCTCATCGAGGGCCTGCTCGTACTCGCGCAGGGGGAACAGGAACTCACCACCCGGGCGCCGGTCGACCTCGCCGGCGCGGTCGGCCAGGTCATCTCCGAGCAGTCGCCCTTCGCCCGGCAGCGCGGCATCATCCTCACCGTCACCGCACGGCCGGTCACCGTCTCGGGCGACGAAGTGCTGCTCACGCGACTGGTCGCCAACCTGGTGCAGAACGCGATCCGGCACAACGTCGCCGGCGGGCACGTCCTGGTCGAACTGTCCCCCGACAGCGGGCTGGTAGTCACCAACACCGGTCCGCACGTCCCCCCGGAGCAGGTCGATGAGTTGTTCGAGCCGTTCCGGCGGCTGCACCGCGACCGGACCGGCTCGTCCGAGGGCGCGGGACTGGGGCTGTCCATCGTCGCGGCCATCGCCAACGCCCATGGGGGGACCGTGCGGGCGACGGCCAACGCCGGGGGTGGGCTGTCGGTGCGGGTGGCGCTGCCGGTTCTTGCGCCGCCGGTGGTGGCTGTCTGAGTGGTCGTAGGCAAGCGCCTCGGGTTGAGGCGCCGCCTCGTGTACCTCGGGTTCAGGCGCCGGATTCTGTGTTTCGCGACTCCATCCATTCGGCTATCGCCTGCCATGCCTGGCTCAGCATTTCGGGCAGCATCAGGTTGGTGTGTCGGCAGGGCAGGCCGACCGCCGAGACGGAGCCGCGGACGTACGGCTCCCAGCGCTGCTGCCGGGTGTCCAGCGAGTCGCTGTCGTCGTCGCGGCTCTCGGCGACGAAGAGCAGCATGTCGCCGTCGAAGACGGCGGGTTCGTGTCGCCTTCGCAGTGCCGTGTTGTTGCGGAAGATTTTCGTGATGAGGAGCAGTTCGTCGTCGGTGATGCCGTCGATGATCTCGCCGATTTCCTCGCGGATGCGGGCCGCGGTCTCCCGCAAGCCCGTCTCCGGGTCCGGGTCCCGCTGTACGCGCTCCGCGGGCTGGGGAAGGGGGGCGGGCTCGCCGTCCCGGGGCGGCGGCGGGTAGGCGTCCATGACGACCAGCGCGGCGACGGTCTCGCCGGCCTCCCGCAGCCGAACGGCTATCTCGTGCACGGGAATTCCGCCGAACGAGAAGCCGAGGAGGTGGTAGGGGCCGTTGGGCTGGACAGCTCGGATCTGTTCGACGTATTCCGCCGCCATGGCGCCGATGCTGTCCGGCAGCGTGTCACTGCCGTCCATTCCGGCGGCCTGGAGCCCGTACAGCGGGACGCCGTCCGTGGCGTACCGCGCCAGCGGGCGATAGCACCAGCTCAGGCCCGAGGCCGGGTGGACGAAGAAGAACGGCGGCCTGTCGCCCTCGGTCCGGATCGGCAGAATCCTGTTGAGCGAATCGCTCACGGACGCCAGGTCCAGCTGACGGACGATCCCGGCGACGGTCGGTGCGGCGAACACCTTCCGTACGGAGGTGGAGATTCCCTTCTCCCGCAGCCGGGTCACGAGCGTGACAGCGAGCAGTGAATGGCCGCCGAGCCGGAAGAAGTCGTCGTCGAAGCCGACCTCGTCGAGGCCGAGGACGTCGGCGAACACCTCGCTGACGACGTACTCCAGGCTGGTGGCGAGGTTCCTCCTGCTGTCCGGGGTGGTGGCACCGGCGGTGTAGTCGGGGGCGGGGAGGGACTTGCGGTCGAGTTTGCCGGCGGCGGTCAGCGGCAGCTCCGGCAGTGCCACTACGGCGGCCGGGACCATGTGGTCGGGCAGCCGCGCCGCCACGAAATCGCGTACACCGGCGGTGTCCATTCCGGTGTCGCCGTCGGCCGGGACGACGTACGCGACAAGGCGCCGGTCGCCCTCGGTGTCCTCGCGGGCGACGACCGCGGCCCGCGCGATGTCCGGGTGCGCGAGTAGTACGGCTTCGATCTCGCCGGGTTCGACGCGGAAGCCGCGGATCTTGACCTGCTCGTCCACGCGGCCGAGGAACAGCAACTGCCCGTCCGGGGACCACCTCACCAGGTCGCCGGTACGGTACATCCGCTCACCGCCGGTCCCGAAGGGGCACGCCACGAAGCGCTCGCTCGTGAGGGACGGGCGGCCGACATAGCCGCGCGCGAGTGCGGCGCCTGCCACGTACAGCTCGCCGGGCACCCCGACCGGCACCGGCTGAAGCGCCTCGTCCAGCACGAACAGGCGGGTGTTGGCGATCGGCGTACCGATCGGCACCACGTCGTCGTGCGCAGACAGCTCGGCCGTGGCCACACCGATCGTGGTCTCCGTCGGGCCGTAATGGTTGAACACCCGCCGGCCCTCGGCAACAGCCGTCCGCACCAGCTCCCGCACCCAGCCAGCTGAGGCCGCCTCACCGCCAAGGACCAGGGACTGCCCCGGCAGCAACGGCTCCACACCCACCGCAGCCGTCAACGCCGCCAGATGCGACGGCACCACCTTGAACGCATCGATCCGCCGCTCGACGAGATAACCCACCACCGCTTCCGGATCGGTGACCGCCTCCTCGTCCAGCACATGCAACTGCCCACCCGTGGCCAGGCTCGTGAACACCACCGTGTTCCCCAGGTCCGTCACCTGCGCCTGAAGAAGCGCATACCGCGCCCCCGGCAACGACCACCCCAGCCGCACCGACACCGACGAGACATAGTTCGCCAGCGAACCGTGCGTAACCGCGACGCCCTTTGGCACACCCGTCGATCCGGAGGTGTAGATGACATACGCCAGCCCCGCCGGGTCGACCGCCACACCCGGCGCGGCATCCGAAGCGCCCGACAGCCCGGCGAGATCGTCCGAAGACAGAACCACGTCCACACCGGCATCGGCCAACATGAACTCCACCCGCTCAGCCGGCAGACCACCGTCGATCGGCAGATAGGCCGCCCCGGCCTTCCAGACTCCGAGAATGCCGCTGATCATCTCCGCGCCACGCGGCAAACGCAGACCCACCACCGACTCCGGGCCCACACCCCGATCCCGCAGATAGTGCGCCAGACGATTCGCCGCCGCATCCAACTCCCCGTACGACAGCTCCACACCATCAGCGACCACGGCCACCGCGCCAGGGGCCTCCTGAACCTGTCGCTCGAACAGTTCCACGACCGAAGGCGTCTCCGCCTCCGCCGCGGTGTCGTTCCAGTCCCGCAGCACTCGGTCCCGCTCGTCGGCGTCGAGCACGTCGACCGCGCTCAGGCGCAGGTCCGGAGCCTCGGTGACCGTGTTCAGGACCCGTACGAACCAGTCGGCCATGCGGCCCGCCGTCGGTGCGTCGAACAGGTCCGCCGCCACCGTCACCGCACCGCGCAGACCCGCCGGGCGCCCCTCGGCGTCGAGGATTTCGGCGATCCCGAAGTTCAGGTCGTACTTCGCCGGGGCCGGTACCGCTCCGTCGGGCCCGCCGGTGCCCGCGCCGGTGCGGGTGCGTGCCCCCGGCAGTTCCAGTGACGCCTCGCCGGTGTTCTGGAGGGTGAGGAACACCTGGAACACCGGGTGCCGCGCGAGCGACCGCTCCGGAGCCAGTTCCTCCACCAGGCGTTCGAACGGCACGTCCTGGTGGGCCAGAGCGCCGAGGCTCGCCTCCCGGACCCGTCCCAGCACCCGCCGGAACTCCGGATCACCGGACAGGTCCGTACGGATCACCAGCGTATTGACGAAGAAGCCGACCAGGTCGTCCAGCGCCTCATCCGTGCGGCCCGCGACCGGCGAACCGATCGGAATGTCGGTACCGGCTCCGACCCGCGACAGCGTCACCGCCAGCGCGGCTTGCAGGATCATGAACGTCGTCACGCCCTCGGTGCGCGCGAGCCGCGCCAGGCGCTGGTGCACGTCCGCCGTCACTCGCAGCGGTACCCGATGCCCCTGGTAGCTCGCCGTCGTCGGTCGTGGGCGGTCCACCGGGAGCGCGAGTTCTTCCGGCGCACCGGCCAGCGTTTCCCGCCAGTACGCCGTCTGCTTCGACAGCAGGCTGTCCGGGTCGGACTCCTCGCCCAGCAACTCCCGCTGCCACAGCGCGTGATCCGCGTACTGCACCGGCAGCGGCTGCCATTCGGGGGCCCGTCCCTCCAGCCGTGCCGCGTACGCCGTCGAGAGGTCCTGGCTCAGCGGGACGGTCGACCAACCGTCGCCGGCGATGTGATGGATGACCACCATCAGCACCTGCTCGTCGGGGTCGGCTTGGAACAGCCAGGCTCGGATGGGCAGTTCGGCCGAGAGGTCGAACGCGTACCGCATCGCCCGGCCCATGGCATCGGCCACGGCCTCGGGCGTGACCTGGGAGACCTCCAACTCCCAGTCCAGGTCGTGCGGGTCGAGGATGTGCTGGTACGGCTTGCCGTCCACGGCCGGGAAGACCGTCCGCAGCGACTCGTGCCGGGCGATCACATCGCGCAGTGCCGCGTCCAGCGCTCCGACGTCAACGCCGCTCAGACGGACCGGCATGGGGATGTTGTACGTCGGGCTCGGGCCTTCGAGCTGGTACAGGAACCACAGCCGGCGCTGCGCGAACGACAGCGGCACCCGCTCGGGGCGCGCCCACGCCCGCAGCGGCGTACGGGCCTCGCCCACGCCCTCGGCCAGCCGTGCCGCCAGACCAGCCACCGTCGGCACCTCGAACAGCGCCCGCAGCGGCAGCTCGACGCCGAGCACGACACGGATGCGCGAGATCAGCCGTACCGCGAGGAGTGAGTGCCCACCCAGGTCGAAGAAGCTGTCGTCGACGCCGACCGCTTCCAGCCCGAGGATCTCGGCGAACGCCGCACACAGGATCTCTTCCTGGGGTGTGGCCGGCGCTCGACCGTCACCGGTGACGTACTCGGGCGCAGGCAAGGCCCGCCGGTCGAGCTTGCCGTTGGCCGTGAGCGGCAGCTCGGGCAGCGTGACGAAAGCGGCCGGGAGCATGTACTCGGGCAGGCGCGACGTCACCAACTCCCGTAGAGCGTCGGTCTCTTGGCCTGATGGCACCACGTATGCCACCAGCCGTTCGTCGCCGGGGGTGTCCTCACGGGCCACGACCGCCGCCTGGTGGACATCGGGGTGGGTGAGCAACAGGCTCTCGATCTCGCCGGGCTCGATACGGAAGCCTCGGATCTTGACCTGCTCATCGGCCCGGCCGAGGAACAGCAGTTGCCCCTCGGCGGACCACTTGACCAGGTCGCCCGTGCGGTACATCCGCTCCCCGCTCCTGCCGTACGGGCAGGCGATGAAGCGTTCACCGGTCAGTGACGGGCGGCCGACGTAGCCGCGTGCCACGCCCGGGCCGGCGACATACAACTCACCCGCCACTCCGACCGGCACCGGCTGAAGCGCCTCGTCCAGCACGTAGACGCGGGTGTTGGCGATCGGCCTACCGATCGACGGCTCATCACCGGGGGCCAGCGGCGCCGACATCGACGCACACACCGTGATCTCCGTCGGACCATACGCATTGATCAGCCGGCGGCCCGGGGACCAACGCTCCACCAACCCCACATCCAACGCCTCACCCGCCGACACCAGCGTGGTGATCGAATCCAGGCCGTCGTCGCCCAAAGCGCTCAGCACCGCCGGCGGCAACGTCGCATGCGTCACGCCATGGGCCGCCACCAGCTCGACCAGCCCGCCGCCCGGAAGCACGTCGTCCGCCGACGCCATGACCAGGGTCGCGCCCGCGCACAACGTCACGAAGACTTCCGACACCGCCGCGTCGAAGCCGACCGAGGCGAACTGAAGGACCCTTGACCCCCGCTCCACCGCAAACCGCTCACCCTGAGCGGCCACCAGGTTCGCGACCCCGTCATGGGCGACCGCCACACCCTTCGGCGTCCCCGTCGACCCGGAGGTGTAGATCACATACGCCAGACCCGACGGGTCAGCCTCTACTTCCGGCGCGGTCGTGGGCCGAGCCTCCAGCAGCGCGGTCGTCGTCGGATCGTCCAGGGCCACCAGCGGCACCCTGCCCACCGGCAGGTCGTCCAGGGCGTCCTGGCTCCCCAGAACGAGCTGCGCGCCGCTGTCGGCCAGCATGAACGCCACCCGCTCCACCGGCAGCCGGCCGTCGACCGGCAGGAACGCCGCCCCCGCCTTCAGCACGCCCAGAATCGCTGTCACCAGCTCGGCGCCACGCGGCAGGCACACACCCACCACCGACTCATAGCCCACACCCATACCCCGCAGGAAGTGCGCGAGACGACTCGACTCGGCATCCAACTCCCGGTAGGAAAAGGCTACTTCGTCGTGCATCACCGCGACCGCGTCCGGAGCGGCTGACACCTGCCGCCGGAACAGCTCCACCACCGACGAACCCGCCACCACGTCCGTGTCGTTCCACCCACGAATCAGCAGGTCACGCTCATCCGCGCCAAGCACGTCAACCGCGCCCAACCGCACGTCCGGCTCCGCCGTCACCACCTGGAGCACCTGCGCGAACCAGTCGGCGAACCTCGCGGCGGCAGGCCCGTCGAACAGGTCCGCCGCGACCGTCACGACACCGTGCCAGCCCGCCGCCCGGCCGTCGCCGTCGAACTGCTCGACCATCACCACGTCGAGATCGAACTTGGCGGGCAGCAGCACCGAGCCGTCGTCCGGGGAGGAGGTGTTCCTACCGCCGGCGCGGGACGCCGCCCCGGGCAACTCCAGCGTCGCGCGCTCCATGTTCTGCACGGTCAACGACACCTGGAACAGCGGATGGCGGGCGATCGACCGCTCCGGTGCCAGTTCCTCGACCAGCCGCTCGAACGGCACGTCCTGATGCGCGAACGCCCCCAGGCTCGTCTCCCGCACCCGTCCCAGCACTGCACGGAACTCCGGATCACCGGACAGGTCCGTCCGGATCACCAACGTGTTGAGGAAGAACCCGACCAGATCGTCCAGCGCCTCGTCACTGCGCCCGGCGACCGGCGAGCCGATCGGAATGTCCGTACCGGCTCCGACCCGCGACAGCGTCACCGCCAGCGCGGCCTGCAACACCATGAACGCCGTCACGCCCTCGGCCCGAGCCAGCTCCTTCAGCCTCTGGTGTACGTCGGCCGACACGCGGAACGCCGCGGAGTGGCCGCGGTGGCCGGCCACCGCCGGACGCGGTCGGCTCACGGGCAGAGCCAGCTCTTCCGGCGCCCCGGCCAGCGTCCGCCGCCAGTACTCCACCTGCGTCGACAGCAGGCTGTCCGGGTCCGATTCGTCGCCCAGCAACTGCCGCTGCCAGAGGGTGTAGTCGGCGTACTGCACCGGCAGCGGCTCCCACACGGGCGTCTGTCCCCCCGACCGCGCCGCATACGCGGCGGACAGATCCCGCGCCAGCGGACCGCGTGACCAGCCGTCACTGGCGATGTGATGCACCACCACCAGCAGGACCTGCTGCTCGACGTCGTCCTCCGGTCTTGCCTCGAACACCCACGCCCGGATGGGCAGTTCGGCCGAGAGGTCGAACGCGTACCGCATCGCCCGGCCCATGACATCGGCCACGGCCTCGGGCGCGACCTGGGCGACCTCCAACTCCCAGTCCAGGTCCTGCGGGTCGAGGATCTGCTGGTACGGCTCGCCGTCGGCGGTCGGGAACACCGTACGCAACGACTCGTGCCGCGCGATCACGTCCAGGAACGCCTCTTCCAGCGCCGCGGCGTTCACACCGCTCACACGGATCGGCATCGGGATGTTGTACGTGAGGCTCGGGCCTTCGAGCTGGTCCAGGAACCAGAGCCGGCGCTGCGCGAACGACAGCGGCACCCGTTCCGGACGCGTCCATGCCCGCAGCGGCGTACGGGCCTCGCCCGCCGCCTCGGCCAACCGTGCAGCCAGCCCGGCCGGCGTCGGCGCCTCGAACAGCGTCCGGACCTCGACCTCGACCCCCAGCACCGCCCGAATCCGCGACACCAGCCGCACCGCCAGCAGCGAATGCCCACCCAGGTCGAAGAAGCTGTCGTCGACGCCGACCGCTTCCAGCCCGAGGACCTCGGCGAACGCCGCACACAGGATCTCTTCCTGGGGTGTGGCCGGCGCTCGACCGTCACCGGTGACGTACTCGGGTGCGGGCAGGGCACGCCTGTCCAGCTTGCCGTTCGCGGTCAGCGGCAGCTCGGGCAGCGTGACGAAAGCGGCCGGGACCATGTACTCCGGAAGCCGACCCGCCAGGAAGTCACGCACACCACTGGTGTCCATTCCGGTGTCGCCGTCGGCCGGGACGACGTACGCGACAAGGCGCCGGTCGCCCTCGGTGTCCTCGCGGGCGACGACCGCGGCCCGCGCGATGTCCGGGTGCGTCAGCAGTACGGCTTCGATCTCGCCGGGTTCGACGCGGAAGCCGCGGATCTTGACCTGCTCGTCCACGCGGCCGAGGAACAGCAACTGCCCGTCCGGGGACCACCTCACCAGGTCGCCGGTGCGGTACATCCGGTCACCGCCGGTCCCGAAGGGGCAGGCCACGAAGCGCTCGCCGGTGAGCGACGGGCGGCCGACATAGCCGCGCGCGAGTGCGGCGCCGGCCACGTACAGCTCGCCGGGCACCCCGACCGGCACCGGCTGAAGCGCCTCGTCCAGCACGAACAGGCGGGTGTTGGCGATCGGCGTACCGATCGGCACCACGTCGTCGTGCGCAGACAGCTCGGCCGTGGCCACACCGATCGTGGTCTCCGTCGGGCCGTAATGGTTGAACACCCGCCGGCCCTCGGCAACAGCAGTCCGCACCAATTCCCGCGCCCAGCCGGCTGAGGCCGCCTCACCGCCAAGGACCAGGGACTGCCCCGGCAGCAACGGCTCCACACCCACCGCAGCCGTCAACGCCGCCAGATGCGACGGCACCACCTTGAACGCATCGATCCGCCGCTCGGCGAGGTAGCTTGCCACCGCTTCCGGATCGGTGACCGCCTCCTCGTCCAGCACATGCAACTGCCCGCCCGTGGCCAGGCTCGTGAACACCACCGTGTTCCCCAGGTCCGTCACCTGCGCCTGAAGAAGCGCATACCGCGCCCCCGGCAACGACCACCCCAGCCGCACCGACACCGACGACACGTAGTTCGCCAGCGAACCGTGCGTAACCGCGACGCCCTTCGGCACACCCGTCGATCCGGAGGTGTAGATCACATACGCCAGCCCCGCCGGGTCCAGCACCACCCCGGGCGCCGCCTCCGAGCAGCCCTCCAGGAACATGCCGGTCAGCGGATCGTCGATCGCCACCATCCGCGCCCGCCCGACCGGCAGGTCATCAAGCGCGTCCTGCGTGCCCAGCACCAACTCTGCCCGGCTGTCGGCCAGCATGTACGCCACCCGCTCCGCCGGCAGCTCGGCATCGACCGGCAGATACGCCGCCCCGGCCTTCCACACCGCCAGGATCGCCGTGACCATCTCCGCCCCGCGCGGCAGGCACAGCCCGACAACCGACTCACAGCCCACACCCTGACCACGCAGATAGTTCGCAAGGCGATTCGCCGACGCGTCCAGTTGCGCGTACGACAACTCGACACCCTCGGCCACCACCGCAACCGCATCCGCCCGAACCTGCCGCTCGAACAGCTCCACGACCGAGGACGTCTCCCCCTCCACGGCCGTGTCGTTCCACCGTGCCAGCACCCGGTCCCGCTCATCGGCATCGAGCACATCCACCGCGCTCAACCGCACATCCGGAGCCTCGGTCACCGTGTTCAACACCCGTACGAACCAGTCGGCCATGCGACCGGCCGCGGGCGCGTCGAACAGGTCCGCCGCCACCGTCACCGCACCGCGCAGCCCCGCCGGACGCCCCTCGGCGTCGTACGTCTCACCGAGGGAGACCCACAGGTCGAACTTCACCAGGGCCGTGTCTCCCGTATCGAGCCCCGCGCCGCCTCCGCCGGTGCGGACACCGGGCATGTCCAGCGCCGCATCCCCCGTGGTCTGCATCGTCAGCACCACCTGCGCCAACGGATGCCGCGCCATCGACCGAGACGGCGCCAGCTCCTCCACCAACCGCTCGAACGGCACATCCTGATGCGCAAGAGCCCCAAGGCTCGCCTCCCGCACCCTCCCCAACACAGCACGGAACTCCGGATCACCCGACAGATCCGTCCGGATCACCAACGTATTCAGGAAGAAACCGACCAGATCGTCCAGCGCCTCATCCGTACGACCCGCCACCGGCGAACCCACAGGAATGTCCGTCCCGGCCCCGACCCGCGACAGCGTCACCGCCAGCGCGGCCTGCAACACCATGAACACCGTCACACCCTCGGCACGGGCCAGTTCCGCCAGCCGCCCGTGCACCTCCGCCGGCACCCGCACCGGCACCCGATGCCCCTCATGACTCGCCACCACCGGACGCGGCCGGTCCACCGGCAACGCCAACTCCTCAGGCGCACCAGCGAGCATCCCCCGCCAGTACTCCACCTGCCGCGACAGCAGGCTCTCCGGGTCCGACTCCTCCCCCAGCAACTCCCGCTGCCACAACGCATAATCCGCGTACTGCACCGGCAACGGCTCCCACACCGGACCCTCACCACGCACCCGCGCCGCATACGCCGCCGACAGGTCCCGACTCAGCGGCCCCATCGACAAACCATCACCGGCGATGTGATGCATCACCACCACCAGCACCTGCTCCTGGCCGCCCGAACCCGCCACCTCGAACAGCCACACCCGGACCGGCAACTCCACCGACAGGTCGAAGGTGTACTGCATCGCCTGCCTCACGGCACTGCCGAGTTCTCCAGAGTCCACCTGGCTGACCTGCAGTTCCCAGTCCAGGTCTCGCGGGTCGAGGATGCGCTGGTACGGCTCTCCGTCCACCGCCGGGAACACCGTCCGCAACGACTCATGCCGGGCGATCACATCCCGGAACGCCTCCCCCAGCGCCGCGGCGTCCGCACCGTTCAGACGGATCGGCAGCGGGATGTTGTACGTCGGGCTCGGGCCCTCCAACTGCGCCAGGAACCACAGCCGGCGCTGCGCGAACGACAACGGCACCCGCTCCGGACGGGTCGGCGCCGCCCGCAGCGGCGTACGAACCTGCCCCGCACCGTCCTCCGCCAGACGCCCCGCCAGCCCGGCCACCGTCGGCGCCTCGAACAGCGCCCGGACGCCGACCTCGACGCCCAGCAGCGCACGAATCCGCGACACCAGGCGCACCGCGAGCAGCGAATGCCCGCCCAGTGCGAAGAAGTTGTCGTCGACGCCGACGGAGTCCAGCCCCAGCACCTCCGCGAAGACCGAGCACACGATCTCTTCCTGCACCGTGGCCGGGCCACGGCCCTCGCCCGCTGAGTACTCCGGTGCCGGCAGTGCTCGCCGGTCCAGCTTGCCGTTCGCCGTCAACGGCAGCTCGGGCAGCTCCACGACCGCGGCCGGGACCATGTATTCCGGCAGCCATCGCGCCACGAACTCGCGCAGGTCGCCGAGTTCGTCTCCGCCGTGCCGCGGCTCGACGTAGGCCACCAGTCGCCGGTCTCCGGGAGCGTCCTCTCGTACGACCGCCGCGGCCCGCAGTACCCCGGGATGGCGGAGCAGGGTGGCCTCGATCTCGCCCAGTTCGACGCGGAAGCCTCGGACCTTGACCTGCTCGTCCGCGCGGCCCAGGAAGACGAGCTGTCCGTCGTCCGTCCACCGGGCCCGGTCGCCGGTGCGGTACATGCGCGCACCGCCGGTCCCGTAGGGGCAGGCCACGAACCGCTCGGCCGTCAGCCCCGGCCGGCGGAGGTATCCGCGAGCCAGCCCGCTGCCGGCGATGTACAGCTCCCCGGCCACGCCCACCGGCACTGGCCGCAATCCGGCGTCCAGCACGTACACCCGGGTGTTGGCGATGGGGCGGCCGATCGGCGGCTCCCCCGTGTGCGCGGGGTCGATGGGTGTCGACGTGGACCAGATGGTGGTCTCCGTCGGCCCGTACACGTTCAGCAGCTCGGCGGCCGCCGGGGCCAGCGTGGCCGCCAGATCCGCGGGCAGTGCCTCGCCACCGACGAGGACGCGTATACCGGCCAGTTCCACCTGGCCACCGGCCAGCACCGAACGCCACAGGCTCGGCGTGGCCTGGATGACGCTCACCGCGGTGTCCACCACGGTACGGCCGAAGGCAGCCGGGTCGTAGAGGAGTTCCTTGGCGGCCAGCACCACGGCGGCACCCTGGACAAGCGGCAGGAACAACTCAAGACCGGCGATGTCGAACCCGACCGTGGTCAGCGCCAGCAACCGGTCACCGGGCTCCAGGTCCACCTGCTCCTGCATCCCGGCCAGCAGGTTCACCAGCGCCGACCTCGGGATCACCACGCCCTTGGGCCGCCCGGTGGAACCGGACGTGAAGATGACGTACATCGGGTGCTCGGCCGACACCGGGGCCGGTCGATCCGCGTCCGTCACGTCGGACGCCGAGCACTCCGCTATCGCGGCCGCCGTACGCGGGTCGTCCACGACCACCCTCGTCCCGGCCTCCGGTACCAGCCCGGCCACGCGCGTGGCGGTCACCACCGCGACCGGGGCGGTGTCGGCGATCATCGACTCCAGCCGCTCGGCCGGATAGTCCGTGTCCACCGGCAGGTACGCCGCACCCGACTTGGCCACCGCGAGCAACGCCACCAGCAGCTCCGCCGACCGCGGCAACGCCACGGCGACGAACCGCTCGGGGCCCGCCCCGTGCCTGAGCAGCCACCGCGCCAGCCGGTTCGCCCGCGCGTTCAGCTCCCCGTACGACATCTCCGCGCCGTCGGCCAGCACCGCGACCGCGTCGGGCATCGTCGCCGCCCACCGTTCGAACTGCTCAGCCACGCTCAGAGCGGGCAGGGGCAGCGTGGTCGCGTTCCACCGGTCGAGCAGCAACTCCCGTGCCTCGGTGTCGAGTACGTCCACCGCGCTCAGGAGGATGTCCGGGGTACTGGTCACGGCTGCCAGGACTCGGGTGAACCACTCCGCGATCCTGGTGGCCGTCGACGGTTCGAACAGGTCCACGGCGGCGGTCAACGAGCCCCGCAGCCCTGCCGGGCGGCCCTCGTCGTCGAGGATTTCGGACAAGGAGAGGTCGAGGTCGAACCTCGCGATGGACGCCGTTCCCGGGACTCCCCCGGCGTTCGCTGTGTTCGCTGCGTTCACGGCGTGCACCTCGGGCAGGTCGAGCACCGCGCGTTCGGTGTTCTCCATGCCCAGCAGCACCTGGAACAGCGGGTGGCGCGCCATCGACCGGGACGGCGCCAGCTCCTCCACCAGCCGCTCGAACGGCACGTCCTGATGCGCCAGCGCGTCCAGGCTCACCTCCCGCACCCGCTCCAGCACCTGCCGGAACTCCGGATCATCCGACAGGTCCGTACGGATCACGAGGGTGTTGACGAACGACCCGACCAGGTCGTCCAGCGCCTCATCCGTCCGGCCCGCGATCGGAGATCCGATGGGGATGTCGGTACCGGCTCCGAGCCGCGACAGCGTCACCGCCAGCGCGGCCTGCAAGATCATGAACGTCGTCACGCCCTCGGCGCGTGCCAGGTCGACCATCCTCCGGTGCACCTCGACCGGCACCCGCAACGGAACCCGGTGCCCACGATGACCGGCCACCGCCGGCCTCGGCCGGTCCACCGGCAACGCCACCTCGTCCGGCGCACCGGCCAGCGCCTGCCGCCAGTACTCCACCTGCCGCGACAGCAGGCTCTCCGGGTCGGACTCCTCGCCCAGCAACTCCCGCTGCCAGAGGGTGTAATCGGCGTACTGCACCGGCAGCGGCTCCCATACCGGGGCCTCGCCCCGCAACCGTGCCGCATACGCAGTCGACAGATCCCGGCTCAGCGGAACCGTCGACCAGCCATCACCGGCGATGTGATGCACCACCAGCACCAACACCTGCTCGTCGCCGTCCGGGCCGGTCTGGAACAGCCACGCCCGGATCGGCACCTCGGCCGACAGGTCGAACGCGTACCGCATCGCCTGTCCCACGGAATTGCCGAGTTCACCGGACTCGACCCGGCTGACCTGCAGTTCCCAGTCCAGATCGTGCGGGTCGAGGATGTGCTGGTACGGCTCGCCGTCCGCCGCCGGGAACACCGTCCGCAACGACTCGTGCCGGGCGATCACATCCCGGAACGCCTGCTCCAGCACCACGGCGTCCACACCGCTCAGCCCGATCCGCACCGGGATGTTGTACGTCGGGCTCGGGCCTTCGAGCTGGTCCAGGAACCACAGCCGGCGCTGCGCGAACGAAAGCGGCACCCGCTCGGGGCGCGCCCCGGACCGCAACGGCGTACGGGCCTCGCCCACGCCCTCGGCCAGCCGTGCCGCCAGACCGGCCACCGTCGGCGCCTCGAACAACGCCCGCAGCGGCAGCTCGACACCGAGCACGACACGGATGCGCGAAATCAACCGCACTGCGAGGAGGGAATGCCCACCGAGCTGGAAGAAGCTGTCGTCCACGCCGACGGACTCCAGCCCCAGCACCTCCGCGAACACCGCGCAGAGGATCGCCTCCTGCACCGTGGCCGGGCCCCGGCCCTCGCCGGTGACGTACTCGGGCGCCGGCAGGGCCCGCCGGTCCAGCTTGCCGTTGGACGTCAGCGGCAACTCGGGGAGCGTGACGAAGGCAGCGGGGAGCATGTACTCGGGCAGCCGCGAGGCCAGCAACTCCCGCAGATCGTCGGGCACTTGGCCGACGGGAACGACATAGGCGACCAGCCGCTTGTCGCCCGGGGCGTCCGCACGGGCCACGACCGCCGCCTGGTGGACATCGGGGTGGGTGAGCAGCGCCGTCTCGATCTCGCCGGGCTCGATACGGAAGCCTCGGATCTTGACCTGCTCATCGGCCCGGCCGAGGAACAGCAGTTGCCCCTCGGCGGACCACTTGACCAGGTCGCCCGTGCGGTACATCCGCTCCCCGCTCCTGCCGTACGGGCAGGCGATGAAGCGTTCACCGGTCAGTGACGGGCGGCCGACGTAGCCGCGTGCCACGCCGGCACCGGCGACGTACAACTCACCCGCCACTCCGACCGGCACCGGCTGAAGCGCCTCGTCCAGCACGTAGACGCGGGTGTTGGCGATCGGCGTACCGATCGACGGCTCATCACCGGGAGTGAGCGGTCCCGACATCGACGCACAAACCGTGATCTCCGTCGGACCATACGCATTGATCAGACGACGCCCGGGCGCCCACTGGTCGACCATCCCCGCATCCAGCGCCTCACCCGCGGACACGAGTGTGGTCACCGAGTCCAGGTCGGAATCGCCGAGAGTCCGCAGGACCGCCGGCGGCAGCGTCACATGCGTGACGTCATGGGCCGCCACCAGTTCCACCAGGCCGCCGCCCGGCAACACCTCGTCCGCCGACGCCACCACCAGCGCCGCGCCCGCGCACAACGTCACGAAGACTTCCGACACCGCCGCGTCAAAACCGACCGACGCGAACTGGAGCACCCGCGACCCCGGGTCCACGGCGAACCGCTCACGCTGAGCAGCCACCAGATTCACCACACCGGCGTGCGCGACCGCCACACCCTTCGGCATACCCGTCGACCCGGACGTGTAGATCACATACGCCAGCCCCGCCGGATCGACCGCCACCTGCGGAACGGTCGTGGGATGAGCGTCCAAGAGCGCAGTCGTCGTCGGCTCGTCCAGGGCCACCACCAACGGCACCTGCCCAAGCGACGGATCATCCAGGGCGTCCTGGTTCCCGAGAACGAGCTGGGCTCCGCTGTCGGTCAGCATGAACGCCACTCGATCCGCCGGCAGCCGGGTATCGACCGGCAGGAATCCCGCCCCGGTCTTCAGCACGGCCAGAATCGCCGTCACCAGTTCGATGCCCCGCGGCAGGCACACGCCCACCACCGACTCACGACCCACACCCATCTCGCGCAGGAAATGCGCCAGCCGATTCGACTGGGCGTCCAACTCCCCATAGCTCAACGTCACTTGGTCGTGAATCACCGCGATCGCGTCCGGATCGGCTGCCACCCGCCGCCGGAACAGCTCCACCACCGACGCACCCGCCACCACGCCCGTGGCTGTGTCATTCCATCCGTGGAGCAGCCGTTCACGCTCGTCGGCTCCGAGCACGTTCACCGTGCCCAGCGACATGTCCGGGCCGCCGTCCAGGGCTTCGGTGAGTGCGTCGACCACGTTCGCCGCCGCCGTGCACAGCAGTGCGCCCAGCGCACGCGGATCGAGCACGTCAACCGTCTGCACACTCAGACTCAGACCCCGCGTCCCGCGATCGTTGACCGAGACCGCCACCGGATAGTTGGTCCGCTCCTCCGCGAAGACCGTCCGTATCCCCGTCACCGGCCGCTGTCCCGTCGGGCTGTCCGAAGAGTCAGTGATGTGCCGGTAGTTGAACAGCGAGGTGAAGAGAGGCGCATCGCCCACGACACCACTGACCCGCTGCGCCACCGCCAACGGCGCATGCTCATGCTCCAGCAGCGCGGCCAACTGCTCCCGCATCCCCTCGACCGCCGCGCGCACCCCCACTCCACCGGTCAGCAGCCGCACGGGAAGCGTGTTGATGAACGGGCCCACCACACGGTCCGCACCCGCACCCGCGTTCATCCGTCCCAACAGCACAGTGCCGAACACCACATCGTCCCGTCCGGACAGCACAGCCACCACCCGGGCCCACACCACATGCAGCACGGTCGCCGTACTGACTCCCAGTTCCCGCGCCACCCGCCGCAAGCCCTCGGTGACCTCGTCGGTGAGGTGCACGCCGGCCTCGATCACCCGGCTGCCGTCCCCGCGTACATCAAGGAGCCCGTACGGCGCGGTCGGCTCGGTCGCATCACCCAGCAACTCGGCGAAGAACCGCTCGTGCTCCTCCCTCGGCACCGCCCGCGTCTGCGCCACGAAGTTCCGGAACGGAAGCGCAGGCGCCAGCCGATCCGCCTCACCGGACAGCATGACCCTGAGTTCCTGGAGCAGGACGTCCATGCCCATGTGGTCCTGAAGCAGGTGATGCATCCGTACGACGGCCAGCCAGCGGCCCTCCGTCCGCTCGGCCACGTGCAGATCCATCAACGGCGCACGACCGAGATCCATCGCCAGGCCCGCCAGGGCGATCAGGGCCTCCACGGGCTCCGCGTGCCCGCCGTCGATCTCGTGCTCGACGACCGGTAGTTCCGCGTTCCGCCACACCACTTGGACCGGCTCCCGCAGCCCTTCCCACACCACACCCGTGCGGTAGATGTCGTGCCGGTCCACCACCTGCTGGAGCGCCTGCGCAAAGGTCTCCAGCCGGGAACGGGAGTCGAACTCCACCACTCGCACCGTCACGTAAGTGTCGGCGCTTCCACTCGCCATGAGGTGGTGGAAGAGAAGGCCCTCCTGGAGCGGGGCCAGCGGATAGACGTCGGCCACGTTCGCCGCCCCGCCGTCGACCGTCCCGACCACCTGGTCGATCTCGGCCTGCGACAGGTCGACCAGCGGCAGCATGTCCGGGGTGATCCGCTCCGCACCACCGGCCGGGATCAGGTTCTCCGGGACCTCCACCGACCCGACGCCGGCCGCACCCGCCAAACCGGCCGGCGTCGGCGCCTCGAACAACGCCCGCACCGACACCGACACACCCCGAGCCCGCAACCGCTCGACCAACGTCACCGCCAGCAGCGAATGCCCACCGAGCTGGAAGAAGTTGTCGTCGACCCCGACCCTCTCCACGCCCAGTACGTCGGCGAAGGTCGCGCACAGCAGCTCTTCCTGCACCGTGGCCGGGCCCCGGCCCGCACCAGTGGCGTACTCGGGCGCCGGCAGGGCCTTGCGGTCGAGCTTGCCGTTGGCCGTGAGCGGCAGCTCGGGCAGGACCACGACGGCAGCCGGGACCATGTACTCCGGAAGCCGCCCCCCAACCAGCGCCCGCAGCGCCTCGACCTCCAGGGTGTCGGCATGCTGGTCGGCCGGCACCACGTACGCCACCAACGCGTCCTCACGAACCACGACGGCGGCCTGGGCGACGTCCGGACGCGTCAGCAGTACGGCCTCGATCTCACCGGGCTCGACCCGGAAACCGCGCACCTTGACCTGCGTGTCCGCCCGCCCGGCGAACAGCAGTTGCCCATCCAGAGTCCACTTGACCAGGTCCCCGGTCCGGTACATCCGCTCCCCACCAGAGCCGTACGGGCACGCCACAAACCGCTCACCCGTCAACGACGGACGACGGACGTACCCCCGCGCCAGCCCGGCACCCGCCACATACAACTCACCCGTGACCCCGACCGGCACCGGCTGAAGTGCCTCGTCGAGAACGTACAGACGGGTATTGGCAATCGGCCGCCCGAACGGCACCGGACCCGAACGCCCCGCCTCCACCACCTCGGCCGCCACCATCACCGTCGCCTCGGTCGGCCCATAGGTGTTCACCAGCCGACGCCCCACCGACCAACGCCGCGCCGCCACCTCACTGATCGCCTCAGCACCCACCAACAGGGTCTCCACCTGCGCCAGATCCTCCGGCTCCAACACCCCCAGCAACGACGGCACCACACTCGCCGCCCGCACCCCCACCAACTCCCGCAACCTGCCCGGCTGCTCCCGCTGAGCATCACTGGCGACCCACAAAGTGGCACCGGACGACAACGCCACCGCCACATCCAGCACCGACGCGTCAAAACTGAACGACGCGAACTGCAACACCCCAACCCCCGGACCCGCACCCATCACCGGACCGAACACGTCCACCAGATTCGCCAACGAGGAATGCGAGACGGCCACGCCCTTCGGCACACCCGTCGACCCCGACGTATAGATCACATACGCCAGATCACCCACCACACCCGGCGAGGCATCCGAAACGCCCGCCACCCCCGCGAGATCGTCCGAACCGATCACCACACCCACACCGGCATCAGCCAGCATGAACTCCACCCGCTCAGCCGGCAGCCCAGCATCGACCGGCAGATAAGCCGCGCCGGCCTTCCACACCCCCACAATCCCGACGATCATCTCCGTGCCACGCGGCAAACGCAGACCCACCACCGACTCCCGGCCCACACCCCGCCCCCGCAGACAGTGAGCCAGACGGTTCGCCGCCGCATCCAACTCCCCATACGACAGCTCCACACCATCAGCCACCACCGCCACCGCACCCGCATCAGCGGCAGCCCACTCCTCGAACAACTCCACCACCGACACACCCGCCACACCCGACGCCGTGTCATTCCACCGCCGCAGAAGCAGGTCACGCTCGCCCGATCCGAGTACGTCAACCTCGCGCACCCGCACGTCAGGCACCGCAGTCACCGACTCCAGCACCCCGGCGAACCACCCCGCGATCCGCTCAGCACTCCCCGCCTCGAACAAGTCCGCCGACGCGATCAATCCGCCCCGAAGCCCAGCCGGACGGCCCTCCTCGTCGAACACCTCCGACAGCGACAGATCAAGGTCGAACCTCGACACCAGGAGCGAGCTGTCCAGCGGCGCGCTCCTGGCGTTCATGTCGGGGAGTTCCGACGTGGCGCGTTCGATGTTCTGCACGGTAAGCATCACCTGGAACAGCGGATGCCGCGCCAACGACCGCTCCGGAGCAAGCTCCTCCACCAACCGCTCGAACGGCACATCCTGATGCGCAAGAGCCCCAAGGCTCGCCTCCCGCACCCGCCCCAACACAGCACGGAACTCCGGATCACCCGACAGATCCGTCCGGATCACCAACGTATTGACGAAGAAACCGACCAGATCATCCAACGCCTCATCCGTACGACCCGCCACCGCCGAACCCACCGGGATGTCCGTCCCCGCCCCCAGCCGCGACAGCGTCACCGCCAACGCAGCCTGCACCACCATGAAGACCGTCACGCCCTCAGCACGCGCCAGCTCCACCAACCGCTGATGCACCTCCGCCGACACCCGCACCGGCACGGCGTGACCGCGATGGCCGGCCACCGCCGGCCGCGGCCGGTCCACCGGCAACACCAACTCCTCAGGCGCACCGGCCAACACCCCACGCCAGTACTCAACCTGCGCCGACAGCAAGCTCTGCGGGTCAGACTCCTCCCCCAGCAACTCCCGCTGCCACAACGCGTAATCGGCATACTGCACCGGCAGCGGCTCGAACGTCGGCTCCTGCCCCCGCGACCTCGCCGCGTACGCGCGCGAGAAGTCACGCCGCAGGGCGCCGATCGACCAGCCGTCGCCGGCGATGTGATGCACCACGACAACCAGAGCCCGCTCGTCCGGCCCGGTCTGGAACAGCCACGCCCGGATGGGCAGCTCCACCGACAGATCGAAGGCGTACCGCGACGCCTGCCGCACCGCGTCCGCCAGATCCTCGGGCGCCACGTCCGACACCTGGAGTGCCCAGTCCAGGTCGCGCTCGTCGAGGATGTGCTGGTACGGCTCTCCGTCCACGGCCGGGAACACCGTCCGCAACGACTCGTGCCGCACGATCACGTCACGCAGCGCCGCGTCCAGCGCGGCGACATCCACCGCGCCGTTCAGCCGGATCGTCGTCGGCAGGTTGTAGAGCGCGTTCGGGCCCTCCAACTGCGCCAGGAACCACAGGCGCCGCTGGGCGAACGACAACGGCACCCGCTCCGGACGCGTCGCCGCGATCGCCAGCGCCGTACGGGCCTGGCCAGTGCCCCGCTCCGCGAGGCGCGCCGCCAAACCGCCGGGCGTCGGCGTCTCGAACAGCGCCCGTATCCCGACCTCCACACCCAGCACCGCGCGTATCCGCGAGATGAGCCTGACGGCCAGGAGGGAGTGCCCACCGAGCTGGAAGAAGTTGTCGTCGACTCCGACCCTCTCCATACCCAGGACCTCGGCGAAGGTCGCGCACAGCAGCTCTTCCTGCACCGTCGCCGGACCCCGGCCCGTCCCAGTGGCGTACTCAGGAGCCGGCAACGCCCGCCGGTCCAGCTTTCCGTTGACCGTCAACGGGAGTTCCGGCAGGGTGACGAACGCCGTCGGAACCATGTACTCCGGGAGCCGCGACGCCACCAACTCCCGCAGCCCCTGGGCCTCCTGGCCAGCCGGCACGACGTATGCGATCAGCCGCTTCTCACCCGGGATGTCCTCGCGAGCCACGACGGCCGCCTGGTCAACGTCCGGATGCGTCAGCAGCACGGCCTCGATCTCACCGGGCTCGATCCGGAAGCCCCGCACCTTGACCTGCGTGTCCGCCCGCCCGGCGAACAGCAGTTGCCCATCCGGAGTCCACTTGACCAGGTCCCCGGTCCGGTACATCCGCTCCCCACCGGAACCGTACGGGCACGCCACAAACCGCTCACCCGTCAACGACGGACGACGGATGTACCCGCGCGCGAGTCCCGCGCCGGCCACGTACAACTCACCCGTGACCCCGACCGGCACCGGCTCAAGCGCCTCATCCAGCACATACAGCCGACTATTGGCAATCGGCCGCCCGAACGGCACCGGACCCGAACGCCCCCCATCCACCGTCCCAATCGCCGTGATCACCGTCGACTCGGTCGGCCCATACGCATGCACCAACCGACGCCCCACCGACCACCTACGCGCCACCACCTCACCGACCGCCTCAGCCCCCACCACCATCGGCCCCACATGCGCCAGATCCTCAGGCTCCAACACCTCCAGCAACGACGGCACCACACTCGCCGCCCGAACCCCCACCAACTCCCGCAACCTGCCCGGCTGCTCCCGCTGAGCATCACTGGCGACCCACAAAGCAGCACCGGACGACAACGCCACCCCCACATCCAACACCGACGCGTCAAAACTGAACGACGCGAACTGCAACACCCCAACCCCCGGACCCGCACCCATCACCGGACCGAACACGTCCACCAGATTCGCCAGCGAGGAATGCGAGACGGCCACGCCCTTCGGCACACCCGTCGACCCCGACGTATAGATCACATACGCCAGATCACCCACCACACCCGGCGCAGAGTCCGACGAGCCACCCGAACGATCCAGATCATCCGGACCGATCACCACACCCACACCGGCATCAGCCAGCATGAACTCCACCCGCTCAGCCGGCAGACCGGCGTCGACCGGCAGATAGGCCGCGCCGGCCTTCCACACCCCCACAATCCCGACGATCATCTCCGCGCCACGCGGCAGACACAGACCCACCACCGACTCCCGGCCCACACCCCGACCCCGCAGCCAATTCGCCAGACGATTCGCCGCCGCATCCAACTCCCCATACGACAGCTCCACACCATCAGCCACCACCGCCACCGCACCCGGATCAGCGGCAGCCCACTCCTCGAACAACTCCACCACCGACACACCCGCCACACCCGACGCCGTGTCATTCCACCGCCGCAACAACACATCCCGCTCACCGGCATCCAGCACGCCCACGGAGCGCAGGGCAACGTCCGGACCGCCGATCAGTGTGTCAGCCAGCGCGTCGAGCAGGTTCTCCAGCGTGGTGTGCAGCAGTCGGCAGACCGCGGTCGCGTCGATCGAGGTGACGGCCTCCACGCTGAAGCCAAGGTTGTCCGGGCCGACGTCGTTGACCGACACCGCCACCGGGTAGTTGGTCCGCTCCCGGACCAGAACGTTCCGGATTCCCTCCACAGGCCGCTGCTGCTCGTTCTCTTCCGCGCCGGTCGGGTTCTCCGAAGCGCCGGTGATATGCCGGTAATTGAACAGCGAGGTGAAGAGGGGCGCATCGCCCGCGACGCCGCTCGCACGCTGAGCCACCGCGAGCGGAGCGTGCTCGTGCTCCAGCAGCGCCGCCAACTGCTCCCGCATCCCCTCGACCGCCGCACGCACCCCCACCTCACCGGTCCGCACCCGTACGGGAAGGGTGTTGATGAACGGTCCCAGCACCCGGTCGGCACCCGCACCGGCATTCATCCGCCCGAACAACACCGTGCCGAACACCACGTCATCACGCCCGGACAGCGCCGCCAGCACCCGCGCCCACACCACATGCAGCACCGTCGCCGTACTGACCCCGAGTTCGCGCGCCAGCTCCCGCAGCCGAACCGCCGTCTCGCCGGACACGGGGACCCGTTCAGTTACCGTGTCGCCCTCGCCGCCCCGTACATTGAGGAGCCCGTACGGCGCCGTCGGCTCGGTGACATCGCCCAGCAGCTGAGCGAAGTACCGCTCGTGCTCCTCCCTTGGAACGGCCCGCGTCTGCGCGACGAAGTTCCGGAACGGCAGCGCCGGCGCCATACGCTCCGCCTCGCCGGTCAGCACCGCACGCAGCTCCTGAAGGAGGACGTCCATGCCCAGGTGGTCCTGCAACATGTGGTGCATCCGCACGACAGCGAGCCAGCGGCCCTCCGGGATCTCGGCCGCATGCAGATCCATCAACGGCGCACGCCTCAGGTCCAATGCGGAGCCTGCCAGGGCGATCAGGGCCTCCACCCGGTGCGCGGGCTCCGCGGAATCCACCTCAAGGACGTGCTCGACAACCGGCAGTTCCGCGTGCCGCCACACCACCTGGACGGGCTCACGCAGCCCCTCCCACACCACACCCGTGCGATAGATGTCATGCCGGTCCACCACCCGCTGCAACGCCTGCACGAACGTCTCGAACCGGGACCGTGACGCAAACTCCACCACCCGCGCGGTCAGGTAGATGTCCTCTCCGTCACCCGCCATGAGGTGGTGGAAGAACATGCCCTCCTGGAGCGGGGCCAGCGGATAGACGTCGGCCACGTTCGCCGCGCCGCCGTCGACCGTCGCGACCACCCGGTCGATCTCGGCCTGCGACAGCTCGACCAGCGGCAGCATGTCCGGGGTGATCCGCTCCGCACCACCGGCGGGGATCAGATTCTCCGGAACCTCCACCGACCCGACGCCGGCCGCGCCCGCCAAACCGGCCGGGGTGGGCGACTCGAACAGCGCCCGCACCGACACCGACACACCCCGAGCCCGCAACCGCTCAACGAGCCGCACCGCAAGCAGCGAATGCCCACCGAGCTGGAAGAAGTTGTCGTCGACCCCGACCCTCTCCACGCCCAGTACGTCGGCGAAGGTCGCGCAGAGAATCTCCTCCCGCACCGTGGCCGGGGCACGTCCCGCACCTGTGGCGTACTCCGGAGCCGGCAACGCCTGACGGTCCAGCTTGCCGTTCGCGGTCAACGGCAACTCCGCCAGCATGACGAACGCCGCCGGAACCATGTACTCCGGCAACCGCGAAGCCACCAACTCCCGCAGCCCACCGGCCTCCTGGCCAACCGGCACCACATACGCCACCAACGCGTCCTCACGAACCACGACGGCGGCCTGGGCAACGTCCGGACGCGTCAGCAATACGGCCTCGATCTCACCGGGCTCGACCCGGAAACCGCGCACCTTGACCTGCGTGTCCGCCCGCCCGGCGAACAGCAGTTGCCCATCCAGAGTCCACTTGACCAGGTCCCCGGTCCGGTACATCCGCTCCCCACCAGAGCCGTACGGGCACGCCACAAACCGCTCACCCGTCAACGACGGACGACGGACGTACCCCCGCGCCAGCCCGGCACCCGCCACATACAACTCACCCCTGACCCCGACCGGCACCGGCTGAAGTGCCTCGTCGAGAACGTACAAACGGGTATTGGCAATCGGCCGCCCGAACGGCACCGGACCCGAACGCCCCGCCTCCACCACCTCAGCCGCCACCATCACCGTCGCCTCAGTCGGCCCATAGGTGTTCACCAGCCGACGCCCCACCGACCAACGCCGCGCCGCCACCTCACTGATCGCCTCAGCACCCACCAACAGGGTCTCCACCCGTGCCAGATCCTCCGGCTCCAACACCCCCAGCAACGACGGCACCACACTCGCCGCCCGAACCCCCACCAACTCCCGCAACCGCCGAGGCTGCTCCCGCTGCCCGACACTGGCGACCCACAAAGCAGCACCGGACGACAACGCCACCGCCACATCCAACACCGACGCATCGAAACTGAACGACGCGAACTGCAACACCCCAACCCCTGGACCCGCACCCATCACCGGACCGAACACACCCACCAAATTCGCCAACGAGGAATGCGAAACGGCCACACCCTTCGGCACACCCGTCGACCCCGACGTATAGATCACATACGCCAGATCACCCACCACACCCGGCGAGGCATCCGAAACGCCCGCCACCCCCGCGAGATCGTCCGAACCGATCACCACACCCACACCGGCA
Organism: Streptomyces sp. NL15-2K; assembly: GCF_030551255.1. Lineage (GTDB taxonomy): Bacteria > Actinomycetota > Actinomycetes > Streptomycetales > Streptomycetaceae > Streptomyces. The sequence goes on from NZ_CP130630.1 coordinate 1,178,719, forward strand.
TCAGCCAGCATGAACTCCACCCGCTCAGCCGGCAGCCCAGCATCGACCGGCAGATAAGCCGCCCCGGCCTTCCACACCCCCACAATCCCGACGATCATCTCCGCGCCACGCGGCAGACACAGACCCACCACCGACTCCCGGCCCACACCCCGCCCCCGCAGCCAATTCGCCAGACGATTCGCCGCCGCATCCAACTCCCCATACGACAGCTCCACACCATCAGCCACCACCGCCACCGCACCCGGATCAGCGGCAGCCCACTCCTCGAACAACTCCACCACCGACACACCCGCCACACCCGACGCCGTGTCATTCCACCGCCGCAGAAGCAGGTCACGCTCGCCCGATCCGAGTACGTCAACCTCGCGCACCCGCACGTCAGGCACCGCCGTCACCGACTCCAGCACCCCGCCGAACCACCCCGCGATCCGCTCAGCACTCCCCGCCTCGAACAGATCCGCCGACGCCGTCAGACCACCCCGCAAACCAGCAGGACGACCCTCCTCGTCGAACACCTCCGACAACGACAGATCAAGGTCGAACTTCGCCGCCACCGTGGCCACACCACCACCCACCACCGGCTCCCCACCGGCACGAGCACCCGGCAGCTCCAACCCACCACGCCCGACGTTCTGCACGGTGAGCATCACCTGGAACAACGGATGCCGCGCCAACGACCGCTCCGGAGCAAGCTCCTCCACCAACCGCTCGAACGGCACATCCTGATGCGCAAGAGCCCCAAGGCTCGCCTCCCGCACCCGCCCCAACACAGCACGGAACTCCGGATCACCCGACAGATCCGTCCGGATCACCAACGTATTGACGAAGAAACCGACCAGATCATCCAGCGCCTCATCGGTACGACCCGCCACCGCCGAACCCACAGGAATGTCCGTCCCCGCCCCCAGCCGCGACAGCGTCACCGCCAACGCAGCCTGCACCACCATGAAGACCGTCACGCCCTCAGCACGCGCCAGCTCCACGCACCGCTGATGCACCTCCGCCGACAAACGCATCGGCACCCGGTGACCGATGTGACTCGCCACAGCCGGCCGCGGCCGGTCCACCGGCAACGCCAACTCCTCAGGCGCACCGGCCAACACCCCACGCCAGTACTCCACCTGCGCCGACAGCAAGCTCTGCGGGTCAGACTCCTCCCCCAGCAACTCCCGCTGCCACAACGCATAATCCGCGTACTGCACCGGCAACGGCTCCCACACCGGACCCTCACCCCGCACCCGCGCCGCATACGCCACCGACACGTCCCTGGCCAGCGGACCACGCGACCAACCATCACTCGCGATGTGGTGCATGACCACCAGCAGAACCCGCTCCGCGCCGGCCTCGAACAGCCACGCCCGGATCGGCAGCTCCACCGCCAGATCGAAGGCGTACCGCGACGCCTGCCTCACGGCCTCAGGCAGCTCCTCGGACGACGACACCTGAGTGACCTGGAGTTCCCAGTCGATCTCCTCTGGGCGGAGGATCTGCTGGTACGGCTCTCCGTCCACGGCCGGGAAGAGCGTCCGCAGCGACTCGTGCCGCTCGATCACATCACGCAGCGCAGCCCCGAGAGCAGCGACGTCCACACTGCCAAGCCGGATGGGCACCGGCACGTTGTACGTCGCGCTCGGCCCCTCCAACTGCGCCAGGAACCACAGCCGCCGCTGCGCGAACGACAACGGCACCCGCTCCGGACGCGCCCACGCCCGCAACGCCGTACGAGCCCGGCCCGCACCGTCCTCGGCGAGACGCCCCGCCAGCCCGGCCACCGTAGGCGCCTCGAACAGCGCCCGGACCTCGACCTCGACCCCCAGCACCACACGAATCCGCGACACCAGCCGCACCGCCAGCAGCGAATGCCCACCGAGGTCGAAGAAGCTGTCGTCAACCCCCACCGACTCCAGCCCCAGCACCTCGGCGAACGCCGCGCACAGGATCTCTTCCTCAGGCGTGGCCGGGCCTCGACCGCCACCGGTGACGTACTCCGGTGCGGGCAGGGCACGCCGGTCCAGCTTCCCGTTGGCGGTCAGCGGCAGTTCCGCCAGCGTGACGAAGGCGGCCGGGACCATGTACTCCGGCAGCCGCGACGCGACCAACTCCCGCAGCCCGTCGACCTCCTGCTCCACTGGCACCACGTAGGCCACCAGCCGCCGGTCACCCACCGCATCCTCACGGGCCACGACCGCCACCTGCGCGACGTCCGGATGCGTCAGCAGCACGGCCTCGATCTCACCGGGCTCGATCCGGAAGCCGCGCACCTTCACCTGCTCGTCCGCCCGGCCCAGGAACACCAACTGGCCATCGCCGGTCCACTTCACCAGGTCCCCGGTCCGGTACATCCGCTCGCCACCGGAACCGTACGGACACGCAACAAACCGCTCACCCGTCAACGACGGACGCCCCACATACCCGCGCGCCACCCCGGCACCAGCCACATACAGCTCACCCGCAACCCCCACCGGCACCGGCTGAAGCGCCTCGTCCAGCACGAACAGGCTGGTGTTGGCGATCGGCGTACCGATCGGCACCACGTCAGCGTGCGGCGACAGTTCGACCGTGGCCACGCCAATCGTGGTCTCCGTCGGCCCGTAGTGGTTGAACACCCGCCGGCCACCGGCAGCAGCCGTCTCCACCAGCTCCCGCACCCAGCCAACGCCCGCCGCCTCACCACCAAGCACCAGCGACCCCGCCGGCAGCAACGGCTCGACACCGACCGCGGCCGTCAAGGCAGCCAAATGCGACGGCACCACCTTGAACGCATCGATCCGCTGCTCGGCGAGATACTCCGCCACCGCCTCCGGATCAGTCACCGCCCCCGCGTCCAGCACATGCAACTGCCCACCCGTGGCCAGACTGGTGAACACCACCGTGTTCCCCAGGTCCGTCACCTGCGCCTGAAGAAGCGCATACTTCGCCCCCGGCAACGACCAGCCCAGCCGCACCGACACCGACGAGACATAGTTGGCCAGCGAACCGTGCGTGACCGCCACACCCTTCGGCACACCCGTCGACCCCGACGTATAGATCACATACGCCAGCCCCGCCGGCTCGACCGCCACCCCGGGCGCCGCCGCACCCGCATAACCGTCCAGGACCACACCGGTCACCGGATCGTCGATCGCCACCATCCGCACCCGCCCCACCGGCAGGTCATCCAGCGCGTCCTGAGTCCCCAGCACCACCTGCGCACCACTGTCGGCCAGCATGTAAGCCAGCCGCTCGACGGGCAGCTCGGCGTCGATCGGCAGATAGGCCGCGCCCGCCTTCCACACCGCCAGAATCGCCGTGACCATCTCCACGCCACGCGGCAGGCACAAGCCCACCAGCGACTCGCGCCCCACACCCATGTCACGCAGGTAGCAGGCCAACCGATCGACCTGCGCCCCAAGTCGGCCGTACGACAGCTCGACGCCCTCGGCGACCACCGCCACCGCATCCGGAGCCGCAGCCACCCGCCGCTCGAACAGCTCCACCACCGAAGACGACGTCCCCGCCTCCACCGCGGTGTCGTTCCACTCCCGCAGCACCCGGCCCCGCTCCGCTGTGTCAAGCACCTCCACCGCGCTCAACCGCACATCCGGAGTCGCCGTCACAACCTCAAGCACCCGGCCGAACCACCGCGCGAACCGGTCCGCCGCAGACGCGTCGAACAGGTCCGCCGCCACCGTCACCGCACCGCGCAGCCCCGCCGGACGCCCCTCGGCGTCATGCGTCTCCCGCAGTGAGAACCACAGGTCGAACTTCACGGAGGTCAGCGCGCTCGCGTCCAGGCCCACGGGCCCGCCCTCGCCACCGCCGCCTCCGCCGGTGCGGACGCCGGGCATGTCCAGCGCCGCATCCCCCGTGGTCTGCATCGTCAGCACCACCTGCGCCAACGGATGCCGCGCCATCGACCGAGACGGCGCCAACTCCTCCACCAACCGCTCGAACGGCACATCCTGATGAGCAAGAGCCCCCAGGCTCGCCTCCCGCACCCTCCCCAACACAGCACGGAACTCCGGATCACCCGACAGATCCGTCCGGATCACCAACGTATTCAGGAAGAACCCGACCAGACCGTCCAACGCCTCATCCGTACGACCCGCCACCGGCGAACCCACAGGAATGTCCGTCCCGGCCCCGACCCGCGACAGCGTCACCGCCAGCGCGGCCTGCAACACCATGAACACCGTCACACCCTCGGCACGGGCCAGTTCCGCCAGCCGCCCGTGCACCTCCGCCGGCACCCGCACCGGCACCCGATGCCCCTCATGACTCGCCACCACCGGACGCGGCCGGTCCACCGGCAACGCCAACTCCTCAGGCGCACCAGCGAGCATCCCCCGCCAGTACTCCACCTGCCGCGACAGCAGGCTCTCCGGGTCCGACCCCTCCCCCAGCAACTCCCGCTGCCACAACGCATAATCGGCATACTGCACCGGCAGCGGCTCGAACGTCGGCTCCTGCCCCCGCGACCTCGCCGCATACGCCGCCGACAGATCCCGACTCAGCGGCCCCATCGACAAACCGTCACCGGCGATGTGATGCATCACCACCACCAGCACCTGCTCCTGGCCGCCCGAACCCGCCACCTCGAACAGCCACACCCGGACCGGCAACTCCACCGACAGGTCGAAGGTGTATTGCATCGCCTGGCCCATGGCGTCAGCCAGGTTCTCGGGCTCGACCGCGGCGGTCTCCAACTGCCAGTCCACGTCCCGCGTGTCGAGGACGTGCTGATACGGCTCCCCGTCCTCCGCCAGGAAGACCGTCCGCAGCGACTCGTGCCGGGCGATCACGTCCCGGAACGCCTGCTCCAGCACCACGGCGTCCACACCGCTCAGCCCGATCCGGACCGAGACGTTGTACGTCGGGCTCGGGCCCTCCAACTGCGCCAGGAACCACAGTCGCCGCTGCGCGAACGACAACGGCACCCGCTCCGGACGCGTCGCCGCCACCCGCAGCGGGACACGCCCCAGGCCTCGCGCCTCCTCGGCGAACCGGGCCGCCAGGGCCGCCACCGTGGGCGCCTCGAACAGCGCCCTGACCTCGACCTCGACGCCCAGTGCCGCACGTATCCGCGCAGTCAGCCGGACCGCGAGCAGCGAATGCCCGCCCAGTGCGAAGAAGCTGTCGTCGACGCCCACCGAGTCCAGCCCCAGCACCTCGGCGAAGACCGAGCACAGGATCTCTTCCTCGGGCGTGGCGGGGCCGCGGCCCGCGCCCGTCGCGTATTCCGGTGCGGGCAGGGCACGGCGGTCCAGCTTGCCGTTGACGGTCAGCGGGAATTCTGCGAGTTCCACGACCGCGGCCGGGACCATGTACTCGGGCAGGCGCCCCGCCACGAGGTCACGCACGTCGTCCGGGTCGATTCCGCCGCCGAGGTCGCCGTCGTTCTCGACTGGTACGACGTAGGCCACCAGCCGCTTCTCACCCGGGGTGTCCTCGCGGGCCAGTACGGCGGCCTGCCGCACGTTCGGGTGGGTCAGCAGCAGCGTCTCGATCTCGCCGGGTTCGATCCGGAAGCCGCGGACCTTCACCTGCTCGTCCACCCGGCCGAGGAACATGAGCCGCCCGTCGGCCGTCCACTTCACCAGGTCGCCGGTGCGGTACATGCGCGCACCGCCGGTCCCGTAGGGGCAGGCCACGAACCGCTCGGCCGTCAGCCCCGCACGACCCACGTAGCCGCGCGCCACGCCCGCGCCGGCGACGTACAGCTCACCGGCAACCCCGACCGGCACCGGGTTGAGCATGCCGTCCAGCGCGTAGAGGCGCGTGTTGGCGATGGGAGTACCGATCGACGGTTCGTCGCCGGCGGCCAGCGGCGCCGACATCGAGGCGCATACGGTCGTCTCCGTCGGACCGTACGCGTTGATGAAGTGCCGTTCCGGCGTCGCCCACCGTGCGACGAGGCCCGCGTCCAGTGCCTCGCCGGCCGACACCAGCGTGGTCACCGACGCGAGTTCGCCCGCGTCCAGGGCGCCGAGGACGACCGGGGGGAGGGTCGCGTGGGTCACGCCGTGGCGCGCCACGACCTCTGCGAGCCCGCCATCCGGAAGCAGTTCGTCCGCCGAGGCCGTCACCAGGGCCGCTCCGGTGCCGAGGGCCATGACCACTTCCCACGTGGCGGCGTCGAAGCCGATCGAGGCGAACTGGAGCACCCGCGAGTCCCGGCCCACCGACAGCCGCTCACTCTGGGTCGCCACCAGGTTGACCGCACCGGCATGGGCGACCGCCACACCCTTCGGCGTCCCTGTCGACCCGGACGTGTAGATCACATACGCCACCCCGGCCGGATGGATCGTCACATTGGGCGGCGCGGTGGTGGGGTGGGCGTCCAGCAGGGCGATCGTCATCGGATCGTCGAGGGCGACCAACGGCACGCGCCCGACCGGCAGATCCTCCAGGGCGTCCTCGGTCCCGAGCACCAGCTCCGCGCCGCTGCCGGCCAGCATGAACGCCACTCGATCCACCGGCAGCCGCCCGTCGATGGGCAGGTATGCCGCGCCGGCCTTCCACACGGCCAGGATCGCCGTCACCAGCTCCGCACCACGCGGCAGGCACAGTCCGACCACCGATTCGGCGCCCACGCCCCGGCTGCGCAGGTGGTTCGCGAGTCGATTCGCCGCCGCGTCCACCTCGCGATACGTCAGCTCCGCGCCGTCGGTGACGACTGCCACGGCATCCGGCGTGTCCGCCACCCACCGGTCGAACAGCTCGACAACCGACGAGCCGGACACCTCGACCGCCGAGTCGTTCCATCCGCTCAGCAGCGCGTCACGCTCGTCGGAGCCGAGCACGTCCACGGCGTGGAGAGAGATGTCCGGGCCGCCGTCCAGCGCGCCGACGAGCGCACGAACGAGGTTTTCCGCCGCGGTGGCCATCAGCCCGACGATCGCCCGCGGATCGAGCAGGGCGACCGTCTGCACGCCGAAGCTCAGACCGTCCACGCCTCGATCGCTGACCGACGCCGCCACCGGATAGTTGGTCCGGTCCTGGACGACGACCCGCTGGATGCCTTCGACCGGCCGCCGCCCGTTCGCCTCGCCACCGGCCGGGCTCTCCGAACCACCGTTGACATGGCGGTAGTTGAACAGCGACGTGAACAGGGGTGTGTCGCCCGCGACACCGCTCGCGCTCTGCGCCACCGCGAGCGGCGCGTGCTCGTGCTCCAGCAGCGCCGCGAGCCGGTCCCGCATGCTCTCGACCGCGGCGCGCACCCCCGTCCCGCCGGTCTGCATGCGCACCGGGAGGGTGTTCATGAACGGGCCCACGACACGGTCGGCGCCCGCACCGGCGTTCATCCGACCGAACAGGACCGTGCCGAACACCACGTCCTCACGGCCCGACAGCGCGGCCAGCACCCGCGCCCACATCACATGCAGCACCGTCGCGGGGCTGACGCCCAGCTCCCGCGCCACCCGCCGCAGCCCCTCCACGACCTCGTCGGAGACCGGCGCGGCCGCCGAGACCACACCACTGCCGTCGCCACGCACGTCCAGCAGCCCGTACGGGGCGGTCGACTCGGTGACATCGCCCAGTGCTTCGGCGAAGTACCGCTCGTGCTCCTCCCTGGGCACGGCGCGTGTCTGCGCCACGAAGTTGCGGAACGGCAGCGCCGGCGCCAGCCGGTCCGCCTCGCCGGACAGCACCGCCCGCAGTTCATCCAGCAGGACGTCCATGCCCAGGTGGTCCTGAAGCAGGTGGTGCATCCGTACGACGGCCAGCCAGCGGCCCTCCGACACCTCGGCCACGTGCAGATCCATCAACGGCGCACGGCCCAGGTCCATCACAAGACCGGCCGTGGCGATCAACTCGTCGACGCACTGCGCCGATTCAGCGGCGTCCGCTTGGAGCGAGTGCTCGACAACGGACAGTTCCGCGTGCCGCCACACCACCTGGACCGGCTCCCGCAGCCCTTCCCACACCACGCCCGTGCGGTAGATGTCATGCCGGTTCACGACCTGCTGGAGTGCCTGCGCGAACGTCTCCAGCCGGGCGCGGGAGTCGAACTCCACGACTCGCGGGGTGAGATAGACGTCCTCGCCCTCGCCGGCCATGAGGTGGTGGAAGAGCAGGCCTTCCTGGAGCGGGGCCAGCGGATAGACGTCGGCCACGTTCGCCGCCCCGCCCTCGACGGTCGCCACCACCCGGTCGATCTCCGCCTGCGACAGCTCGACCAACGGCAGCATGTCCGGGGTGATGTGCTCCGCGCCGCCGGCCGGGATCAGATTCTCGGGAACCTCCACCGATCCGATCCCCGTGGCCTCGGCCAGCTCGGCCGGGGTCGGCGCCTCGAACAACGCCCGCACCGAAACCGACACACCCCGCGCCCGCAACCGCTCGACCAGCGTCACCGCCAGCAGCGAATGCCCACCGAGCTGGAAGAAGTTGTCGTCGACACCGACCCGCTCCACGCCCAAGACCTCGGCGAAGGTCGCGCACAGCAGCTCTTCCTGCACCGTGGCCGGGCCCCGGCCCGCACCAGTGGCGTACTCAGGCGCCGGCAACGCCCGCCGGTCCAGCTTTCCGTTGCTCGTCAGCGGCAACTCGGGCAGCACCACCACGGCGGACGGGACCATGTACTCCGGCAGCCGCTCCGCCACGAGATTGTGCAGACCGGCGGTGTCGGTGTCCGTTTCGGGGTCGGCGGGGACGACGTATGCGACCAGGCGCCGGTCGCCCGGGGTGTCCTCGCGGGCGACGACCGCGGCCTGCGCGATGTCCGGGTGCGCGAGTAGTACGGCTTCGATCTCGCCGGGTTCGATGCGGAAGCCGCGGATCTTGACCTGCTCGTCGGCGCGGCCGAGGAAGACCAGCCGACCGTCGAAGGTCCACCTCACCAGGTCTCCGGTGCGGTACATCCGGTCACCGCCGGTCCCGAAGGGGCACGCCACGAAGCGCTCGCCCGTGAGGGACGGGCGGCCGACATAGCCGCGCGCGAGTGCGACGCCGGCCACGTACAGCTCGCCGGGCACTCCGACCGGCACCGGCTGAAGCGCCTCGTCCAGCACGAACAGGCGAGTGTTGGCGATCGGCGTACCGATCGGCACCACGTCGTCGTGCGCAGACAGCTCGGCCGTGGCCACACCGATCGTGGTCTCCGTCGGGCCGTAATGGTTGAACACCCGCCGGCCCTCGGCAACAGCAGTCCGCACCAGCTCCCGCACCCAGCCGGCTGAGGCCGCCTCCCCGCCAAGGACCAGGGACTGCCCCGGCAGCAACGGCTCCACACCCACCGCAGCCGTCAACGCCGCCAGATGCGACGGCACCACCTTGAACGCATCGATCCGCCGCTCGGCGAGAGAGCTTGCCACCGCTTCCGGATCGGTGACCGCCTCCTCGTCCAGCACATGCAACTGCCCACCCGTGGCCAGGCTCGTGAACACCACCGTGTTCCCCAGGTCCGTCACCTGCGCCTGAAGAAGCGCATACCGCGCCCCCGGCAACGACCACCCCAGCCGCACCGACACCGACGACACGTAGTTCGCCAGCGAACCGTGCGTAACCGCCACACCCTTCGGCACACCCGTCGAACCGGACGTATAGATCACATACGCCAGCCCCGCCGGGTCCAGCACCACCCCGGGCGCCGCCTCCGAGCAGCCCTCCAGGAACATGCCGGTCAGCGGATCGTCGATCGCCACCATCCGCGCCCGCCCGACCGGCAGGTCATCAAGCGCGTCCTGCGTGCCCAGCACCAACTCTGCCCGGCTGTCGGCCAGCATGTACGCCACCCGCTCCGCCGGCAGCTCGGCATCGACCGGCAGATACGCCGCCCCGGCCTTCCACACCGCCAGGATCGCCGTGACCATCTCCGCCCCGCGCGGCAGGCACAGCCCGACAACCGACTCACGGCCCACACCCTGACCACGCAGATAGTTCGCAAGGCGATTCGCCGACGCGTCCAGTTGCGCGTACGACAACTCGACACCCTCGGCCACCACCGCAACCGCATCCGCCCGAACCTGCCGCTCGAACAGCTCCACGACCGAGGACGTCTCCCCCTCCACGGCCGTGTCGTTCCACCGTGCCAGCACCCGGTCCCGCTCATCGGCATCGAGCACATCCACCGCGCTCAACCGCACATCCGGAGCCTCGGTCACCGTGTTCAACACCCGCATCCACCGCTCGGCGATCGCCTCAACCGAGCTGCGGTCAAACAGATCCGCCGACGCCATGACCGAGCCCCGCAGACCCGCGGGCCGGCCTTCGCCGTCGAACTGCTCCCCCACCGCGAGGTGCAGATCGAACCGGACCGGGACCATGGCCGACTCGCCACCCGTGGGGCGCCCGGCCTCCGACCGCCCGCCCGTCGGCTGCCCGGCCGCTCCCGTCATCACGTCGGGCAGGTCCAGCGCCGAGCGCCGGGTGTTCTGCATCATGAGGACGACCTGGTACAGCGGGTTGCGGCTCTGTGAGCGTGCCGGGGCCAGCTCCTCCACCAGCCGCTCGAACGGCACGTCCTGGTGCGCGAACGCGTTCAGGCTGGTGTCGCGGACGCGCCGCACCACCTGCCGGAACTCCGGGTCGCCGGACAGGTCGGTCCGGATCACCAGGTTGTTGACGAAGAACCCGACCATGTCCTCCAGCGCCTGGTCGACACGGCCCGCGATCGGCGACCCGACGGGGATGTCCGTGCCGGCCCCGAGGCGCGACAGCGTCACCGCGAGGGAGGCCTGCAACACCATGTACGAGGTGGCGCCCTCCGCGCGCGCCAGCTCCGTGACCCGGCGGTGCACCTCCGCCGACAGCCGCACCGGCACCCGGTGCCCACGGTGGCCGGCCACCGCCGGACGGGGCCGGTCCACCGGCAGCGCAAGTTCCTCGGGCGCACCGGCGAGCGCCTGCCGCCAGTACTCCACCTGCTTCGACAGCAGGCTCTCCGGGTCCGACTCCTCGCCCAGCAACTCCCGTTGCCACAGCGTGTAGTCGGCGTACTGCACCGGCAGCGGCTCCCAGTCGGGCGCCTCACCGCGCCGCCGCGCCGCATACGCCCTCGACACGTCGCGGGCGAGCGGCGCCATCGACCATCCGTCGCCGGCGATGTGGTGGACGAGGACGACCAGGAGGCCTTCGCCCGCCTGGCGTTGCTCGTCGGCCCCGGGACGGTCGGTGTCCGCCGGGGTGTCCGTCAGGAACAGCCAGGCCCGGATCGGCATGTCGGCCGCCAGGTCGAAGGTGCTCCAGGCGATCTCCTCCGTCGCCGCCGGGAGTTCGTCGGGCGCGACATGGCGTACTCGCAGTTCCCAGTCGAGTTCTTCCGGAGCCAGAATGTGCTGGTACGGCTCGCCGTCCGCGACCTTGAACAGCGTACGCAACGACTCGTGGCGGACGATCACGTCGCGCAGCGCCGCGGCCAGCGCCGCCACGTCCAGGTCACCGCGGAGCGGGACCGCCAGCGGCACGTTGTACGTCGGGCTCGGGCCCTCCAGCTGGCTCAGGAACCACAGCCGCCGCTGCGCGAACGACAACGGAATCATCACTGATTCTCCTTACGCATCGGACGAAGAGCCGGTCGGGTCGCTGACTTCTCGCTGCCCAACTTCGCTGCGAGCGCCGCCGGGGTCGGTGCTTCGAAGAGGGTTCTGATCTTGACTTCCACGCCGAGCCGGGCGCGGATACGGGACAGCAGGCTGATCGCGAGCAGGGAGTGCCCGCCGAGGTCGAAGAAGCTGTCGTCCACCCGGACCGAGGGGAGTTGCAGCACCTCTGCGAAGACCTCGCACAGGGCGGCTTCCTTCTCGTCGGCCGGCTCGCGGTGAGCCGTCTCGGGTGTGGTGTGCTCGGGTGCGGGCAGGGACCTGCGGTCGAGTTTTCCGCTGCCGGTCAGTGGTAGTTCGGGGAGCGGGACGATGGTGGCGGGGACCATGTAGTCGGGCAGGAGGCGTGCGAGGTGCTCGCGGAGGCCGTCGGCTCCCCCTCCTGCATCGCTGTCTGCGCCGTCGGCCGGGACTACGTAAGCGACGAGACGCGGATCTCCCGTTCCCGGTACGTCGTCGCGGGTGATCACCGCGGCCTGGGCGACGTCGGGGTGGCTGCGCAGCGCCGCCTCGATCTCGGCGGGTTCGATCCGGAATCCGCGGATCTTGACCTGCTCGTCGGCACGGCCGAGGAACACCAACTGCCCGTCCGACGTCCATTTGACGAGGTCCCCGGTGCGGTACATGCGCGTCCCCGGCGGGCCGAACGGGCAGGCCACGAACCGCTCACTGGTCAACCCGGACCTGCCCACGTAGCCCCGGGCCACCTGGGCACCGGCGGCGTACAGCTCACCGGCCACGCCGACCGGCACCGGTTCCAGTGCGTCGTCCAGTACGAATACGCGGGTGCCGGCGAGGGGTGCGCCGATCGGCACGACTCCGCCGGCGACCGTGTCGGGGGTCAGCCGCGCGGTGGTGATGCCGATCGTGGTCTCCGTCGGCCCGTAGTGGTTGTGGATCTGCCGGTCTTCGGCCTCCAGCAGCAGTTCGGCCACCCATGGCGTCGGGGCGGCCTCTCCGCCGAGTACCAGGGAACGGGCCGGCAGCACCTGTCGGGCACCGGCCGCGGCGGACAGCGCGGCCAGGTGCGAGGGCACCGCCTTGACGAAGTCGATGCGGTGGTCCCGCAGGTAGCCGGTCACGGCGGCCGGGTCGGTCACCGAGTCGGGGTCCAGGATGTGCAGTTGGCCGCCGGTGATCAGGCTGGTGAAGAGGACCGTGTTGCCCAGGTCCGTCACCTGCGGTTGCAGCAGCGCGTATCGCGCGCCGGCCTCCGACCAGCCGAGGCGATCCGCCGCCGATGAGACATAGCCGGCCAGCCCGCCGTGGGTGACCGCCACACCCTTGGGGGTGCCTGTTGAGCCCGATGTGTAGATGACGTAGGCCAGTTGCGCGGGATCGGCCGTCACTGGCGGTGCGTCCTCGGGGTACTCGGACGGCAAGTCCGGGTTGTCCAGCGGAACCGCGGTGGTGCCGGCCGGTGCCCCGACCTCCGCCCCGGCGGTCAGCATCAGGCGCGCTCCACTGTCGGTGAGCATGAAGGCGACGCGTTCGGCGGGGAGTTGGGCTTCGATCGGCAGGTAGGCCGCTCCCGCCTTGAAGACCGCCAGGATCGCCGTGATCGTCTGGAGGCCTCGGGGCAGGCACAGCCCGACCACCGTCTCGGGGCCGGCGCCCAGGGTGCGCAGCTTGTGAGCGAGCCGGTTCGCGTCCGCGTCGAGCCGGCCGTACGACACCTCGGCGCCGTCGGCCACCACGGCGATCGCGTCGGGGTCGGCCGCAACCCGCTGCTGAAACAGCTCGATGACGGTCGACTCCGGAGGAGCCGTCGGGGTGTGGTTCCAGGCGTTCAGCACCAGGTCGCGTTCGTGGCCGTCCAGGATGTCCACCGCGTGGAGCCGCAGGTCCGGGGCCGCGGTCACGGCCTCCAGCACCCGCAGGAACCGCCCGGCCATCCGGCCTGCTGCCGGTTCGTCGAACAGGTCCGCCGTGACGGTCACGCCGCCGCGCAGTCCGGCGGGTCGGCCGTGCTCGTCGAACACCTCCGCGACCGACACGAAGAAGTCGTACCTGCCCGGCGCCGTGGCGGACTCGTCGAGTACGGCTCCCGCGCCGCCGGTCCGCAGGCCGGGCAGGTCGAGGGCCGCGCGCTGGTTGTTCTGCAGGGTCAGCATGACCTGGAACAGCGGATGCCGTCCCAGTGTCCTGGACGGGGCGAGTTCTTCCACCAGCCGCTCGAACGGCACGTCCTGGTGGGCGAGCGCGCCGAGGCTCGCCTCGCGCACCCGTCCCAGCACCTGCCGGAACTCCGGGTCGCCGGACAGGTCGGTCCGGATCACCAGCGTGTTGAGGAAGAAGCCGACCAGGTCGTCCAGCGCCTCGTCGGTGCGGCCCGCGATCGGCGATCCGATCGGGATGTCCGTACCGGCTCCCAGCCGCGACAGGGTCACGGCGAGTGCGGCTTGCAGGACCATGAACGTCGTGACGCCTTCGGTGCGGGCGAGGTCGACCAGCCGGCCGTGGATTTCGCCCGGCACCTCCAGGGGCACCCGGTGCGCGCGGCGGCCGGCGACGGGCGGGCGTGGCCGGTCGGCCGGCAGCGCCAGCTCCTCCGGTGCCCCGGCCAGCGCCTGCCGCCAGTAGTCGACCTGCGCCGACAATGTGCTGCCGGGGTCGGACTCGTCGCCGAGCACGTCTCGCTGCCAGAGGGTGTAGTCGGCGTACTGCACCGGCAGCGGGGCCCAGGCCGGGGCCTCACCGCGCAGCCGTGCCGCGTACGCCACTGACAGGTCGCGGCCGAGCGGCCCCATCGACCAGCCGTCAGAGGCGATGTGGTGCACCAGTACGAGGAGGATGCGGGCCTCCGGTCCGGCGTCGAAGAACCATACGCGGATGGGTAGTTCGGCCGACAGGTTGAACGTGTGCCGTGACGCACGGGCCACGGCATCCGCCAGCTCGCCGGGCTCCAGCCGCGTGACTTCCAGTTCCCAGTCCAGGTCGCGCGGGTCGAGGATCTGCTGGTACGGCTCGTCGTCCACGGCCGGGAAGACCGTCCGCAGCGACTCGTGCCGGACGATCACGTCGCGCAGCGCCGCGCCCAGCGCGGTGACATCCACATCGCCGCTGAGACGGAGCGACACGGGGATGTTGTACGTCGGGCTCGGGCCTTCGAGCTGGTCCAGGAACCACAGGCGGCGCTGCGCGAACGACAACGGCACGCGGTCGGGACGCGTCGCCGCGACTCGCAGGGGGGTACGGGCCCGGTGTGTTCCGGGAGTGGAGAGACGTGCGGCCACCCCGGCCACGGTCTGCACCTCGAACAGCGTCCGCAGGGGCAACTCGGCGCCGAGGACTGCGCGTATCCGCGAGATCAGCCGCACGGCGAGGAGTGAGTGGCCACCGAGGGCGAAGAAGCTGTCGTCGACCCCGACCGACTCCAGGCCGAGGACGTCGGCGAAGGCCGCGCACAGGATTTCTTCGTGGACGGTGGCCGGTGCGCGGCCCGTGCCGGTGGTGTACTCCGGTGCGGGCAGCGCACGCCGGTCCAGTTTGCCGTTGACGGTGACCGGCAGCTGGGGGAGGGGCACGAATGCGGACGGGATCATGTACTCCGGCAGCCGCGCAGCCACCAACTCCCGTAGTCCGTCGACCTCCTGGCCGGTCGGCACTACGTAGGCGACCAGTCGCTTGTCGCCCGGCACGTCCTCGCGGGCCACCACGGCGGCCTGACCCACACCCGGATGCTCCAGCAGTACGGCCTCGATCTCACCCGGCTCGATCCGGAACCCACGGATCTTCACCTGCTCGTCCGCCCGGCCCAGGAACACCAACTGGCCATCGCCGGTCCACTTCACCAAGTCCCCGGTCCGGTACATCCGCTCACCTACCGACGCATACGGGCAAGCCACGAAACGCTCACCGGTCAGCGACGGGCGACCGACATACCCATGGGCCAACTGAACCCCGGACAGATACAACTCACCCGCAACCCCGACCGGCACCGGAACCAGATACTCATCCAGCACGAAGACCCGGGTATTGGCCACCGGCGCACCGATCGGCACCAGACCCTCACCCTGCGCCGGATCACACGCCCAAGCGGTGACATCCACCGCCGCCTCCGTCGGCCCATACAGGTTGTGCAACTCCACACCGGTGAACGCCTCGAAGAACCGCGCCTGCGTGGGCAGGGACAACGCCTCGCCACTGCACACCACATGCCGCAGACTCCCCAGCCCACCAGCACCCACCTGCAAGAACGCGTCCAGCATCGACGGCACGAAATGCACCACACTGACACACTGCTCACGGATCACATCCGCCACATAACCCGGATCACGGTGCCCACCGGGACGCGCGACCACCAGCGTCGCACCCCACACCACAGTCCCGACCAACTCCCACACCGACACGTCGAACACCGCCGGCGTCTTCTGCAACACCCGATCCCCCGCACCGAACCCATACCGGTCCCGCATCCACACCAACCGGTTCACAACGCTCCGATGAGAGACCGCAACCCCCTTCGGCCGCCCCGTCGAACCCGACGTATAGATCACATACGCCGCCTGCCGCACATCCACCGAAACAGGCCCCGCAACAACCCCGCCCTGGCCTGTCGACACCCGGGCCACAGCCTCCGCATCATCCAGCACCACCACCGGCGCCGCATCCTCCAACAACAACGCCACCCGCTCCGCCGGATAACCCGGATCCACCGGCAGATACGCCGCCCCCGCCTTCAACACCCCCCACAACGCAACAACCAGCTCAACCCCACGCTCCAACACCACCGCCACCGTCGACCCCGCAACCACACCCCGACCGACCAGATGATGAGCCAGCCGCCCCGCCCGCACATCCAACTCCGCATACGACAACTCCACCCCCTCAAACACCACCGCCACCGCATCCGGCGACCGCCGCACCCGCTCCTCGAACAACCCCACCAAGGACCCCGACTCCACCACCCCAGCCGTGTCATTCCACCCGACCAGCACCCGCTCCCGCTCACGCGTGTCCAGAACCTCGACCTCGTGCAGCCGGACGTCCGGATCACCGACCACCGTCCCCAGCACCCGCACCAACCGCTCCGCGATCGCCTCAACCGTGCCCGCGTCGAACAGATCCACCGACGCGTTCACCGAGCCATGCAACCCACCCGGACGACCCTGGTCGTCGAAGGTCTCCCAGAGGGTCACGTCGAGGTCGAACCTCGCCACCGACGCGTTCCGAGAGACCTCCAGCCTGGCGGGGCTGAACTCCACATCGGTGAGCCGCAACGCCGCGTTCTCGGTGTTCTGAACGGTCAGCATCACCTGGAACAGCGGATGCCGCGCCATCGACCGCACGGGGGCAAGCTCCTCCACCAGGCGCTCGAACGGCACGTCCTGGTGAGCCAGCGCCCCCAGGCTCGCCTCCCGCACCCCCGCCAGCACGGCCCGGAACTCCGGATCACCCGACAGATCCGTCCGGATCACCAGGCTGTTGACGAAGAACCCGACCAGGTCGTCCAGCGCCTCATCGGTACGACCCGCCACCGCAGACCCGATCGGAACGTCCGTCCCCGCCCCGAGCCGCGAGAGCAGCACCGCCAGCGCGGCCTGTACGACCATGAACGGCGTCACGCCCTCGGCACGGGCCAGCTCCGCCAGCCGCTCATGCACCTCCGCCGGCACCCGCACCGGCACCCGGTGACCCACATGGCCGGCCACCGCCGGACGGGGCCGGTCCACCGGCAACGCGAGTTCCTCCGGGGCCCCGGCCAGCGTTTGCCGCCAGTACGCCGTCTGCCTCGACAGCAGGCTGTCCGGGTCGGACTCCTCCCCCAGCAAGTCCCGCTGCCAGAGGGTGTAATCGGCGTACTGCACCGGCAGCGGCTCCCACGCGGGCGCCTCGCCACGCAACCGCGCCTCGTACGCGGTGGACAGGTCGCTGCCAAGCGGACCGCGTGACCAGCCGTCGCTGGCGATGTGATGCATCACCACGGTCAATACGCGGTCGTCCGGTCCCGCCTCGAACAGCCATGCCCTGATGGGCAGTTCGGCGGACAGGTCGAACGCGTAGCGCGACGCCCGCGCCACGGCCTGCGCCAGTTCCTCCGATGCCACCTGCGTCACCCGCAGATCCCAGTCCAGCTCGTGCGGGTCCACGATCTGCTGGTAGGGCTCGCCGTCCGCTGCCGGGAACACCGTCCGCAGCGACTCGTGCCGGGTGATCACGTCGCGCAGCGCGGCGCCCAACGCGGCGACATCCACGTTGCCGCTCAACCGGATCGTGGTCGGCAGGTTGTACGTCGGGCTCGGGCCCTCCAGTTGGGCCAGGAACCACAGCCGTCGCTGCGCGAACGACAACGGCACCCGCTCCGGACGCGGCGCCGCACGCAGGGGCTGCCGCGCCAGTTCCACCCCGGCTCCCGCGATACGCGAGGCCAGCCCGGCCGGCGTCGGCGTCTCGAACAGTGCCCGCAGGGGCAACTCCACGCCGAGCACGACACGGATCCGCGACACCAGCCGCACCGCCAGCAGCGAATGCCCGCCCAGCGCGAAGAAGCTGTCGTCGGCCCCGACCGACTCCAGCCCGAGGACATCGGCGAACGCCGCGCACAGGAGTTCTTCCTGCACGGTGGCTGGAGCCCTTCCGGCACCGGCGGTGTAGTCGGGGGCGGGCAGGGCTTTGCGGTCGAGTTTGCCGGCGGCGGTCAGCGGGAGTTCCGGCAGTGCCACTACGGCGGCCGGGACCATGTGGTCGGGCAGCCGCGCCGCCACGAAATCGCGTACACCGGCGGTGTCCATTCCGGTGTCGCCGTCGGCCGGGACGACGTATGCGACCAGGCGCCGGTCGCCCGGGGTGTCCTCGCGGGCGACGACCGCGGCCTGTTGGACATCGGGGTGGGTGCGCATCGCCGTCTCGATCTCGCCGGGTTCGACGCGGAAGCCGCGGATCTTGACCTGCTCGTCCACGCGGCCCAGGAACAGCAACTGCCCGTCCGGGGACCACCTCACCAGGTCGCCGGTGCGGTACATCCGCTCACCGCCGGTCCCGAAGGGGCACGCCACGAAGCGCTCGCTCGTGAGGGACGGGCGGCCGACATAGCCGCGCGCGAGTGCGGCGCCTGCCACGTACAGCTCGCCGGGCACTCCGACCGGCACCGGCTGAAGCGCCTCGTCCAGCACGAACAGGCGGGTGTTGGCGATCGGCGTACCGATCGGCACCACGTCGTCGTGCGCAGACAGCTCGGCCGTGGCCACACCGATCGTGGTCTCCGTCGGGCCGTAATGGTTGAACACCCGCCGGCCCTCGGCAACAGCCGTCCGCACCAATTCCCGCGCCCAGCCGGCTGAGGCCGCCTCACCGCCAAGGACCAGGGACTGCCCCGGCAGCAACGGCTCCACGCCGACCGCAGCCGTCAACGCCGCCAGATGCGACGGCACCACCTTGAACGCATCGATCCGCCGCTCGGCGAGGTAGCTTGCCACCGCTTCCGGATCGGTGACCGCCTCCTCGTCCAGCACATGCAACTGCCCGCCCGTGGCCAGGCTCGTGAACACCACCGTGTTCCCCAGGTCCGTCACCTGCGCCTGAAGAAGCGCATACCGCGCCCCCGGCAACGACCACCCCAGCCGCACCGACACCGACGACACGTAGTTCGCCAGCGAACCGTGCGTAACCGCGACGCCCTTTGGCACACCCGTCGATCCGGAGGTGTAGATGACATACGCCAGCCCCGCCGGGTCGACCGCCACACCCGGCGCGGCATCCGAAGCGCCCGACAGCCCGGCGAGATCGTCCGAAGACAGAACCACGTCCACACCGGCATCGGCCAACATGAACTCCACCCGCTCAGCCGGCAGACCACCGTCGATCGGCAGATAGGCCGCCCCGGCCTTCCAGACTCCGAGAATGCCGCTGATCATCTCCGCGCCACGCGGCAAACGCAGACCCACCACCGACTCAGGGCCTACACCCCGCCCCCGCAGCCAATTCGCCAGACGATTCGCCGCCGCATCCAACTCCCCGTACGACAGCTCCACACCATCAGCGACCACCGCGACCGCAGCCGGATCAGCGGCAGCCCGCTCCTCGAACAGCTCCACCACCGACGAACCGGCCCCACCCGACGCCGTGTCATTCCACCGCCGCAGAAGCAGGTCACGCTCGCCCGATCCGAGTACGTCAACCTCGCGCACCCGCACGTCAGGCACCGCCGTCACCGACTCCAGCACCCCGCCGAACCAACCCGCGATCCGCTCAGCACTCCCCGCCACGAACAGATCCGCCGACGCCGTCAGACCACCCCGCAAACCAGCAGGACGACCCTCCTCGTCGAACACCTCCGACAACGACAGATCAAGGTCGAACTTCGCCGCCACCGTGGCCACACCACCACCCACCACCGGCTCCCCACCGGCACGAGCACCCGGCAGCTCCAACCCACCACGCCCGACGTTCTGCACGGTGAGCATCACCTGGAACAACGGATGCCGCGCCAACGACCGCTCCGGAGCAAGCTCCTCCACCAACCGCTCGAACGGCACATCCTGATGCGCAAGAGCCCCAAGGCTCGCCTCCCGCACCCGCCCCAACACAGCACGGAACTCCGGATCACCCGACAGATCCGTCCGGATCACCAACGTATTGACGAAGAAACCGACCAGATCATCCAGCGCCTCATCCGTACGACCCGCCACCGGCGAACCCACAGGAATGTCCGTCCCGGCCCCGACCCGCGACAGCGTCACCGCCAGCGCGGCCTGCAAGACCATGAAGACCGTCACCCCTTCGGCCCGCGCCAGCTCCGCCACCCGCTGATGCACCTGGGCCGATATCCGCACCGGCACCTGGTGACCGACGTGCCCGGCCGCCGCCGGACGGGGGAGATCAGCAGGCAGCGTCAGTTCTTCGGGCGCCCCGGCGAGAGTTCGCCGCCAGTAGTCGGCCTGCGCCGACAGCAGGCTCTCGGGGTCGGACTCCTCCCCCAGCAACTCCCGCTGCCACAACGCGTAATCCGCGTACTGCACCGGCAACGGCTCCCACTCGGGGGCCCGTCCCTCCAGCCGCGCCGCATACGCCTCCGACACATCCCTGGCCAGCGGACCACGCGACCAACCATCACTGGCGATGTGGTGCGTGACCACCAGCAGAACCCGCTTCGCACCGGCCTCGAACAGCCACGCCCGAATCGGCACCTCCACCGACAGATCGAACGCGTACCGCGACGCCTGGGCCACGGCATCGGCCAACTCGCCGGGCTCCAGCCTGGTCACTTCCAGTTCCCAGTCCAGGTCTCGCGGGTCGAGAATCTGCTGATACGGCTCTCCGTCCGCGGCCGGGAACACCGTCCGCAACGACTCGTGCCGCACGATCACATCGCGCAGCGCCGCCCCGAGAGCAGCGACGTCAACGCTGCTCAGCCTGATCGGCACCGGGATGTTGTAGGTCGGGCTCGGCCCTTCGAGCTGGGCCAGGAACCACAGGCGGCGCTGCGCGAACGACAACGGCACCCGCTCCGGACGCGCCCACGCCCTCAACGGCGTACGAGCATCGCCCGCGCTCTCGGCCAACCGTGCCGCCAGCCCGGTCACCGTCGGCGCCTCGAACAGCGCCCGAACCCCGACCTCGACTCCCAGCACGACGCGTATCCGCGAGATCAGCCGCACGGCGAGGAGTGAGTGGCCACCGAGGGCGAAGAAGCTGTCGTCGACCCCGACCGACTCCAGTCCGAGAACGTCGGCGAAAGCCGCGCACAGGATCTCTTCCTGGACGGTGGCCGGTGCGCGGCCCGTGCCGGTGGTGTACTCCGGTGCCGGCAGCGCACGCCGGTCCAGCTTGCCGTTGACGGTGACCGGCAGCTCGGCCAGCGTGACGAACGCGGCCGGGACCATGTACTCCGGCAGCCGCGCAGCCACCAACTCCCGCATTCCGTCGGTCTCCTGGCCGGTCGGCACTACGTAGGCGACCAGTCGCTTGTCGCCCGGCACGTCCTCGCGGGCCACCACCGCGGCCTGACCCACACCCGGATGCTCCAGCAGTACGGCCTCGATCTCACCCGGCTCGATCCGGAACCCACGGATCTTCACCTGCTCGTCCGCCCGGCCCAGGAACACCAACTGGCCATCGCCGGTCCACTTCACCAAGTCCCCGGTCCGGTACATCCGCTCACCGCTCATGCCGTACGGGCAGGCCACGAAGCGCTCACCGGTCAGCGACGGGCGACCGACATATCCATGGGCCAACTGAACCCCGGACAGATACAACTCACCCGCAACCCCGACCGGCACCGGAGCCAGATACTCATCCAGCACGAAGACCCGGGTGTTGGCCACCGGTTCGCCGATCGGCACCGGACCGTCTGTCTGCGCGGGATCGCACGCCCAGGCGGTGACATCCACCGCCGCCTCCGTCGGCCCATACAGGTTGTGCAACTCCACACCCGCGAACGCCTCGAAGAACTGCTTCTGCGTGGACAGGGACAACACCTCGCCACTGCACACCACATGCCGCAAACTCCCCAACCCACCACCAGCACCCACCTGCAAGAACGCATCCAGCATCGACGGCACGAAATGCACCACACTGACACACTGCTCACGGATCACATCCGCCACATAACCCGGATCACGGTGCCCACCAGGACGCGCCACCACCAGCGTCGCACCCCACACCACAGTCCCGACCAACTCCCACACCGACACGTCGAACACCGCCGGCGTCTTCTGCAACACCCGATCCCCCGCACCGATCCCATACCGATCCCGCATCCACACCAACCGGTTCACAACGCTCCGATGAGAGACCGCAACCCCCTTCGGCCGCCCCGTCGAACCCGACGTATAGATCACATACGCCGCCTGCCGCACATCCACCGAAACAGGCCCCGCAACAACCCCGCCCTGGCCTGTCGACACCCGGGCCACAGCCTCCGCATCATCCAGCACCACCACCGGCGCCGCATCCTCCAACAACAACGCCACCCGCTCCGCCGGATAACCCGGATCCACCGGCAGATACGCCGCCCCCGCCTTCAACACCCCCCACAACGCAACAACCAGCTCAACCCCACGCTCCAACACCACCGCCACCGTCGACCCCGCAACCACACCCCGACCGACCAGATGATGAGCCAGCCGCCCCGCCCGCACATCCAACTCCGCATACGACAACTCCACACCCTCAAACACCACCGCCACCGCATCCGGCGACCGCCGCACCCGAGCCGCAAACAACTCAGACAAAGTCCCCGACTCCACCACCCCAGCCGTGTCATTCCACCCGACCAGCACCCGCTCCCGCTCACCCGCACTCAGCACATCCACCGCGCCCAGCGCCACATCCGCGCCACCGGCCAGCACACCGGCGAGGGCGTGAACCAGGCTCTCCACCGCCGTGCGCAGCAGTGCGCCGAGGGCCCACGGGTCGAGGGACTCGACCGTCTGCACGCTCAGGCCGAGGCCGTCCGGCCCTCGGTCGTTGACGGACACCGCCACCGGGTAGTGGGTCCGTTCCTCGCCGAAGACCCTCTGGATGCCCTCCACCGGGCGCTGCTCGTCCTGTTCCTCGCCGGTGGGGTTCTCGGAGGCGCCGGTGATGTGCCGGTAGTTGAACAGGGACGTGAACAGCGGCGCATCGCCCGTAACACCGCTGGCCTGCTGTGCCACCGCCAGCGGAGCGTGCTCGTGCTCCAACAGGGCAGCCAGCTGGTCCCGCATGTTCTCGACCGCGGCGCGTACCCCGACCCTGCCGGTCTGCATTCGCACAGGCAGGGTGTTGATGAACGGGCCGAGTACTCGGTCGGCGCCCTCGCCGGCGTTCATCCGCCCGAACAGCACCGTGCCGAAGACGACGTCATCGCGCCCCGACAACGCGGCGAGCACTCGTGCCCACATCACGTGCAGCACCGTCGCCGTACTGACGCCCAGTTCCCGCGCCACCCGCCGCAAGCCGTCCACGACCTCATCGGCGATGGGCACAGGTGCCTCGATCACCCGACCGCCGCCGTCGCCATCGCCGCGCGCATCCAACAGCCCGTACGGCGCGGTCGGCTCGGTCACATCCCCCAACAGCTCGGCGAAGAACCGCTCGTGCTCCTCCCTCGGCACCGCCCGCGTCTGCGCGACGAAGTTCCGGAACGGAAGCGCAGGCGCCATGCGATCTGCCTCGCCGGACAGCACGGCCCGCAGTTCCTGAAGCAGGACGTCCATGCCCAGGTGGTCCTGAAGCATGTGGTGCATGCGCACGAGCCCCAGGCAGCGGCCGTCCGGCAGTTCGGCCATATGCAGGTCCATCAGCGGAGCACGGCCGAGGTCCATGACCGAGCCCGCCCGGGCGATGAGGGCCTCCACCCGGCGCGCGGGCTCCACCGAATCAACGTCAAGGACGTGCTGGACGACCGGAAGCACCACGTGCCGCCACACCACCTGAACCGGCTCCCGCAGCCCTTCCCAGACCACGCCCGTGCGGTAGATGTCGTGCCGGTTCACCACCTGCTGCATGGCCTCTGCGAATTCGTTCAACCGGCCCCTGGAAGCGAACTCCACGCCGAATGTCGCGAGGTAGACGTCCTCGCCTTCGCCCGCCATGAGGTGGTGGAAGAGCAGGCCTTCCTGGAGCGGGGCCAGCGGATAGACGTCCGCCACGTTCGCCGCCCCGCCGTCGACCGTCGCGACCACCCGGTCGATCTCCGCCTGCGACAGCTCGACCAACGGCAGCATGTCCGGGGTGATGTGCTCCGCACCACCGGCCGGGATCAGATTCTCGGGAACCTCCACCGATCCGATTCCGGTGGCCTCGGCCAGCTCGGCCGGGGTCGGCGCCTCGAACAGCGCCCGCACCGAAACCGACACACCCCGCGCCCGCAACCGCTCGACCAGCGTCACCGCCAGCAGCGAATGCCCACCGAGCTGGAAGAAGTTGTCGTCGACACCGACCGACTCCACGCCCAGTACCTCGGCGAACACCCCGCACAGCAGCTCTTCCCGCACCGTCGCCGCGGCACGGCCCGCCCCCGTCGCGTACTCGGGCGCCGGCAGCGCTCGCCGGTCGAGCTTGCCGTTGACCGTCAGCGGCAGCTCCGCCAGCATGACGAACGCGGCCGGGACCATGTACTCCGGCAGCCGCGACGCCACCAACTCTCGTAGCCCCTCAAGCTCCTGCTCCACGGGCACCACGTAGGCAACCAGCCGCCGGTCACCCACCGCATCCTCGCGGGCCACGACCGCCACCTGCGCGACGTCCGGATGCGTCGACAGCACGGCCTCGATCTCACCCGGCTCGATGCGGAAGCCACGCACCTTGACCTGCTCATCGGCCCGCCCGAGGAACATCAACCGCCCGTCCGGCGTCCACTTCACCAGGTCCCCGGTCCAGTACATCCGCTCGCCACCGGAACCGTAGGGGCACGCCACATACCGCTCGCCCGTCAGCCCCGGCCGGCCCACATATCCGCGCGCCACCCCGGCCCCGGCGACATACAACTCACCCGCGACCCCCACCGGCACCGGCTGAAGCGCCTCATCCAGCACGAACAGACGCGCATTGGCGATCGGCGCACCGATGGTCGGCTCGTCCCCGGCCGCCAGCGGAGCCGACATCGACGCACACACCGTGATCTCCGTCGGACCGTAGGCGTTGATGAAACGGCGCCCGGGGGCCCACCGCTCCACCAGCCCCGCGTCCAACGCGTCACCCGCCGACACCAGCGTGGTCACCGAGCCGAGGTCGTCGGCTCCCAGCACGGCGAGGACGGCCGGCGGCAGCGTCACATGCGTCACCCCATGCCGGGCCACGACATCGACCAGCCCGCCGCCCGGAGCCAGGTCCTCGGCTCCTGCCACGACCAGCGCGGCTCCTGAGCACAGCGCCATCAGCACCTCGGATGTCGCCGCGTCGAAACCGATCGAGGCGAACTGGAGCACCCGGGAACCCGGCTCCACCGCGAACCGTTCCACCTGCGCCGTCGCCAGGTTCACCGCCCCGCTGTGGGTGAGCGCCACACCCTTCGGCGTCCCTGTCGACCCCGACGTGTAGATGACATACGCCAGGCCCGACGGGTCCATCACCGTCTCGGCCGGCGCGTCCGAGCATCCGTCCACGACCATGGTGGTCATCGGGTCGTCGATCGCGACTGTCCGCACCCGCCCGGCCGGCAGGTCGTCCAGCGCCTCCTGTGTCCCCAGCACCAGTTGCGCGCGGCTGTCGGCCAGCATGTACGCCAGCCGCTCGACGGGCAGCCCGGCGTCGATCGGCAGATACGCCGCCCCGGCCTTCCACACCGCCAGGATCGCCGTCACCAGCTCCGCGCCGCGCGGCAGGCACAGGCCGACCACCGACTCACGGCCCATCCCCTGACTCCGCAGATAGTTCGCGAGGCGATTGGCCGCCGCGTCCAGTTGCGCGTACGACAGCTCGACGCCGTCGCCGACCACCGCCACCGCATCCGGCGTCTCGGCGACCCGCCGCGTGAACAGCTCCACCATCGAGGAGGCCGCGACCGGGGACGCGGAGTCGTTCCATCCGCGCAGCAGCCGCTCGCGCTCGTCGGCCCCGAGCACGTCGACCGCCCCCAACCGGATGCCGGGCGCAGCGGTCACCAGGTCCAGGACCCGGTTCCACCGCTCGGCGACGGCCTCCACGGAAGCGGCGTCGAACAGATCCGCCGCTCCGGTGACCGACCCTCGCAGTCCGGCAGGGCGGCCGTGCTCGTCGTAGGTCTCCCCGACCATCACGTCGATGTCGCACTTGACCGACGCGGCCACGGCGGCCTCAACGCCGGCTCCCGCTCCTCCCCCTCGGACGCCAGGCATGTCCAGTCGCGCCTGCTCGACGTTCTGAAGCGTCAAAGCCACCTGGAACAGGGGGTATCGCGCCAGCGACCGGGACGGTGCCAGTTCCTCGACCAGCCGCTCGAACGGCACGTCCTGGTGGGCCAGAGCCCCCAGGCTCGCTTCCCGCACCCGCTCCAGCACCTGCCGGAACTCCGGGTCGCCCGACAGGTCCGTACGGATCACGAGCGTGTCGACGAAGGAGCCGACCAGGTCGTTCAGCGCCTCGTCGGTACGGCCGGCCCCACCGGAACCGATCGACACATCGGTGCCCGCGCCGAGCCGCGACAGCGTCACCGCCAGCGCGGCCTGCAAGATCATGAACGTCGTCACGCCCTCGGCGCGTGCCAGGTCGACCATCCTCCGGTGCACCTCGACCGGCACCCGCAACGGAACCCGGTGCCCACGATGACCGGCCACCGCCGGCCTCGTCCGGTCCACCGGCAACGCCACCTCGTCCGGCGCACCGGCCAGCGCCTGCCGCCAGTACTCCACCTGCCGCGACAGCAGGCTCTCCGGGTCGGACTCCTCGCCCAGCAACTCCCGCTGCCAGAGGGTGTAATCGGCGTACTGCACCGGCAGCGGCTCCCATACCGGGGCCTCGCCCCGCAACCGTGCCGCATACGCAGTCGACAGATCCCGGCTCAGCGGAACCGTCGACCAACCGTCGCCGGCGATGTGGTGCATGACCACCATGAGCACCTGCTCGTCGCCGTCCGGGCCGGTCTGGAACAGCCACGCCCGGATCGGCAGCTCGGCGGACAGGTCGAACGCATACCGCGACGCCTCGCCGACGGCATCAGCGAGTTCGCCGGGCGCCACCTGGCTGACGTGCAGTTCCCAGTCCAGATCGTGCGGGTCGAGAATGTTCTGGTACGGCTCGCCGTCCACGGCCGGGAACACTGTCCGCAACGACTCATGGCGTCCGATCACATCCCGGAACGCCTGCTCCAGTACTGCGGCATCCACGCCGCTCAGCCTGATCGGCACCGGGATGTTGTAGGTCGGGCTCGGGCCTTCGAGCTGGTCCAGGAACCATAGGCGGCGCTGCGCGAACGAAAGCGGCACCCGCTCGGGGCGCGCCCACGCCCGCAGCGGCGTACGGGCCTCGCCCGTGCCCTGGGCGAGACGGGCCGCCAGACCGGCCACCGTCGGCGCCTCGAACAGCGTCCGCAGCGGCAGCTCGACACCGAGCACTACACGGATGCGCGAGATCAGCCGTACGGCGAGGAGTGAGTGGCCGCCGAGGGCGAAGAAGCTGTCGTCCACGCCGACGGATTCCAGCCCCAGTACGTCGGCGAACGCCGCGCACAGGATCTCTTCCTGGGGGGTGGCCGGGCCCCGGCCCTCGCCGGTGACGTACTCGGGCACAGGCAGCGCCTTGCGGTCGAGCTTGCCGTTGGCCGTCAGCGGCAGCTCGGGCAGCGTGACGAAAGCGGCCGGGACCATGTACTCGGGCAACCGCGAGGCCACCAACTCCCGCAGGCCATCCGCCTCTTGGCCGTCCGACACCACGTAAGCGACTAGCCGCTTGTCGCCCGGGATGTCCTCACGGGCCACGACCGCCGCCTGGTGGACATCGGGGTGGGTGAGCAACAGGCTCTCGATCTCGCCGGGCTCGATACGGAAGCCTCGGATCTTGACCTGCTCATCGGCCCGGCCGAGGAACAGCAGTTGCCCCTCGGCGGACCACTTGACCAGGTCGCCCGTGCGGTACATCCGCTCCCCGCTCCTGCCGTAGGGGCAGGCGATGAAGCGTTCACCGGTCAGTGACGGGCGGCCGACGTAGCCGCGTGCCACGCCCGGGCCGGCGACGTACAGCTCGCCCGCGACCCCGACCGGCACCGGCTGAAGCGCCTCGTCCAGCACGTAGACGCGGGTGTTGGCGATGGGCGTACCGATCGACGGCTCATCACCGGGGGCCAGCGGCGCCGACATCGACGCACACACCGTGATCTCCGTCGGACCATACGCATTGATCAGCCGACGACCCGGGGACCAACGCTCCACCAACCCCGCATCCAACGCCTCACCCGCCGACACCAGCGTGGTGATCGAATCCAGGCCGTCGTCGCCCAAAGCGCTCAGCACCGCCGGCGGCAACGTCGCATGCGTCACCCCACGCGCCGCCACCAGCTCGACCAGCCCACCACCCGGCAACACCTCGTCCGCCGACGCCACCACCAGCGCCGCACCCGAGCACAACGTCACCAAAACTTCCGACACCGCCGCGTCAAAACCGACCGAGGCGAACTGCGACACCCGCGACGCCTGCTCCACCGCAAACCGCTCACCCTGAGCAGCCACCAGATTCACCAGACCAGCGTGGGCAAGCGCCACACCCTTCGGCGTCCCCGTCGACCCGGACGTATAGATCACATACGCCAGCCCCGCCGGGTCGACCGCCACCTCTGGCGCAGTCTGCGGCATGGCGCCAACCTCGGCCCCCGCCCGCGGGTCATCCAGCCACACCAGCGAGGTGTCTGCGAGTACATCGGCCAGGTCTCCCGCTGCGGCGGTACTGGCAAGCACCACCGGCATGCGGCTGTCGGCCACCATGAAACCGACCCGCTCCGCCGGATACCGCACATCAATCGGCAGGAACGCTGCCCCCGCCTTCAACACGGCCAGCATCCCGGTTACCAACTGCGCACCCCGCGGCAGGCACAGGCCCACCACCGACTCACGCCCCACACCCATGCCCCGCAGATAGTGCGCGAGCCGATTCGACTCGGCCTCCAACTCGCCGTAAGTCAGGGCGGCTTGGTCGTGGATCACCGCGACCGCGTCCGGAGCGGCTGCCACCCGCCGCCGGAACAGCTCCACCACCGACGAATCCGCCACCACATCCGCGGCCGTGTCATTCCACCCACGGAGCAGCAGCTCACGCTCGTCCGCGCCGAGCACGTCAACCGCGCCCAGGGCCATATCCGGGTCGTCGGCGAGTGCGTCGACCACGTTCGCCGCCGCCGTGCACAGCAGTGCGCCCAGCGCACGCGGATCGAGCACGTCAACCGTCTGCACACTCAGACTCAGACCCCGCGTGCCGCGATCGTTGACCGAGACCGCCACCGGATAGTTGGTCCGCTCCTCCGCGAAGACCGTCCGTATCCCCGTCACCGGCCGCTGTCCCGTCGGGCTGCCCGAAGAGTCAGTGATGTGGCGGTAGTTGAACAGCGAGGTGAAGAGAGGCGCATCGCCCACGACACCACTGACCCGCTGCGCCACCGCCAACGGCGCATGCTCATGCTCCAGCAGCGCGGCCAACTGCTCCCGCATCCCCTCGACCGCCGCGCGCACCCCTACCCCACCGATCGGCAGCCGCACGGGAAGCGTGTTGATGAACGGGCCCACCACACGGTCCGCACCCGCGCCCGCGTTCATCCGCCCCAGCAACACCGTGCCGAACACCACGTCATCCCGCCCGGACAACACAGCCACCACCCGCGCCCACACCACATGCAGCACGGTCGCCGTACTGACTCCCAGTTCCCGCGCCACCCGCCGCAGTCCCTCAACCACCTCATCGGCGATAGGCACAGCTGCCTCGATCACCTGGCTGCCGTCCCCGCGCACATCGAAGAGCCCGTACGGCGCGGTCGGCTCGGTCACATCACCCAGCAGCTCGGCGAAGAACCGCTCGTGCTCCTCCCTCGGCACCGCCCGCGTCTGCGCCACGAAATTCCGGAACGGCAGCGCCGGCGCCAGCCGATCCGCCTCACCGGTGAGTCCGGCGTCCAGTTCGCGCAGCAGGACGTCCATGCCCATGTGGTCCAGGAGCAGGTGATGCATCCGCACCAGCCCGAGCCAGCGGCCCTGAGACAGATCGGCCGCATGCAGATCCATCAACGGCGCACGCCTCAGGTCCATCACCGAACCCGCCAGGGCGATCAGAGCCTCCACCGGGTCCGCATGCTCACCGTCGATCTCGTGCTCTACGACCGGTAGTTCCGCGTGCCGCCACACCACCTGGACGGGCTCACTCAGCCCTTCCCACGCCACACCCGTGCGGTAGATGTCATGCCGGTCCACCACCTGCTGGAGCACCCGCACAAACGTCTCCAGCCGGGACCGCGAGTCGAACTCCACCACCCGGGCGGTGAGATAGACGTCCTCTCCGTCACCCGCCATGAGGTGGTGGAAGAACATGCCCTCCTGGAGCGGGGCCAGCGGATAGACGTCGGCCACGTTCGCCGCGCCGCCGTCGACCGTCGCGACCACCCGGTCGATCTCGGCCTGCGACAGCTCGACCAGCGGCAGCATGTCCGGGGTGATCCGCTCCGCACCACCGGCGGGGATCAGATTCTCCGGAACCTCCACCGACCCGACGCCGGCCGCACCCGCCAAACCGACCGGCGTCGGCGCCTCGAACAACGCCCGCACCGACACCGACACACCCCGAGCCCGCAACCGCTCAACCAGCCGCACCGCAAGCAGCGAATGCCCACCGAGCTGGAAGAAGTTGTCGTCGACCCCGACCCTCTCCACGCCCAAGACCTCGGCGAAGGTCGCGCACAGCAGCTCTTCGCGAACCGTCGCCGGACCCCGGCCCGCACCAGTGGCGTACTCAGGAGCCGGCAACGCCCGCCGGTCCAGCTTTCCGTTGACCGTCAACGGCAACTTCGCCAGCGTGACGAACGCGGCTGGGACCATGTACTCCGGAAGCCGAGACGCCACCAACTCCCGCAGCCCCTCGACCTCCTGCTCCGCGGGAACCACGTAGGCCACCAGCCGCCGGTCACCCACCACATCCTCACGGGCCACGACAGCGGCCTGGTCAACGTCCGGATGCGTCAGCAGCACGGCCTCGATCTCACCGGGCTCGACCCGGAAGCCCCGCACCTTGACCTGCGTGTCCGCCCGCCCGGCGAACAGCAGTTGCCCATCCAGAGTCCACTTGACCAGGTCCCCGGTCCGGTACATCCGCTCCCCACCGGAACCGTACGGGCACGCCACAAACCGCTCACCCGTCAACGACGGACGACGGATGTACCCGCGCGCGAGTCCCGCGCCGGCCACGTACAACTCACCCGTGACCCCGACCGGCACCGGCTCAAGCGCCTCATCCAGCACATACAGCCGACTATTGGCAATCGGCCGCCCGAACGGCACCGGACCCGAACGCCCCCCATCCACCGTCCCAATCGCCGTGATCACCGTCGACTCGGTCGGCCCATACGCATGCACCAACCGACGCCCCACCGACCACCTACGCGCCACCACCTCACCGACCGCCTCAGCCCCCACCACCATCGGCCCCACATGCGCCAGATCCTCAGGCTCCAACACCTCCAGCAACGACGGCACCACACTCGCCGCCCGAACCCCCACCAACTCCCGCAACCTGCCCGGCTGCTCCCGCTGAGCATCACTGGCGACCCACAAAGCAGCACCGGACGACAACGCCACCCCCACATCCAACACCGACGCGTCAAAACTGAACGACGCGAACTGCAACACCCCAACCCCCGGACCCGCACCCATCACCGGACCGAACACGTCCACCAGATTCGCCAGCGAGGAATGCGAGACGGCCACGCCCTTCGGCACACCCGTCGACCCCGACGTATAGATCACATACGCCAGATCACCCACCACACCCGGCGCAGAGTCCGACGAGCCACCCGAACGATCCAGATCATCCGGACCGATCACCACACCCACACCGGCATCAGCCAGCATGAACTCCACCCGCTCAGCCGGCAGACCGGCGTCGACCGGCAGATAGGCCGCGCCGGCCTTCCACACCCCCACAATCCCGACGATCATCTCCGCGCCACGCGGCAGACACAGACCCACCACCGACTCCCGGCCCACACCCCGACCCCGCAGCCAATTCGCCAGACGATTCGCCGCCGCATCCAACTCCCCATACGACAGCTCCACACCATCAGCCACCACCGCCACCGCACCCGGATCAGCGGCAGCCCACTCCTCGAACAGCTCCACCACCGACACACCCGCCACACCCGACGCCGTGTCATTCCACCGCCGCAACAACACATCCCGCTCGCCGGCATCCAGCACGCCCACAGCCCGCACCCGCACGCCAGGCACGGCCGTCACCGAGTCCAACACCCGGCCGAACCAACCCGCGATCCGCTCAGCGGTCCCCGCCTCGAACAGATCCGCCGACGCGGTCAGAGCGCCCCGCAGCCCAGCCGGACGCCCCTCCTCGTCGAACGCCTCCGACAACGACACCTCAAGGTCGAACTTCGCCGACACCATTGCGCCCACCGGCTCGCCGGCGGCGCCGACATGGGCGCCGGGCAGCTCCAACGTGGCACGTTCAAGGTTCTGCATCGTCAACATCACCTGGAACAACGGATGCCGCGCCAACGACCGCTCAGGAGCCAGCTCCTCCACCAACCGGTCGAACGGCACGTCCTGGTGAGCGAAGGCACTCAGGTTCGCCTCCCGCACCCTCCCCAGCACAGCCCGGAACTCCGGATCACCCGACAGATCCGTGCGGATCACCAACGTATTGACGAAGAACCCGACGAGATCGTCCAAGGCCTCGTCGATACGGCCGGCCACACCAGACCCGATGGCCACATCGGTGCCCGCACCCACCCGCGACAACGTCACCGCCAACGCCGCCTGCACCACCATGAAGACCGTCACGCCCTCGGCACGAGCCAGCTCCACCAGCCGCTGATGCACCTCGGCGGACATCTGCATCGGCACCCGATGCCCGGTGTGACTCGCCACGGCCGGCCGCGGCCGGTCCGCCGGCAACGCCAACTCCTCAGGCGCACCGGCCAGCGTCCCCCGCCAGTACTCCACCTGCGCCGACAGCAAACTCCCCGGGTCGGACTCCTCCCCCAGCAACTCCCGCTGCCACAACGCATAATCCGCGTACTGCACCGGCAACGGCTCCCACACCGGAGCCTCACCCCGCACCCGTGCCGCATACGACACCGACAGATCCCGGCCCAGCGGCCCCATCGACCAGCCGTCGCCAGCGATGTGATGCACCACCAGTACGAGCGTCGCCTGCTGGTCCAGCCCGGTCTGGAACAGCCACGCCCGGACCGGCAGCTCGGCCGACAGATCGAACTCATACCGCCGCGCCCGTGCCACGGCATCGGCGAGTTCGCCGGACTCGACCCGGCTGACCTGCAGTTCCCAGTCCAGTTCGGACACATCGAGGATGTGCTGGTACGGCTCACCGTCCACGGCCGGGAACACCGTCCGCAACGACTCATGCCGGGCGATGACGTCACGCAGCGCCGCATTCAGCGCGGCGACGTCCACCGCGCCGCTCAGCCGGATCGTCGTCGGCAGGTTGTAGAGCCCGCTGGGCCCCTCCAACTGCGCCAGGAACCACAGCCGCCGCTGCGCGAACGACAAGGGCACCCGCTCGGGACGCACCCTCGCCCGCAGCGGCGTACGAGCCTGGCCCGCGCCGTCCGCGATACGGGCCGCCAGCCCGGCCGCCGTCGGAGTCTCGAAGAGCGTACGGACCGCAACCTCGACACCCAGCACCGCACGGATACGCGACACCAGTCGCACCGCGAGCAGCGAGTGCCCGCCGAGCTGGAAGAAGCTGTCGTCCACGCCCACCGACTCCAGCCCCAGTACGTCGGCGAACGCCGCGCACAGGATCTCCTCCTGCACCGTGGCCGGTCCGCGGCCCCGGTCCTCCCCCGTGGCGTACTCCGGCGCCGGCAACGCCCGCCGGTCCAGCTTGCCGTTGACCGTCAACGGGAGTTCCGGCAGGGTGACCACCACGGCCGGAACCATGTATTCCGGCAGCCGCTCCGCCACCAGCCCCCGCAGGTCCTGGAGGTCCACGAGGTCGTCGTCATCATCGTCATCGATGGCGGCGAGTACGACGTAGGCAACCAACCGCTTGTCACCAGGACTGTCCTCGCGGACCACCACAGCGGCCCGCGCCACACCCGGGTGCACCGACAGCACTGCCTCGATCTCACCGGGCTCGATACGGAAGCCCCGCACCTTCACCTGCTCGTCCGCCCGCCCGACGAACACCAACTGCCCACCCTGGGACCACTTCACCAGGTCCCCGGTCCGGTACATCCGCTCACCGGACCCGAACGGGCACGCCACGAACCGCTCACCCGTCAGCCCAGGACGCCCGACATACCCGCGCGCCACCCCGGCACCGGCCACATACAGTTCGCCGACCACGCCCACCGGCACCGGCTGAAGCCCCTCATCCAGCACGTACGCACGCGTGTTGGCGATCGGCGTACCGATCGACGGCTCGTCACCAGTCTCCAACGGCGCCGACATCGACGCACACACCGTGATCTCCGTCGGACCATACGCATTGATCAGCCGACGACCCGGGGCCCAACGCTCCACCAACCCCGCGTCCAGCGCCTCACCCGCCGACACCAGCGTGGTGATCGAATCCAGCGCGGCATCACCCAGGGCGCTCAGCACCGCCGGCGGCAACGTCGCATGCGTCACCCCACGCGCCGCCACCAGCTCGACCAGCCCACCACCCGGCAACACCTCGTCCGCCGACGCCACCACCAGCGCCGCACCCGAGCACAACGTCACCAAAACTTCCGACACCGCCGCGTCAAAACCGACCGACGCGAACTGCAACACCCGCGAACCCGGCTCCACCGCAAACCGCTCACCCTGAGCAGCCACCAGATTCGCAACCCCGGCGTGCGCCACCGCCACACCCTTCGGCACACCCGTCGACCCGGACGTATAGATCACATACGCCAGCCCCGCCCCGTCGACCGCCACTTCCGGCGCGGCAGTGACCTGAGCGTCCAGCAGCGCGGTCGTCGTCGGATCGTCCAGGGCCACCAGCGGCACCCGGCCCACCGGCAGGTCGTCCAGGGCGTCCTGGCTCCCCAGAACGAGCTGCGCGCCGCTGCCGGCCAGCATGAACGCCACCCGATCCACGGGCAGTCGGCCGTCGATCGGCAGGAATCCCGCCCCGGCCTTCAGCACACCCAGAATTCCAGTCACCAGGTCGGCGCCCCGCGGCAGGCACAGCCCCACCACCGACTCACGCCCCACACCCATGCCCCGCAGATAGTGCGCGAGCCGATTCGACTCGGCCTCCAACTCCCCGTACATGAGGCCCACTTCACCGTCAATCACCGCGACCGCATCCGGAGCCGCATCCACCCGCCGCCGGAACAGATCCACCACCGACGCACCGGCCACCACACCCACGGCCGTGTCATTCCACCCATGGACCAGCAGCTCTCGCTCCTCCGCGCCGAGCACGTCCACCGCGCCCAGCCGCACATCCGGCTCCGCCGTCACCAGTTCCAGCACCCGCGCGATCCAGGCCGCGAATCTGGCGGCGGCAGGCTCGTCGAACAGGTCCGCCGAGACGTACACCGTGCCGCGCAGCCCCGCCGGCCGGCCCTCGCCGTCGAACCGTTCGCCCACCATCACGTCGATGTCGCACTTGACCGACGCCGCGGCGGCCGTGTCCGCGGCCGCTATCTCCTCGGCCCGGACACCGGGCATGTCGAGCCCGGCACGCTCGACGTTCTGCAGTGTCAGAGCCACCTGGAAGAGCGGGTGCCGCGCCGTCGACCGGGACGGTGCCAGCTCCTCCACCAAACGCTCGAACGGCACATCCTGGTGCGCCAGCGCCCCCAGGCTCGCCTCGCGCACCCGCCCCAGCACGGCACGGAACTCCGGGTCACCGGACAGGTCCGTCCGGATCACCAGGCTGTTGACGAAGAACCCGACCAGGTCGTTCAGCGCCTCGTCGGTGCGACCGGCCACGCCGGACCCGATGGCGACATCGGTGCCCGCCCCCACCCGGGACAGCGTTACCGCCAAGGCCGCCTGCACCACCATGAACGCCGTCACGCCCTCGGTGCGCGTCAGCTCCACGAGCCGTTGATGCACCTCGGCGGGCACCCGTAGCGGCGCGGCGTGACCGCGGTGGCCGGCCACCGCCGGACGCGGCCGGTCGGTCGGCAGCGTCAGCTCCTCCGGAATGCCTGCGAGCCTCTGCCGCCAGTAGTCCACCTGCTCCGACAGTAGGCTGTCGGAGTCGGAGTCGTCCCCCAGCAACTCCCGCTGCCACAGCGCGTAATCCGCGTACTGCACCGGCAGCGGCTGCCACGCCGGGGCCTCGCCGCGCAGCCGTTCCGCATAGGCCGCCGACAGGTCGCGGCCCAGCAGACCGCGCGACCAGCCGTCGCTGGCGATGTGGTGCATCACCAGCATGAGCACCTGCTCGTCGTCACCGTCACGAGCGTCGTCGCTGTCGGGGCCCGCCTGGAACAGCCATGCCCGGATGGGCAGTTCGGCGGACAGGTCGAACGTGTGCTGCGCCGCCTGGCGTACGGCACCAGCAAGGCCCCCGGCCTCCATCCGGGTGACCTCCAGCCGCCAGTCCAGTTCCGCCGGGTCGAGAATCTGCTGGTACGGCTCTCCGTCCACGGCCGGGAAGACGGTACGCAGCGACTCGTGCCGGGCGATCACATCCCGGAACGCCTGCTCCAGCACCGCGGCGTCCACGTGGCCGGCCAGGCGGAGCGGCACCGGGAGGTTGTACGCCGGGCTCGGCCCCTCCAGCTGGGTCAGGAACCACAGGCGGCGCTGCGCGAACGACAAGGGCACCCGCTCCGGACGTGCCCCGGCCCGCAGGGGCATCCGCACCCGTCCCGTACCGCCCCCGGCCCCGTCGCCGGAGAGCCGGGCCGCAAGCCCGGCCACCGTCGGGGCCTCGAACAGCAGCCTCAACGGCAGTTCCACGTCCAGCACGAGCCGCACGCGCGACGCCAGCCGCACCGCCAGCAGCGAATGCCCGCCCAGGTCGAAGAAACTGTCGTCCACGCCGACCGCGTCCACGCCCAGGACCTCGGCGAACATCGTGCAGAGAATCTGCTCCTGCACGGTCGCCGGGGCGCGTCCCGCACCAGTCGCGTACTCAGGAGCCGGCAGCGCTCGCCGGTCCAGCTTGCCGTTGGCGGTCAGTGGCAGCTCGGCCAGTTCCACGACCGCGGCCGGGACCATGTACTCCGGCAGCCGCTCCGCGACGAAGTCGCGCAGCCCGCTGGTGTCGCTACTGGCATCAGTGCGGGCGGGCACCACGTAGGCCACCAGACGCCTGTCCCCGGACGTTTCCTCCCGTGCCACCACCGCCGCTTGTGACACGTCGGCGTGCGTGAGGAGCACGGCCTCGATCTCGCCGGGTTCGATGCGGAAGCCACGTACCTTGACCTGCTCGTCCGCCCGGCCGACGAACACGAGTTGCCCGTCGGGCGTCCATTTCACCAGGTCGCCGGTTCGGTACATCCGCTCACCGGACCCGGACGCGAACGGGCACGCCACGAACCGCTCGGCCGTCAGCCCAGGACGGCCGACATACCCGCGCGCCACCCCGGCACCGGCCACATACAACTCACCGGCCACCCCCACCGGCACCGGCTCCAGCGCGTCGTCCAGCGCGAAGACGCGGGTGTTGGCGATCGGCGTACCGATCGGCACCATCCCGTCGGCCACCGTCTGCGACGTCAGCTCAGTGGTCGCCACGCCGATCGTGGTCTCCGTCGGCCCGTAGTGGTTGAACACCCTACGGTCGCCATCGGCCGCCTCGATCAGCTCACCGACCCACCCGATCGGTGCGGCCTCGCCGCCCAGTACCACCGACCCCGCCGGCAGCAGCCGCTCCACGCCGGCCGCGCCAGTCAACGCCGCCAGATGCGACGGTACGGCCTTCATCGCGTCGATACGGTGCTCGGCCAGGTACCGCGCCACCGTCTCGGGCTCGGTCACGGTGTCCGGGTCCAGCACATGCAACTGCCCGCCGGTGGCCAGGCTGATGAAGACCGCCGTGTTGCCCAGGTCGGTCGCCTGGGGCTGAAGCAGGGCGTACCGCTTCCCCTCGCCGGTCCAACCGAAGCGGACGGACACCGAACCGACGTAGTTGGCCAGGGAACCGTGTGTCACCGCCACGCCCTTCGGCGTGCCCGTCGAACCGGATGTGTAGATCACGTACGCCAGTCCGGCCGGATCCCCTGCACCGATCGCCGTCGAGTCCGGGCAACTTGCCAGGGCGGCGGCGGTCTTCGGATCGTCCAACGCGACAACCGTCGTCGGCCCGGTCCGCAGATCGACCTCCGCCAGGACGTCCTCGGTGCCCAGCACCAGCTGCGCCCCGCTGTCGGCCACCATGAACGCCAGCCGCTCGGCGGGCAGCCGCGCGTCAAGCGGGAGGTATGCCGCTCCGGCCTTCCATACCGCCAGAATCGCCGTGATCACGTCCGTGCCGCGCGGCAGGCACAGCCCGACCACCGACTCGGCTCCCACGCCCAGGCCGCGCAGATAGTGCGCCAGCCGATTCGCTTTGCTCTCCAGCTCCCCGTATGAAACCTCACCCCCGTCACCCACCAGGGCCACGGAATCCGGCGCCGCCACTGCCCGCCGCCGGAACAACTCCACGACCGGCGAGTACGCAGTCGTCGTAGAGGTGTCATTCCATTCCGAAATCACCCGGCCTCGTTCGGCGGATTCCAGAATCGCCACCTCGGTCAGGGCGATTTCGAGATCCTCTTCCACGGCCTCGGTGAGGGCGGCTGCGAGATTCTTCGCCGCGGTGCAGAAAAGCCGGCCCACGGCGTGCGTGTCGATGGAACCGGCAGCCAGCAGGGTCAGACTCAGACCGCCGGCGCCCCGATCATTCACGGACACCGTCAGCGGGTAGTTGCTCCATTGCTGGGTGAGGAGCGTCCGCGCCCCCTCGGCAGACGGTGACCCGCCCTGTTCCCCTTCACCGCCACTTGCTATGTGCCGGTAATTGAAGAGGGAGGTGAAGAGCGGCGCGTTTCCTACGATCCCGCTGGCCTGCTGGGCCACCACCAGCGGGGCATGCTCGTGCTCCAGCAGCTCCGCCAGCTGGGCCCGCATGCCCTCGACCGCGGCCCGCACCCCGACCCGGCCACTGCGCACCCGTACGGGAAGGGTGTTGATGAACGGTCCCAGCACCCGGTCGGCACCCGCACCGGCATTCATCCGCCCGAACAACACCGTGCCGAACACCACGTCATCACGCCCGGACAACGCCGCCAGCACCCGCGCCCACACCACATGCAGCACCGTCGCCGTACTGACCCCCAGCTCCCGCGCCACCCCGCGCAACTCCGCAACGACCGCGTCAGGAACCGGAATCCGCTCAGACACCACATCGGCGCCGCCGGTACGAGCGTCCAACAGCCCGTACGGCGCGGTCGGCTCGGTCACATCACCCAGCAGCTCGGTGAAGAACCGCTCGTGTTCTTCCCGGGGCACCGCCCGCGTCTGCGCCACGAAATTCCGGAATGGCAGTGCCGGCGCCAATGCCTCCTCCTCACCGGCAAGCACCGCCCACAACTCCCGCATCAACACGTCCATTCCCAAGTGGTCCTGGACGATGTGATGCATCCGCACGAGCACGAGGAATCCATTGCCGCCATCGGGCAGCTCCGCCATATGAACGTCCATCAATGGCGCGTGCCGCACATCCATGGCCAGTCCGACGTGATTCAGCAGCGCGTCTACCGCATCCACCGCAACCAATGTGTGCTCGGAAAGCGGCAGTTCCACGTGGCGCCACACCACCTGGACGGGTTCGCGCAGCCCTTCCCACACAACTCCCGTGCGGTAAATGTCGTGCCGGTTCACCACCACTCGCAGTGCCTGGACGAACTCCTCCGCCCGAGCCCGGGAGTCGAGCTGCACCACCCGCCTCGTCACGTATTTGTCCTGGTCTTCACCGGCCAGCAGGTGGTGGAAGAGCATGCCTTCCTGGAGCGGGGCCAGTGGATAGATGTCGGCCACGTTCGCGGCCCCGCCGTCGACCGTCGCAAGCACCCGGTCGATCTCGGCCTGCGACAGCTCGACCAGCGGCAGCATGTCCGGCGTGATCTGCTCCGCACCGGCGGGGATCAGATTCTCCGGAACCTCCACCGACCCGACGCCGGCCGCGCCCGCCAAACCGGCCGGGGTGGGCGACTCGAA
This sequence comes from Streptomyces sp. NL15-2K, assembly GCF_030551255.1. GTDB lineage: Bacteria > Actinomycetota > Actinomycetes > Streptomycetales > Streptomycetaceae > Streptomyces. The sequence continues at coordinate 1,218,962 of NZ_CP130630.1, forward strand.
CAGCGCCCGCACCGACACGGACACACCCCGAGCCCGCAACCGCTCAACGAGCCGCACCGCAAGCAGCGAATGCCCACCGAGCTGGAAGAAGTTGTCGTCGACCCCGACCCTCTCCACGCCCAGTACTTCGGCGAAGGTCGCGCAGAGAATCTCCTCCCGCACCGTGGCCGGGGCACGTCCCGCACCTGTGGCGTACTCCGGAGCCGGCAACGCCTGACGGTCCAGCTTGCCGTTCGCGGTCAACGGCAACTCCGCCAGCATGACGAACGCCGCCGGAACCATGTACTCCGGCAACCGCGAAGCCACCAACTCCCGCAGCCCACCGGCCTCCTGGCCAACCGGCACCACATACGCCACCAACGCGTCCTCACGAACCACGACGGCGGCCTGGGCGACGTCCGGACGCGTCAGCAGTACGGCCTCGATCTCACCGGGCTCGATACGGAAACCGCGCACCTTGACCTGCGCGTCGGCACGCCCGGCGAACACCAACTGCCCATCGGCAGTCCAGTGCGCCAGGTCCCCGGTCCGGTACATCCGCTCGCCACCAGAGCCGTACGGGCACGCCACAAACCGCTCACCCGTCAGCGACGGACGACGGACGTACCCCCGCGCCAGCCCGGCACCCGCCACATACAACTCACCCCTGACCCCGACCGGCACCGGCTGAAGTGCCTCGTCGAGAACGTACAAACGGGTATTGGCAATCGGCCGCCCGAACGGCACCGGACCCAAACGCCCCGCCTCCACCACCTCGGCCGCCACCATCACCGTCGCCTCAGTCGGCCCATAGGTGTTCACCAGCCGACGCCCCACCGACCAACGCCGCGCCGCCACCTCACTGATCGCCTCAGCACCCACCAACAGGGTCTCCACCCGTGCCAGATCCTCCGGCTCCAGCACCCCCAGCAACGACGGCACCACACTCGCCGCCCGCACCCCCACCAACTCCCGCAACCGCCGAGGCTGCTCCCGCTGCCCGTCACTGGCGACCCACAAAGCAGCACCGGACGACAACGCCACCGCCACATCCAACACCGACGCGTCAAAACTGAACGACGCGAACTGCAACACCCCAACCCCTGGACCCGCACCCATCACCGGACCGAACACACCCACCAAATTCGCCAACGAGGAATGCGAAACGGCCACACCCTTCGGCACACCCGTCGACCCCGACGTATAGATCACATACGCCAGATCACCCACCACACCCGGCGAGGCATCCGAAACGCCCGCCACCCCCGCGAGATCGTCCGAACCGATCACCACACCCACACCGGCATCAGCCAGCATGAACTCCACCCGCTCAGCCGGCAGCCCAGCATCGACCGGCAGATAAGCCGCCCCGGCCTTCCACACCCCCACAATCCCGACGATCATCTCCGCGCCACGCGGCAAACGCAGACCCACCACCGACTCCCGGCCCACACCCCGCCCCCGCAGCCAATTCGCCAGACGATTCGCCGCCGCATCCAACTCCCCATACGACAGCTCCACACCATCAGCCACCACCGCCACCGCACCCGGATCAGCGGCAGCCCACTCCTCGAACAACTCCACCACCGACACACCCGCCACACCCGACGCCGTGTCATTCCACTCAAAGAGGAGCCGGTCCCGCTCTCGCGGATCGAGGATGTCCACGTCACGCAGGGCCACGTCCGGGGAGCCGTCGAGCGTGTCGGTGAGGGCCGTGACCATGTTTTCAACGGCCGTGCGCATCAGTCGGCCGACCGCGCCCGGGTCGATCGAGCTGAACGACTGCACGTTGATGATCAGCTCTTCGCGGTCAAGGTCGTCCACGGCCACGCTCAGCGGATAGTTGGTCCTTTCCCTGACCAGCAGACTGCGGATGCCTTCGAACGCCCCGTGCCGTCCGGCATTGTCGGCTCCCCGCCATACGTGCCGGTAGTTGAACAGCGAGGTGAAGAGGGGCGCGTTGCCCGCGATCCCGCTGGCGCTCTGGGCGATGGCCAGCGGGGCATGCTCGTGCTCCAGCAACGCCGCCAGCTGGCCGCGCATCTGCTCGATCGCGGCTCGCACTCCGACGTCCCCGGTACGGACCCGCACCGGGAGGGTGTTGATGAACGGGCCCAGCACCCGGCCGGTGCCCTCGCCGGCGTTCATCCGCCCGAACAGCACGGTCCCGAAGACCACGTCGTCACGCCCGGTCAGCGCACCGAGTACCCGCGCCCACACCGCGTGCAGCACCGTGGCCAGGCTGACGCCGAGCCGCTGCGCGACGTCCCGCAGCTGGAGGACGACCTCTCGATCCACGGGAACCAGTTCGGAGATCGCATCCATGCCACCGCCACGCACATCGAGATGTCCGAAGGGCGCGGTCGGCTCGGTGACGTCACTGAGCAACTCCGCAAAGAAGCGCTCATGTTCGACCGTGGGGATTTCCCGGGTCCGGGCGACGATGTCGCGGAAGGGCAGCGGCGCGGGCAGCCGGTCCTGCCGCTCGGAGAGCATCGCCCGCAGCTCGTGGATCAGTACGTCCAGGCTCAGTCGGTCCTGGACCATGTGGTGCATCCGTACGAGGCCCAGCCACCGGCCGTCGGGCGCTGCCGCCACATGCAGGTCCATCAGCGGCGCGCGGCCCAGGTCCATCACGGAGCCCGCCGCGGCGAGCAGCGCGGTTGCCGGGTCGCCGTCGGCAGCGGCCAGGTCGTGCGTCACGACGGGCAGGACCGCGCGGCGCGACACCACCTGGACGGGCTCGCGCAGACCCTCCCACACCACGGCCGTGCGGTATATGTCGTGGCGGTCGACGACCTGTTGCAGTACGCGTGCGAACGAGTCCAGGCGTTCCCGCGTGTCGAACTCCATCACCTGCGCGGTGACGTAGACGTCTGTCCCGCCGTCGGCCAGCAGGTGGTGGAACAGCATGCCTTCCTGAAGCGGCGTCAGCGGGTACACGTCCGCGACGTTGGCCGCCCCGCCCTCCACCGCCGCCACGACCCGGTCGATCTCCGTCTGCGACAGCTCGACCAGCGACAGCATGCCGGGGGTGATCTGCTCCGCGTCGGCGGGGATGCGGTTCTCGGGCACCACGAAAGCCCCGGTGTCAGCCACACCTGCCAGGCCGGCCGGGGTCGGCGTCTCGAACAGCGCCCGCACCGGTACGGTGACGCCCCGCGCCCGCAGCCGCTCCACCAGCGACACCACCAGCAGCGAGTGTCCACCGAGCCGGAAGAAGTCGTCGTCCATCCCGACCACGTCCAACCCCAGGACCTGCGCGAACACTTCGCACAGGATCTCTTCCCGCACGGTTACGGGGCCCCTGCCCGCACCGGCGGTGTACTCCGGTGCGGGCAGCGCACGCCGGTCCAGTTTGCCGTTGACGGTGACCGGCAGCTCGGCCAGCGTGACGAACGCGGACGGGATCATGTACTCCGGGAGCCGCGCAGCCACCAACTCCCGCAGTCCGTCGGCCTCCTGGCCGGTCGGCACTACGTAGGCGACCAGTCGCTTGTCGCCCGGCACGTCCTCGCGGGCCACCACGGCGGCCTGACCCACACCCGGATGCTCCAGCAGTACGGCCTCGATCTCACCCGGCTCGATCCGGAACCCACGGATCTTCACCTGCTCGTCCGCCCGGCCCAGGAACACCAACTGGCCATCGCCGGTCCACTTCACCAAGTCCCCGGTCCGGTACATCCGCTCACCTGCCGACGCATACGGGCAGGCCACGAAACGCTCACCGGTCAGCGACGGGCGACCGACATACCCATGGGCCAACTGAACCCCGGACAGATACAACTCACCCGCAACCCCGACCGGCACCGGAGCCAGATACTCATCCAGCACGAAGACCCGGGTGTTGGCCACCGGCGCACCGATCGGCACCGGACCGTCTGTCTGCGCCGGATCGCACGCCCAGGCGGTGACATCCACCGCCGCCTCCGTCGGCCCATACAGGTTGTGCAACTCCACACCCACGAACGCCTCGAAGAACCGCGCCTGCGTGGGCAGGGACAACGCCTCGCCACTGCACACCACATGCCGCAGACTCCCCAGCCCACCAGCACCCACCTGCAAGAACGCATCCAGCATCGACGGCACGAAATGCACCACACTGACACACTGCTCACGGATCACATCCGCCACATAACCCGGATCACGGTGCCCACCGGGACGCGCGACCACCAGCGTCGCACCCCACACCACAGTCCCGACCAACTCCCACACCGACACGTCGAACACCGCCGGCGTCTTCTGCAACACCCGATCCCCCGCACCGATCCCATACCGATCCCGCATCCACACCAACCGGTTCACAACGCTCCGATGAGAGACCGCAACCCCCTTCGGCCGCCCCGTCGAACCCGACGTATAGATCACATACGCCGCCTGCCGCACATCCACCGAAACAGGCCCCGCAACAACCCCGCCCTGGCCTGTCGACACCCGGGCCACAGCCTCCGCATCATCCAGCACCACCACCGGCGCCGCATCCTCCAACAACAACGCCACCCGCTCCGCCGGATAACCCGGATCCACCGGCAGATACGCCGCCCCCGCCTTCAACACCCCCCACAACGCAACAACCAGCTCAACCCCACGCTCCAACACCACCGCCACCGTCGACCCCGCAACCACACCCCGACCGACCAGATGATGAGCCAGCCGCCCCGCCCGCACATCCAACTCCGCATACGACAACTCCACACCCTCAAACACCACCGCCACCGCATCCGGCGACCGCCGCACCCGCTCCTCGAACAACCCCACCAAGGACCCCGACTCCACCACCCCAGCCGTGTCATTCCACCCGACCAGCACCCGCTCCCGCTCACGCGTGTCCAGAACCTCGACCTCGTGCAGCCGAACACCCGGATCACCGACCACCGTCCCCAGCACCCGCACCAACCGCTCCGCGATCACCTCAACCGTCCCCGCGTCGAACAGATCCACCGACGCGCTCACCGAGCCATGCAACCCACCCGGACGACCCTGGTCGTCGAAGCTCTCGTGCAGGTGGACTTCAAGGTCGAACCGTGCCGCGGTCCCCGACCCGTCCAGCGGCTCGGTGTCGGCGTCGGGCAGTTCGAGTACGGCCCGTTCCACGTTCCGCAAGGTCAGCATCACCTGGAACAGCGGATGCCGGGCCAATGACCGTTCCGGAGCAAGCTCCTCCACCAACCGCTCGAACGGCACGTCCTGGTGGGCCAGAGCCCCGAGGCTCGCCTCCCGCACTCGGCCCAGCACAGCCCGGAACTCCGGATCACCCGACAGATCCGTCCGGATCACCAACGTATTGACGAAGAAGCCGATCAGATCGTCCAGCGCCTCATCGGTACGACCCGCCACCGCCGAGCCCACCGGGATGTCCGTCCCGGCCCCCAGCCGCGAGAGCGTCACCGCCAGCGCCGCCTGAAGCACCATGAACGCCGTCACGCCCTCGGCACGGGCCAGCTCCGCCAGACGCTCATGCACCTCCGCCGGCACCCGCACCGGCACCCGGTGACCCACATGGCTCGCCACCGCCGGCCGCGGCCGGTCCACCGGCAACGCCAACTCCTCAGGCGCACCGGCCAGCGCCTGCCGCCAGTACTCCACCTGCGCCGACAGCAAACTCCCCGGGTCGGACTCCTCCCCCAGCAACTCCCGCTGCCACAACGCGTAATCCGCGTACTGCACCGGCAGCGGCTCGAACGTCGGAGCCTCACCCCGCACCCGCGCCGCGTACGCCGCCGACAGGTCACGGCCCAGCGGGGCGTGGGACCAGCCGTCGGTGGCGATGTGGTGGATGACCAGCACCAAGGCACGGTCTTCGGGGGCCAGTTCGAGCAGCCATGCCCGGATCGGCAGCTCCGCCGACAGGTCGAACGTGTGGCTCGCGGCGTGCGCGACGGCGTCGGCCAGGGCGTCGGGCTCCACGTCGGTCACGGTGAGGTGCCAGTCGAGTTCGCGCGGGTCGAGGATCTGCTGGTACTGCTCGCCGTCGGCGGAGCGGTAGACGCTGCGCAGTGACTCGTGGCGCGCGATGACGTCCCGCAGCGCCGCTTCCAGCGCCCCGGCGTCCAGTGCGCCCGTCAGCCGGACCGCGAGGGGGATGTTGTACGTCGCGCTGGGTCCTTCTATCTGGCCCAGGAACCAGAGGCGTTGTTGCGCGAACGACAACGGCACCCGCTCCGGGCGCGTGGCGGCGCGGAGCGGCGGGCGGGCCCGGTCGCGGCGGGGGCCGGCGAGCCGTTCCGCCAGCCCGGCCACCGTCGGAGCCTCGAAGAGCGTCCTGATCCTGACTTCCGTGCCCAGCCGGGTCCGGATGCGGGACAGCAGCCGGATCGCGAGCAGGGAGTGGCCGCCGAGTTCGAAGAAGCTGTCGTCGACGCCGACCGTGGCCAGGCCGAGGACCTGGGCGAAGATTTCGCGGAGCGCCGTCTCGGTCTCGTTCGCCGGTTCCCGACCGGCGCCAGTGCTCGTGGCGTCCTCGGAGCCGGGGTCGGGCAGCGCCTTGCGGTCGAGCTTGCCGTTCGGCGTGAGCGGCAGTTCGGGGAGTACGACCTCCGCCGCGGGCACCATGTACTCGGGCAGCCGACGCGCGACGAACTCCCGCAGGTCACCGTCGACGGGCTCGGTGTCATCGAGGACGACGTAGGCGACCAGCCGTTGGTCGCCCGTACCGTCCGCGCGGGCGACCACCGCGGCGCGCGAGACGGCCGGGTGCTCCAGCAGGACGGCCTCGACCTCTCCCGGCTCGACGCGATAGCCGCGGATCTTCACCTGGGTGTCGACGCGGCCGACGAACACCAGTTGGCCGTCGGGCGTCCACTTCACCAGGTCGCCGGTGCGGTACATCCGCTCGCCGGACCCGGACCCGAACGGGCACGCCACGAACCGCTCGGCCGTCAGCCCCGCACGCCCCGCGTAGCCGCGCGCGAGCCCGGCACCGGTCACGTACAGCTCGCCGGCAACCCCCACCGGCACCGGCTGAAGCGCCTCGTCCAGCACGAACAGACGGGTGTTGGCGATCGGCGTACCGATCGGCATCACGCCACTGCGCGGCGACAACTCGGCCGTGGCCACGCCGATCGTGGTCTCGGTCGGCCCGTAGTGGTTGAACACCCGCCGTCCCCTGGGGGCAGCCGCCGCGACGACGTCGCGCAGCCACGCGGCCGGTGCGGCCTCCCCGCCGAGCACCAGGGACCGAGCCGGCAGTACGCCGTTCACCCCGGAGTCCGCGGACAGTGCGGCCAGGTGTGACGGCACCGCCTTGACGAAGTCGATCCGATGGTCCCGGAGATAGCCGGTCACGGCGGCCGGGTCGGTCACCGACTCGGCGTCCAGGATGTGCAGTTGGCCGCCGGTGGCCAGGCTGATGAAGACCACCGTGTTGCCCAGGTCGGTCACCTGCGGCTGGAGCAGGCCGTACCGCGCGCCCTCGCCCGTCCAGTCGAGCCGGTCGGACGCCGAGGCGACGTAGTTGGCCAGCGATCCGTGGGTGACCATGACGCCCTTGGGGGTGCCGGTCGAGCCGGACGTGTACATCACGTAGGCCAGGCCCGCAGGGTCCGGTGCGGTGGCCGGCTCGGAGGGCAGGGGCTCCGCGGCGGCCCCGGCGGACAGCGCCTCGTCGAGCCACACGACCGGCACACCCACCGACCGCTCCGCCTCCGCGAGCGCGGGACCTGTGTCGCGGTCCGTGAGGAGCACTCGCGTACCACTGTCGGCGAGCATGAACGCCCGGCGCTCGGAAGGAAGTTCGCGGTCAATGGGCAGGTAGGCCGCGCCGGCCTGCCACACGCCCAGGATCGCCGTGATCATCTCGGCGCCGCGCGGCAGGCACAGACCCACCACCGATTCGGGGCCCACGCCCAGCCCGCGCAGATGGCGGGCCAGCCGCCCGGCGGACGCGTCCAGCTCCCGGTACGTCACCTCTACGCCGCCGGCCACCAGGGCCGTCGCGTCCGGCGTCGCGGCCACCCGGTCCTGGAACAGGGAGGTGACCGCCGGGCGGGCGTCGGGCACCGCCGTGTCGTTCCACTGGCTGAGCACCCGGTCCCGTTCCCGGGCGTCGAGGACGTCCACAGCACGCAGCCGCACGTCCGCGCTCTCGGTAACCGCCCCCAGCACCCGGACGAACCAGCCCGCCATCCGCTCCGCCGTCTCGGCGTGGAACAGGTCTGCGGCGAGGGTCACTTGGGCGCGCAGCCCCGCCGGGTGCCCCTCGTCGTCGAACGTCTCACCGACGGTGAAGTGCAGGTCGTAGCGCGACGCGGAAGCCGCGACCGCGTCCGTCGTGCCAGCGCTTACGTCCACGCCGGGCAATGCCAGCTCGACGCGCTCGACGTTCTGCACGGTGAGCATCACCTGGAACAGCGGATGCCGGGCCAGCGACCGTTCCGGAGCCAGCTCCTCCACCAGCCGCTCGAACGGCACGTCCTGATGCGCGAAGGCCTCGAGGCTCGCCTCCCGCACCTGCGTCAGGACGTCCCGGAACTCCGGATTCCCCGACAGATCGGTGCGGATCACGAGTGTGTTGACGAAGGAACCGACCAGGTCCTCCAGCGCCTCGTCGGCGCGCCCCGCGACCGGGATGCCGATCGGTACGTCCGTCCCCGCGCCGAGCCGCGACAGCAGCAGCGCAAGGGCGGCCTGAAGGGTCATGTACGGGGTGACGCCCTCGGCGCGGGCGAGCTGCACCAGCCTCTGGTGGATGTCGGCCGGAACCGTGAACGGCACCCGGTGCCCGCGACGGCTCGCCACCGCAGGCCGCGGCAGATCCGTGGGCAGCGCCAGCTCGTCCGGCGCCCCGGCCAGCGTCCGCCGCCAGTAGTCGATCTGGGTCGCGAGCCGGCTGTCCGGATCGGCCTCGTCGCCCAGCAGTTCCCGCTGCCAGAGGGTGTAGTCGGTGTACTGCACCGGCAGCGGCTCCCACGCCGGGGCCTCGCCACGCGACCTCGCCTCGTACGCCACCGACAGGTCCCGGGCCAGCGGCCCCATCGACCAGCCGTCGGAGGCGATGTGATGCAGCACCACCACCAGAAGCCGATCGTCCGGTCCGGCCTCGAACAGCCAGGCCCGGACGGGCAGTTCGGCGGCAAGATCGAAGGCATACCTCATCGCCCGGCCCACGGCATCGGCCGACTCACCGGACTCCACCCTGGACACTTCCAGGTCCCAGTCGAGATCGTGCGGGTCGAGAATCTGCTGGTACGGCTCTCCGTCCACGGCCGGGAAGAGCGTCCGCAGCGACTCGTGCCGCGCGATCACATCCCGGAACGCCTCCGCCAGCACCGCGGCGTCCACCTCACCGCTCAGGTGGATCGGCGCCGCGATGTTGTACGCCGGGCTCGGCCCTTCGAGCTGGGCCAGGAACCACAGGCGGCGCTGCGCGAACGACAACGGCACCCGCTCCGGACGCGCCGCAGCCCGCAACGGCGTACGAACCTGCCCAGCCGCCTCGGCCAACCGTGCCGCCACCCCGGCGACCGTCGGCACCTCGAACAGCGCCCGTAGCGGCAATTCGATGCCCAGCACGGCACGTATCCGCGAGATCAGCCGCACGGCGAGGAGTGAGTGCCCGCCCAACGCGAAGAAGCCGTCGTCGACGCCGACCGACTCCAGTCCCAGGACGTCCGCGAAGGCCGCGCAGAGAATCTCTTCGTGGACGGTGGCCGGTGCGCGGCCCGGGCCGGTGACGTACTCCGGTGCCGGCAGGGCGCGTCGGTCCAGTTTGCCGTTGACGGTGACCGGCAGCTCGGCCAGCGTCACGAACGCGGAGGGAACCATGTACTCCGGCAACCGCCCGGCGGCGAACGCCAGCAGACCGTCGATTTCGTCAGGCTGAGCCGAAACGACGTAGGCGACCAGTCGCTTGTCGCCCGGTACGTCCTCGCGGGCCACCACCGCGACCTGACCCACACCCGGATGCTCCAGCAGTACGGCCTCGATCTCACCCGGCTCGATCCGGAACCCACGGATCTTCACCTGCTCGTCCGCCCGGCCCAGGAACACCAACTGGCCATCGCCGGTCCACTTCACCAAGTCCCCGGTCCGGTACATCCGCTCACCGCCCATGCCGTACGGGCAAGCCACGAAGCGCTCACCGGTCAGCGACGGGCGACCGACATACCCATGGGCCAACTGAACCCCGGACAGATACAACTCACCCGCAACCCCGACCGGCACCGGAACCAGATACTCATCCAGCACGAAGACCTGGGTGTTGGCCACCGGTTCGCCGATCGGCACCGGACCGTCTGTCTGCGCGGGATCGCACGCCCAGGCGGTGACGTCAACCGCCGCCTCCGTCGGCCCATACAGGTTGTGCAGTTCCACTCCGGTGAACGCCTCGAAGAACTGCTTCTGCGTGGGCAGGGACAACGCCTCGCCACTGCACACCACATGCCGCAGACTCCCCAGCCCACCAGCACCCGCCTGCAAGAACGCGTCCAGCATCGACGGCACGAAATGCACCACACTGACACACTGCTCACGGATCACATCCGCCACATAACCCGGATCACGGTGCCCACCGGGACGCGCGACCACCAGCGTCGCACCCCACACCACAGTCCCGACCAACTCCCACACCGACACGTCGAACACCGCCGGCGTCTTCTGCAACACCCGATCCCCCGCACCGATCCCATACCGATCCCGCATCCACACCAACCGGTTCACAACGCTCCGATGAGAGACCGCAACCCCCTTCGGCCGCCCCGTCGAACCCGACGTATAGATCACATACGCCGCCTGCCGCACATCCACCGAAACAGGCCCCGCAACAACCCCGCCCTGGCCTGTCGACACCCGGGCCACAGCCTCCGCATCATCCAGCACCACCACCGGCGCCGCATCCTCCAACAACAACGCCACCCGCTCCGCCGGATAACCCGGATCCACCGGCAGATACGCCGCCCCCGCCCTCAACACCCCCCACAACGCAACAACCAGCTCAACCCCACGCTCCAACACCACCGCCACCGTCGACCCCGCAACCACACCCCGACCGACCAGATGATGAGCCAGCCGCCCCGCCCGCACATCCAACTCCGCATACGACAACTCCACACCCTCAAACACCACCGCCACCGCATCCGGCGACCGCCGCACCCGAGCCGCAAACAACTCAGACAAAGTCCCCGACTCCACCACCCCAGCCGTGTCATTCCACCCGACCAGCACCCGCTCCCGCTCACCCGCACCCAGCACATCCACCGCATGCAGCCGAACACCCGGATCACCGACCACCGCCCCCAGCACCCGCTGGAACGACTCCGCGACCCTCGCCACCGTCGGCGCGTCGAACAGCGAGTCCGCTCCGACGAGGAAGCCGGTCAGCCCGTCGGGGCGGCCGTGCTCGTCGAACCGTTCCTCGATCATCAGTTCGAGGTCGAACCTGGCCACCGGCAGATTCGACGGCAGCGGCTCCACAGCGACCCCGGGCAGTTCCAGCACGGCCTCGGCCGCGTTCTGCACGGTCAGCATGACCTGGAACAGCGGGTGCCGGTTCAAGGACCGCTCGGGCGTCAGCGCCTCCACCAGCCGCTCGAACGGCACATCCTGGTGGGCCAGAGCGCCGAGGCTCGCCTCCCGCACCCGGCCCAGCACAGCACGGAACTCCGGATCACCCGACAAGTCCCCACGGATCACCAGGTTGTTGACGAAGAAGCCGATCAGATCGTCCAGCGCCTCATCGGTACGACCCGCCACCGCCGAACCCACCGGGATGTCCGTCCCGGCCCCCAGCCGCGAGAGCGTCACCGCCAGCGCCGCCTGAAGCACCATGAACGCCGTCACACTCTCAGCGCGGGCCAGCTCCGCCAGCCGCTGGTGCACCTCCGCCGGCACCCGCACCGGCACCCGGTGACCGAACGGGCTCGCCACCGCCGGCCGCGGCCGGTCCACCGGCAACGCCAACTCCTCAGGCGTATCGGCCAGTTGCCGCCGCCAGTAGTCCAGCTGGACCGAGATCCGGCTCTCCGGGTCGGACTCCTCTCCCAGCAACTCCCGCTGCCACAGCGCGTAATCCGCGTACTGCACCGGCAGCGGCTCCCACTCCGGAGCCTCGCCCCGCAGCCGCGCCGCATACGCCGCCGACAGGTCACGGCCCAGTGGGCGGTGGGACGAGGCGTCGGTGGCGATGTGGTGCAGGACCAGGATCAGTACGTGCTCGTCCGGCGCGGTGGTGAGCAGCGTCGCGCGGACGGGCACCTCGGAGGACAGGTCGAATGTGGCGCGGGCCGCCTCCTGGCGGGCGTCGGCGACATCCTCCGGCGCGACCTGCCGTACGGCCATTTCCCAGTCGAACTCGGCCGGATCGAGGATTCGCTGATAAGGCTCGCCGTCCACGTCGGGAAATACCGTGCGCAGCGATTCGTGGCGCTTCAGCAAATCCCGTATGGCCGCGTCGAGCGCTGCGACATTCAGCGGGCCGTGCATCACCAAGGTGATGACGTTGTTATAGGTGAGGCTCGAATTCTCCAGCCTGGCCAGGAACCAGAGCCGGCGCTGTGCGAACGACAACGGGATCATCAATGCCTCTCCTTTGCGCATCGAACGCACACCGCAGGTCCGCCCAGGCATATGTCCGGGCCCGGTCGGCTCGGTCATTCCAGCTCATCTGCGGATGTTGGGCAAGGCATGCCCAAATGGAAGGAGAGGGTGCTGTTCAACCGAGGCGATTACGCAGTTGAACAAGGCCTGGTATGGCCCGGGCGGAACGCGGTTCGGCCGCGGTTCCGCCCGGTCGTTCCGGGCTGGACCGCGGCCGATGCCGACACGCGAGCGAGGTGGCCCCGCTTTCCGGGAGGTTCCCCGGGGGCCTCCACCACGGTCAGTTCTGCTCGCCCCCAACCTGCTTGTTGCAGTAGGAGAACGCCTCGACGAGCTTCTCCTGGGAGACTCCGGAGCCCTCGACGCTGATGTCCAGGGTGCCGGGCTTGGGGTCCTTGGCGTTCACGCCCTGGCCGCGCAGGCACTCGGCCTTCTTCAGGACGCGGTCCTGGTCGGCTTCCGTGATGTCCTCGTTGGCGTCGTCGCTGGGGGCGTACTTCGCGCAGGCCGCCCGTGCCGCTTCGTGTTCGGCGCTGGAACCGGAGACGGGGACCATTTCCCCGCCGCCCTCTCCGGGAGCCGCGTCGGGGACCTCGACGCCTTGCTTCTTCATGCAGTTGGCGAACTTCTCCATGCGGTCCTGGTCGGCCTGCGAGGCGCCGGCCCCGTTGTTGGACGAGTCGTCACCGCCGCACGCGGTCATCCCGAACATGGCGGCGGCCGCGAGGGCCACCGCGGCGAAAGTCTGTGTCTTCATGCTCACCACAGTGGCCGCCGGGAGGTTTCCCGCCGGTGACCGTCGTCGTTAACCGGTCTCTTACGAGAGCTGGCGGGGTTGGGTCGGCATACGAAAAGCGGGGTGCCCCCGTGTCCGCGTGAGCGGGCACGGGGGCACCCCTGGTGACCGGCCGGGGGATGTACCGGTCAGCTTGTGGCGAGCGCCTCGGTGGGCGTCAGGTTGGCGGCTCGGCGTGCCGGATACACGCCGGCCAGGGCGCCGATGGTGACGGCGGCGAGGGCACCGCCGACGATGGCCTGGCCGGGCAGGGCGAGGGGCCAGTCGCGGTAGACGGCGTAACCGAGGCAGGTGGCCAGTCCGATGAGCACTCCCGCGGCGCCGCCGAGCGCCGACAGGGTCACGGACTCGGTGAGGAACTGGAGCCGGATCTGTCCGCGCGTTGCGCCGAGCGAACGGCGCAGTCCGATTTCCTGGCGCCGCTCCAGCACGGAGATGACCATGATGTTGGCGATGCCGACGCCGCCGGCCAGCAGGGCGATGGCGCCGAGGCCGAAGAACAGCGCGTTGAAGGTGCGTTCGGCGGCGGCCTGGGCGGTCAGCGCGTCCGAGGGGCGGCTGATCTGGACCTCTTCCGGGTGCTGGGGGTTGACGGTGTAGCCGAGCACGCTGCGCACGGCCCCCACGGTCTCCTCGGTGGAGCGTTCGTAGAGGGTGGTGACGTTGCCGTCGAATCCGAGCCGTTCCGCGTACGACCAGCCGATGAGGGCGGAGCGGTCGATCTCGGGGGCGAGGGCGACCTCTTCGAGGACGCCGACGACCTTGAACCACTGTCCGTCGATGTAGACGTGCGCGCCGGCGCGGTCGATGCCGAGCCGTTCGGCGGCGGTCGAGCCGAGTACGACGGACGGGTACTGGCTGGTGGCGGCGTTGAGGAAGGCGCCGGACTGCACGGTGCCGCCGAGAGTGCCGAGCAGGTTGGTGCGGGTGGCCTGGACGGCAATGCCGCTGGTCGTCGCGGAGGAGATTTTGTCGGTGCGGCGGGCGGTCGCGTCCTCCACCAGGCCGGTCGCCGACACTCCGGTGACGCCGGGGATGCGGGAGACCATGCTCTCGGCGTTCTCGGGCAGAGTCGAGTCCTTGCCGGTGAGTGTCGTTCCGGGTTCGACGGTCAGCAGGTTGGTGCCGAGTTGCTCGATCTCCTCCATGAGCGCGGCTCGGCTGACGGTGCTGATGCCGACGAGGCCGATCATGGCGGCGACGCCGATGGCGATGCCGAGCGCGGACAGTACGGCGCGCAGTGGCCGGCCGCGCAGCCCTTCGAGGCCGACGGAGGCCAGGTCGCCGGCGCGCAGCCGGGCCGGTTCGGGCAGGGCTTTCATGCCGGTACCCCCGTATCGGCGTGGAGTTGGCCGTCGCGGATCTCCAGGCGGCGCGGCAGTGAGGCCGCGACCTCCAGGTCGTGGGTGATCACTACGACGGCGGTGCCGTCGCGGTTCAGTTCGCCGAGCAGGTCGAGCACGCCGGCGCCGGACGCCGTGTCGAGGTTGCCGGTCGGTTCGTCGGCGAGCAGCAGCGGCGGGTTGCCTACGACGGCGCGGGCGATCGCGGCGCGCTGTTTCTCGCCGCCGGACATCTGGTTGGGGCGGTGGTCGAGGCGGTGTCCGAGGCCGACGCGTTCCAGCGCGGCCTGGGCCCGCTTGCGCCGTTCCCGTGGCGGGATGCCGTGGTAGAGCAGCCCGGTGGCGACGTTGTCGACGGCGGACAGGTGAGGGGTGAGGAAGAACTGCTGGAACACGAACCCGATCCAGCGGGCGCGTACCGCGGCGAGCCGCCGGTCGGGCAGTTTGGCGACGTCGTGTCCCTGGATGAGGACGCGGCCGGTGGTCGGCTTGTCCAGCGTCCCCATCAGGTTCAGCAGTGACGACTTTCCGGAGCCGGACGGGCCGAGGATCGCGACGAGTTCGCCGGGGTGGACGGCGAGGGACACGTGGCGCACCGCGCGTACGCCGCCGGGGTATTCCTTGGTGGCGTTGTCGACCGCGATGACCGGGGTGGTGCCCGGACCGCTCGTTCCCCCGGCGGTGGTGCGGGTGGTGTCGCTCATGATTTGGGCACCTGCACCTTCATGCCCGGCGTGAGGTTCCCCGTCACCTCGACGTTGTCGCCTTCGAAGATGCCGAGTTTCACGGGCACGGCGCGGACGGTCCCGGCGGCGGTCACGACGTTCACCTCGTAGCTGCCGTCCGCGGACGCCAGCAGCGCGTTGACCGGTACGGCCAGCGCGTTCTTGTGCTCGGTGCTGGTGAAGCCGACTGTGGCCGGGGCGCCGTCCAGGTCACCGGCGCTCTTCTTGTTGTCGAGGGTGATGTAGACGGGGATGGTGGCGTTCTGGGTGCCTTCGCCGGTCTGCGACTGGGCGTTGGTGTCGCCGGCGGTCGCGACCTTGCCGATGGAGGAGACACGGCCGGTGGTGGTCTTCCCGCCCGGCAGGGTCACCTTCACCTTGGCGCCCTTCTTGGCCATGTCCTGGTCGCTGACGGGCAGGTCGACGGTGATGCGCCGTTCGGTGCCGCTGGCGGTGAGCACCTCGCCGGCGGCGGGGGTGCCCAGGATCGCGCTGATTTTGGTGACCCGGATCTCGCCGGTCTGCATCACCACGTCGCCGGGCTTGACCACGCCGGACTCGGTCACGTTCAGGTCGTCCTGCCACTCCTTGACGGCTCTGGCGGTGGACGTGCTGAAGGTGCGGTCGACGCTGAGGTAGTCGCCGTAGCCGAGCGAGGTCAGGTTGCGCTCCAGCTCCAGCACGTCGTAGCCACGCGTCATCCCCACTTTCAACTCCCGCCAGAACGGGGTGGTTCCGATGAACAGCGGTACGTCGTGGCCGTCCTTGCCGTAGACCCTGTCGCCGCGCCTGATGACGTCGCCGGCGGCGGGCAGCGCGGTGATGCGTCCGCCGCCCTCGGCGAGCACGGGGCGGCTGCCCGTGTAGCCGAGCGTGCCGTCGACATCGGTGGTGTTGACCATGTCGGTGCGGACCACTTCCGCCGTCGGCAGTGTGGAGGTCTTCGCCGTCTTCGTGCCGCCTTCGTCCTGCGCCGCGTACACCACGCCCGCCGCTCCGACCGCGAGCACCACGGTCCCGCCCACCAGTACCCGGAACACCCGGCGGCGTCGGCGCTTCGACGCCTGCGCCTCCTCGTGCTGCTGCTCCTGCGTCCGCTCCGGCTCCGGTTCCTGCGTCCGCTCCGGCTCCGGTTCCTGCTGCCGCGCCGGGGCCGTGGCCTCAGGCTCGCTCATGGCTGGGCCTCCGTGTTGACATCGTCTGCATGTGTTCAGGCTGGGGTGCGGCAGGTTTCCCGGCGGTTAGCGCATCGTGTTGGGACCTCGGGACCGGGTGTTCAACTGTGGCGATGCCGTGGTTGGACAGCCGGTCGCAACCGCCGGGGCAGTGCACGCGTTCCCAGCCCTTGGCTTCGCGGGTACGGTCGCTAACCGTCAGCCTCGGCCGGAAGGAAATTTCGTGGCCATGATGGGCGGCCCGCGCATGGGCCCGATGCCGCTGGGCGTCGACAGCTCGATCACCAAGCAGAGGATCACGCCCGGCACGGTGCGGCGCATCGTCCCGTTCGCCCTGCGGTACCGCTGGTCGCTGGCAGTGGTCATGCTGATGACGGCCGTGAGCGCGACCATCACGGCGACGAGCCCGCTGCTGCTGAAGGTGATCATCGACGACGGGATCACACCGGGCAGGAAAGGGCTCGTGGTGGGGCTGGCCGTGGCCATCGCTGCGCTGTCGCTGGTGGACGTGCTGGCGATTTTCACGCAGACCTGGTTCTCGGGCCGGGTCGGCCAGGGCATCGTCTTCGACCTGCGCTGCCGGGTGTTCGAGCACGTCCAGCGGCAGCCGCTGGCGTTCTTCACCCGCGCGCAGACGGGCGCCCTGGTCAGCAGGCTCAACACGGATGTGGTGGGGGCGCAGCAGGCGATCACGACGCTGCTGTCGCAGACGGTGTCGACGCTGCTGACGCTGGTTCTGGTGCTGGCAATGATGTTCTACCTGTCGTGGCAGATCACCGTGGCCGCTCTGGTGGTGGTGCCGTTCTTCCTGCTGCCCGCGAAGCTGGTGGGCCGCAGGCTCCAGCGGCTGACCCGGCAGGGCATGGGGCTGAACGCCGACATGGGCTCGATGATGAACGAGCGGTTCAACGTGTCCGGCGCGATGCTGGCGAAGCTGTACGGCCGGCCGGACGAGGAGGCCGAGCGGTTCGCGCGCAAGGCGTCCCAGGTGCGGGACGTCGCCGTCACGACGGCGGTGTGGGGGCGGATGCTGTTCGTGATCATGACGCTGATCGCCGGGGTGACCAGCGCGCTGGTCTACGGCCTCGGCGGCGTGCTCACCATCGACGGCGGGCTCCAGATCGGCACCCTGGTGGCGATGGTGACGCTGCTGATGCGGCTGTACGGGCCGCTCAACCAGCTGTCCAACATGCAGGTCAACGTCATGATCGCGTTGGTCAGTTTCGACCGTGTCTTCGAGGTGCTGGACCTGAAGCCGCTCATCGACGAGGCGCCGGCCGCCCGGCCGTTGCCCGCCGATACCGACGCCACCCCGGACATCGAGTTCGACGGGGTGGCGTTCCGGTATCCGGCCGCCGACGAGGTGTCGCTGGCCTCCCTGGAGACGATCGCGTTGCCGTCGCCGGAGCGCGGCGACAACGCCGTGGTCCTGGACGGGGTGAGCTTCCGGGCTCCCGCCGGAAAGCTCACCGCGCTGGTGGGCCCGTCGGGCGCCGGCAAGACCACGGTCACCAATCTGGTTCCGCGGCTGTACGACCCCATGGCGGGGACGGTGCGCATCGGCGGTCACGACGTACGGGAGCTGACGCTGCGCTCCCTGCACGACACGGTCGGCATCGTCACCCAGGACGCGCACATGTTTCACGACACGATCCGGGCCAACCTGCTGTACGCCCGGCCGGACGCCGGTGAGGACGAGCTGGTCGCGGCGTGCGAGGCGGCCAGGATCTGGGAGACGGTCTCGGCGCTACCGGACGGTCTGGACACGGTGGTCGGCGACCGCGGGTACCGGCTGTCCGGCGGTGAGAAGCAGCGCGTCGCGCTGGCCCGGCTGCTGCTGAAGTCGCCGCCGGTCGTCATCCTCGACGAGGCCACCGCGCACCTGGACTCCGAGTCGGAGGCGGCGATCCAACGAGCACTCAGGACCGCGCTGTCGGGCCGTACGTCGCTGGTCATCGCCCACCGGCTGGCCACGATCCTGGAGGCCGACCAGATCCTCGTCCTGGACGGCGGCCGCATACGTGAACGGGGCACCCACGGCGAACTGCTGGCCGCCGACGGCCTCTACGCCGAGCTGTACCGCACGCAGTTCGCCGGCCAGGTCCCCAACGGCACGCCGAACGGTCCGGACAAGAAGGCGAAGAAGGCAAGGATTTAGCCACCGCGGGTTGGGGAGGGACGTGTTGGACGACACCTGGCAGCCGTACGAGATCACCAGTGACGAAGCCGGTGCGCCGGAACTCGGCGTTCTGCTGGACGAGTTGGGCGCGGGGCGGCTGACCGAGCTGCTCGTGGAGCACAAGGCGCTCGTCTTCAGGGGTTTCGGTGTCACGCCGGACGCCGTGGACGCGGTGTTCGCCCGGCTGGTGCCGGACCGCCTGCCGTATGTGCACGGCAACTCTCCGCGCACCAAGGTCGGCGGCAACCTCTACACGTCGACCGAGTATCCGCAGCAGTACACGATCTCCATGCACAACGAGCTGAGTTACGCCCACCGCTGGCCCACCCGGCTCGCGTTCTACTGCGAGAAGGCGGCGGAGCGGGGCGGTGCGACCCCGGTGCTGGACGGTGAGCTGTGGCTGGGCTCGCTGGACGCGGAGGTCCGGGACGCGTTCGCGGGCGGCATTCGTTATGTCCAGAACCTGCACGACGGGCTCGGATTCGGGAAGAGCTGGCAGGACACCTTCGAGACGGACGACCGCCGGGCGGTCGAGGCGTTTCTGCGGGAGTCGCGGGCCGAGTGGGAGTGGAACGAGGACGGCCTGCGCGTCGTCCAGCTCCGTCCCGCCACGGTGAAGCACCCGGTGACCGGTGCCGAGGTCTGGTTCAACCAGGCGGACCAGTGGCATCCGGCGGGGCTCGGCGACGAGGCGTCGGCGGAGCTGTACGACATCCTCACGCCGGACGAGTTCCCGCAGTACGTGACGTTCGCCGACGGCACGCCGATCCCGGACGCGTACATCACGCAGATCCTCGGCCGTGGGCTGGAGCACGCCGTGGACGTCGACTGGCGCGACGGCGACGTACTGCTCATCGACAACGTCCTGCTCGCGCACGGCCGGCGGCCGTTCGAAGGGACGCGGCGGGTACTGGTGGCCCTGTCGGACACTGACTGACTTCGGCCTTTCAGGGTTCGGATCTGTGTCGGGACCGGTGACGTGGTCCGTCCGAGCTGGTACGCCGGAGGCATGCGGTATCCGGACGGGGGGCGGGCTGACCGCCGAGCAGCGCAGGCGCCGGGAAGAGGTCCGGACTCGGGCCGTTGACCTCTTCGAGGAGGGCGTGGCGGACGACCAGGTGTGGACCGCCGCCCGGGTGCGCACGCTGATCGGGCGGAAGTTCCACATCTCCTACAGCGTCTCCGGGGTCACCCGGCTGCTGCACCGGATGGGCCGCAGCGTACAGATCGGGCGAGCGTCGCTCACTGGGCGAGAAGGACTACATCCACCTGCTGGATGGCGCCCACCAACTGCTGAAGGCCCCGCCGATCGTGGTGTGGGACCGGCTGAGCACCCACATCTCCAAGACGATGAAGGCACTTGTTGCCGAGCGGGACTGGCTGACAGTGGTCCTGCTGCCCGGGTACGCGCCCGACCTCAACCCGGTGGAGAGCCTGTGGGCGCACATCAAGCGGAGCCTGGCCAACCTGGCCGCCCGCACCCTCAGCGAGCTGGAGACTCTGCTCCGCAGGCGGCTCAAGGCGCCCCGCAGGCCATGTGCCCTGCGGGGCCTGCCGCGTTCAGGCGCGCATCGGCCGCAGCCTGGGCCTGGTCTGCCGGTCGTCGCCCTCGCGGTCCGCGAGCCACGCCGCGAGCGCGGCGGGTGTGGGCTTGTCGAACAGCTCCTGGATGGGCAGTTCCTCGCCGAGCAGCACCCGGACCCGGCTGACCAGCCTGGTCGCGAGGAGCGAGTGCCCGCCGAGGAGGAAGAAGTCGTCCCGCACGCCGACCGCCGGCAACCCGAGGATTTCCGCGAACGCCGAACACAGCGCCTCTTCACGGGCGTTGGCCGGCCGAGGTCCCGCGCCGGCGGCGGCCGCGCGGTCGGGCGCGGGCAGGGCGGCGCGGTCCAGTTTCCCGTTGGCGGTCAGCGGCAGGGTGTCGAGGACGACGACCGCGGCGGGCACCATGTGCGGCGGCAGTTCATCCCGGGCGAGCCGCCGTACCGCCTCGGCGAGCGCGTCGCGGTCGGTTCCGGCGTCGCGGTCGGCCGGGACGACGTACGCGGTGAGGCGTCTGTCGCCCGGGACGTCCTCGCGGACAATCACGGCGACCCGGTCGACGGCCGGGTGCGACAGGAACACGGCCCGCACTTCGCCGGGCTCCACCCGGAACCCGCGGATCTTGACCTGGTCGTCGGCCCGGCCGAGGTATTCGAGGACCCCCTCGGTGTTCCAGCGTGCGCGGTCCCCGGTGCGGTACATCCGTGCGCCGTCGCCGAACGGGCCGGCCACGAACCGCTGTGCCGTCAGGCCGGGGCGGCCCAGGTAGCCGCGCGCCAACTGCGCGCCGGCCGCGTACAGTTCGCCGGGCGCGCCGACGGGCACGGGTTGCAGCGCGTCGTCGAGTACGTACATCGCCGTGTTGCCCACCGGGGTGCCGATGGGGACCGCGTCGCCGGTGACGGACGCGGCGTCCAGGCGGCCGGTGACGACGCCGATGGTGGTTTCCGTCGGGCCGTAGTGGTTGAACACCGGCTGGTCGCCGGCCGCTTCGAGGAGTTGCCCGAGCCAGTCGGGGGTAGCGGCCTCGCCGCCCAGCACGAGCGTCCTGTGTGGGAGCAGCCACCGCAGGTCGCCGGAGGAGCCCAGTGCGGCCAGGTGGGAGGGGACCATCTTCACGTGGTCGATGCGGTGTCTTGCCAGGTAGCCGGTGACGGCGAGCGGATCGGTCACGTCGGCCGCGTCCAGCACGTGTAGTTCGCCGCCGGTGGCGAGGGCGGCGAACAGGACCGTGTTGCCGAGGTCCGTGGTCACGGGTTGCAGCAGCGCGTACCGTGCGCCAGGTTCGCCGAAGCCGAGCCGGGGCGGCACGTGGGCCACGTAGTTCGCGAGTGCCGCGTGCGTGACGGCGACGCCCTTCGGCCGCCCGGTGGAACCGGAGGTGTAGATGACGTACGCCAGGTTGCCGGGGTCCGTGCCGGCCTCCGGTGGCGTGTCCGGCTGGGCGTCGATGGCCGCCGCGACGGCCGGGTCGTCGAGGGCGAGGGTGTGCAGGGGGCCCGTCGTCGGCATGTCGTCCAGTACGTCGGTGGTGCCGATGAGGGCGACGGCCCGGCTGTCGGTGAGCATGTGGCCGAGCAGGGCGGCGGGGTGGGCCGGGTCGAGCGGCAGATAGGCCGCCCCGGCGTGCCACACGCCGAGGATCGCGGCGACCGCGTCGATGCCGCGAGGCAGACACAGCGCCACGACGCTCTCCGGTCCGACGCCGAGGCCGCGCAGATGGTGCGCCAGGCGGTGGGCGCGAGCCTGAAGCTCGCGCTGGCGGATCTCGGCGCCGCCGCAGACCACGGCCGTGGCGTCGGGGGTGCGTGCCGCCTGGGCGGCGATGAGTTGCGGCACCGTCGGTTCCGGCGTCGGCGCGGCGGTCCGGTTCCACTCGTGGGCGAGCCGGTGGCGTTCGGCCGGGTCGAGCACGCCGACCGCGGTGAACGGCCTGTGCGGGGCGTCGCCCAGCGCCGTGACCAGGTTGTCCAGGCAGGTGTGCAGCAGCGTCAGGATGCGGTCGGGGTCGGCCGGTGCCACCGCGTCGACGGTCACGGCGAAGCCGGTTCCGACGTCGCGGATGATCAGCGTGACGGGGTAGTTGGTGCGTTCCTGGGCGTAGCTCACGGTGATGCCTTCGAGGCCGGTGCCGGTCTCGGTGATGGTGCGGCCGTGCTGGTAGTTGAGGATCGAGGTGAACAGCGGGCCACCGCCCGGCACGGCGCTCGCCTTCTGGGCCAGGGCCAGCGGGGCGTGCTCGTGCTCCAGCAGTTCGGCGAGGCCCCGGCGCAGCGCGTCCAGCGCCCCGGTCACGGCGCCGCCGTCGATGCGGACCCGCAGGGGCAGGGTGTTGAGGAACAGTCCCGGTGTCCGGTCCGCGCCCGCGCCCGCGGTCATACGGCCGGTGAGCACGGTGCCGAAGACGACGTCGTCGCGGCCCGACACGGCGGCGAGCACCCGTGCCCAGGCCAGGTGGAAGAGCGTGGCGGGGCTGACGCCCAGCGTTCTGGCGGCCTCGCGCACCCGCCCGGCCACCTGGCCGTCGACCGGCCGGCCGGCGCGCGCCGCGGTGGCGCCGTCGCCGCGCACGTCCAGCAGGCCGAACACGGCGGTGGGTTCGGTGACATCGCCGAGCAGTCCCGCGAAGTAGCGCTCGTGTTCCTCGGCGGGCGTGCCGAGCCGGGCCTGCGCGACGAAGTCGCGGTACGGCAGTGGCGCGGGCAGCCGCTGCCCCTGGCCGGTGAGGAACGCTCGGATCTCCCCGAGGAGCAGCCCGACGGTCGTGTGGTCGCCCGTCATGTGGTGGACGCGCAGCAGCGCGGTGCGGGGCCCGTCGCCGGGCTCGGTGAGGACGTGCACGCTCAGCAGCGGCGCACGGTCGAGTGCGAGCCAGGTGCCGCCGGCGTCGAGGAGCTGCCCGGCCGGGTCCCGGACGGGGTCGCGTTCGACGTACTGGACGGGGACCTCGGCGCGGCGCCACACCACCTGCACCGGTTCGCGCAGCCCTTCGGAGACGATCGCCGTGCGGTAGATGTCATGCCGGTCCACCACCTGCTGGAGCGCCGCGAGGAACGCGTCGAGCCGCTGCGGCGAGTCGAACTCCAGCACCACGGACCGCATGTAGACGTCGGTGTCGCCCTCGGCGCGCGCCAGGTGGTGGAAGAGCATGCCCTCCTGGAGAGGCGCGAGGGGGTACACGTCGGCCACGTTCGCGGCGCCGCCGTCGACGTGGGCCACGATCCGGGCGATGTCGTCCTCGTCGAGTTCGGCGAGCGGCAGCATGGCGGGGGTGATCCCGGTCGCGCCGTCGGGTATCCGGTTGGCCGGTACGTCCGCCTGCCGTGGTCCCGCGACGGCGGCGAGTCCGGCGGCCGTCGGGGTGAGGAACAGCGCCCGCACGGACACCGGGAGACCGCGCGTGCGCAGGTCCTCCACCAGGGCCACCGCCACCAGCGAGTTCCCGCCGAGGGCGAAGAAGTCCTCCTCGGGGCCGACCGTGTCGAGTCCGAGCACCCGCGCGAACGCCGCGCACAGGATTTCCTCCCGCACGGTCTCGGGGCCGCGGCCCGCGCCGCCGTTCGTGGCGCGTTCCGGCTCGGGCAGGGCGGCCCGGTCGAGTTTCCCGCTCGGCGTCAGCGGCAGCTCGCCGAGGACGACGACCGCGGCCGGCACCATGTGCTCGGGCAGCCGGCGTGCCACGTGGTCCCGTAGCCGTACGTCGAGGCCGTCCGCGTCGGCCTGGCCGGCCGGGGCGACGTAGGCGACGAGGCGGGGCTGTCCGGGCGTGTCCTCGCGGGCGACGACGGCGGCGCCGGCCACCTCGGGGTGTGCGGCGAGTACGGTCTCGATCTCGCCCGGCTCGATGCGGTGGCCGCGGATCTTGACCTGGTGGTCCGTGCGGCCCGCGAACTCCAGCCGCCCGTCGGCACCCCACCGGGCCCGGTCGCCGGTGCGGTACATGCGCTCGCCCGAGCCGAACGGGCAGGCCACGAACCGCTCGCCGGTCAGGCCCGGCCGGTTCGCGTAGCCCCGGGCCAGCCCTGCGCCCGCGAGGTACAGCTCGCCGGGCACTCCCACGGGCACCGGCTGCAGCCAGGCGTCGAGGACGTAGGCGCGGACGCCGGCGAGGGGCGTGCCGATCGGGACGCGGCCGTCGTCGGCGTCGCGTGCGGTGAGCCGGGTGGTGGTGGCTCCGACGGTGGTCTCGGTGGGCCCGTAGTGGTTGTGGATCTCGCGGTCCCCGGCCGCCGCGAGCAGTTCGCGGAGCAGGGCGGCGGACGCGGCCTCGCCGCCGAGCACCAGCGAACGGGCGGGCAGTACGCCTTCGGGCCCGGTCTGCGCGGCGAGCGCCGCCAGGTGCGAGGGGACGGCCTTCAGGTGGTCGATGCGGTGGCGGGTGAGGTGGTCGGCGACCGCGGCCGGGTCGAGTACGGCGTCGGGGTCGAGGATGTGCAGTTCGCCGCCGGTGGTCAGCGAGCAGAACAGCATGGTGTTGCCCAGGTCGGTGACCTGCGGCTGAAGCAGCGCGTACCGGGTGCCTTCGCCGCCGTGGCCCAGCCGCTCGTGTGCCGAGGTCACGTAGTTCGCCAGGGAACCGTGTGTGACGGCCACGCCCTTGGGGGTGCCGGTGGAGCCCGAGGTGTAGATGACGTAAGCCAGTTGGTGCGGGTGCGCCGCGGGGTACGGCCCCGCCGCCGCTGCTGGTTCGCTGAGTTCGTCGGCGGAGACGATGCGTACCTGTCCCGCCGGGAGGTCGTCCACGGTCTCGTCGGCGGCGACGAGCAGGACGGCCCGGCTGTCGGCCAGCATGAACGCGGTCCGCTCGACGGGCTGCCCGGCGTCGAGCGGCAGGTAGGCGGCGCCGGCGCGCCAGACGCCCAGGATGGCGGCGATCATGTCCGGGCCGGGCGGCAGGCAGAGCGCGACCACCGACTCCGGTCCGATGCCGGCGCCGGCCAGGTGCCGCGCCATCGTCTCGGCGCGTGCCCGCAGTTGGGCGTAGGACAGCGTGGTGCCGTCGTGGCTCACGGCCACGGCGTCGGGTGTGCGGGCCGCCTGGGCCAGGAAGAGATCCGCCACGGTGGCGGCCGGTGCGGGTGCCGCGGTGTCGTTCCACTTGGTCAGGACCCGGGTGCGCTCGTCGGCGTCGAGGAGGTCGACCGCGCTCAGCCGCAGCCGCGGCGACCCGGTCACCGCCCACAGCACCCGCAGCCAGCGTTCGGTGAGGCCGCGCGCGGAAGCGGCGTCGAACAGGTCGGCCGCGGCGGTCACCGAGCCGGTCAGACCTGCGGGCCGCGCGTGCGCGTCGAACTTCTCGGTGACCATGACGTCGAGGTCGAACTTCACGCCCGGCCGCGCGCCCGGCACCGGCGTGATGTCGAGCCCGGGCAGCTCCAGCGCCACGTCGGCGGTGTTCTGCATGGTCAGGACGGTCTGGAAGAGCGGGTTGCGGGCGGCGGAGCGCGCCGGGGCGATCTCCTCCACCAGCCGGTCGAACGGCACGTCCTGGTGGGCGAAGGCGCCCAGCGTGACGTCCCTGACCCGGCTCAGCACCTCGGTGAACTCGGGATCGCCGGTCAGGTCCGTGCGGATCACCACGGTGTTGACGAAGCAGCCGACGAGGTCGTCCAGCGCCTCGTCGGTGCGGCCCGCGACCGCCGAGCCGATCGGGATGTCCGTGCCGGCTCCCAGCCGGGACAGCAGCACTGCGAGCGCGGCCTGGAGGACCATGAACACGGTCACGCCCTCGGCGCGGGCCAGCCGCACAAGCCGCTCGTGCAGTTCGGCCGGCGCGTCGAGCGGGACGTCGTGGCCTCGGTGGCCGGCGACGGCGGGGCGCGGCCGGTCGAAGGGCAGGGCGAGTTCGTCGGGTATGCCGGCCAGGGCGTCCCGCCAGTAGGCGACCTGAGTGGACATCAGGCCGGTCGAGGCGTCGCCGTCACCGTCGCCGTCGCCGTCGCCGTCGCCGAGGATGTCGCGCTGCCAGAGCGTGTAGTCGGCGTACTGCACGGGCAGCGGCTGCCACTGCGGCGCGCGTCCCTGTTCGCGGGCCGTGTAGGCCGTGGACAGGTCGCGGGAGAGCGGGCCCATCGACCAGCCGTCCCCGGTGATGTGGTGGACCACCACGACGAGGACGTGCTCGTCGGCGCCGAGCGCGAACAGCCAGGCCCGCGCGGGCGGTTCCGACGCGAGGTCGAAGGCGTACCCGGCGGCCCGCGCCACGGCGTCGGCCAGTTCCCCGGGTCCGAGCATTTCCAGCTGCGGCTCGGAGCGCATGTCGTCGACGGCGACGACATGCTGGTACGGCAGTCCGTCCGCGACGGGGAACACCGTGCGCAGCGCTTCGTGCCGTTCGAGTACGTCCCGGTACGCGGCGGCCAGCGCCGCGCGGTCCAGTAGCCCGGTGAGGCGCAGGACGATGGGGGCGTTGTAGGTGGTGCCGCGGCCGTCGAGCTGTTCCAGGAACAGCAGCCGGCGTTGCGCGAAGGACGGCGGCACGCGTGGCGGGCGGGCCCTCGGTACGAGCGCGGGCCGCGCGGGTGCGGAGCCGGCGTCAGCGCGGGACAGATGTGCGGCGAGCCCCGCGGGCGTCGGGTTGAGGAAGAGGTCCCGCATCTCCAGGCCGACGCCGAGGGCGGCGCGGACGCGGGAGACCACCCGGGTGGCCAGCAGGGAGTGGCCGCCGAACTCGAAGAAGCCGTCGTCGGGTCCGATCGCGTCGGCGCCCAGTGCCTCGGCGAAGATCCCGCAGAGGATCTCCTCCTCGGGTGTCGCCGCCCGTCCGGTGCCCGCGCTGCGCTCAGGTGCGGGCAGGGCCCGCCGGTCGACCTTCCCGCTGTGCGTGAGCGGGAATTCGGGCAGTACGGCGATCGCGGCGGGCACCATGGGCGCGGGCAGCCGGCCGGTCAGGAACTCGCGCAGCCGGCCGGGCAGATCGCCGCCGGCGCCGGAACCGGTCACGTACGCCACCAGTTGCGTGTCGCCGGCATCGGTCTGCCGGGCCACGGCGACGGCCCCGGAAACATCGGGGTGGGCGGCGAGCGCCGCCTCGACCTCGGCGGGCTCGATGCGGAACCCGCGGATCTTCACCTGTTCGTCGGCGCGGCCCACGAACACGAGTCCCGCGTCGGGCGTCCACCGGACCCGGTCGCCCGTGCGGTACAGCCGGTCGCCGCCGCCGCTGGGGTCGGCGACGAACCGCTCGGCGGTCAGCGCCGGGTTCCCGGTGTAGCCGCGGGCGAGTCCCGGTCCGGCGACGTACAGCTCGCCCGTCACCCCGGCGGGCAGCTGCTCCAGGAAGTCGTCCAGGACGAGTACGCGGGTGCGGGCGACGGGTGTGCCGATGTGCGGTGCGGCGCCCGGGGCCAGCGGGCCGGAAAAGGTGGCGCAGATGGTCGTCTCGGTGGGGCCGTAGGCGTTGACCAGGGTCCGACCGCGCGCCCAGCGGTCCACGAGGTCGGGGGTGAGCGCTTCGCCCGCCGACACGAGGGTGCGCACGGACGGGAGGTCAGCGGGGTCGAGGGCGGCGAGCACCGCTGGGGGAAGGGTGGCGTGGGTGACGCCGTGCCGGGAGACCACTTCGGCGAGGCCCGCTCCCGGGAGCAGTTCGCCGGCGGGGGCGACGACCAGGGCGGCGCCGTTGCACAGCGCCATCAGCAACTCCCAGGTCGCCGCGTCGAATCCGATCGAGGCGAACTGGAGCACCCGGCTGCCGGGTCCGACGCCGAGCCGGGCGGCCTGAGTGGCGACCAGGGCGGCCACACCGGCGTGGGTCAGGGCGACGCCCTTCGGCCGTCCGGTCGACCCGGAGGTGAAGATGACGTACGCCAGCCCGGTCGGCGCCGGTGGCCGCGTCGGCCGGGTCGCGGGCTGCGCGTCGATCGCGGCCCGCACCCGGGGGGCGTCGACCGCGACGGCGAGCATGCCCTGCTCGGGCAGTTCGTCGAGGATGTCGGCGGCGGTGAGGAGCGCCACGGCGCCGCTGTCGGCGAGCATCGCGGACACCCGCTCCAGCGGCTGCGTGGGGTCGATCGGCAGGTATCCGGCGCCCGCCTTCGTCACGGCCAGCAGGGTGGTGACGAGGTCGACGCCCCGGTTCATGACGACCGCGACGACCGACTCGCGGCGCACGCCGAGCCCGGTCAGGTAGTGCGCGAGCCGGTTGGCCCGCGCGTCGAGTTCCGCATACGACAGGTGTTCCCCGTCAGCGATTACGGCGGGCGCGTCCGGCGCCAAGTCGGCGCGGGCGTGGAAGAGTTCGGGGGCGGTCAGCTCGGGCACGGGGAGCGCGTCGACCACCGGGACCATACGGCCGTCGTCGAGGAGCCTGACCCGGCCGACGGGTTCGTCCGGCGACGCGGTCGCCATCCAGTCGAGCACCCGCCGGAAGCCGCGCAGGACGTCGCCGGCGGTCCCCGGCTCGTACCGGTCGCGGTTGACGTCCACGTCGATCCGGATCGCGCTGCCGGCCATCTGGTCGTAGACGTTGATCTGCCGGTCCTCGGTCGGCCCGTGGGTGAGGTTCCGCACGGTCGCGGTGGCCGTGCCGAACCGCGGCGGGTAGCCGTAGCCGAGGATGTTGACGTTGAGGTCGCACAGGGCCGGGGCGCCGGCCGGCATCAGCTCCCGCACCACTTCCTCGTAGCGGTGGCGCTGGTGGCGCAGGCCGTGGCCGATGGCGCGGGAGGTGCGGCGCACGACGTCCGCGAGCGGCATGCCGGGAGTGATCTCCAGCCGGATCGGCATCACGTTCGACGTCATGCCGGCGATGCGCTGTTCCCGCCGGCCGGTCCGGCCGAGGACGGGGACGCCGAGGACGATGTCACGGGCGCCGCTGATCCGGTGCTGGTAGACGGCGGCAGCGGCGACGACGAGGCCGGCGAAGCCGCTCTTCAGGTCCCGGGCGGCGGCCCGCAACCGGTCGGAGTCGCCGGGAGTGAGGTCGGCGCTGTCGCGGGCCGCCGGCCCGGCGTGCAGCCCGCTCCGCCCGGTCCGCTCCCCCGTACCGGCCAGCGCGTCGAGCCAGAACTCCCGGTCCCGCGTGAAGTCGGGCGAGGCACGGTAGGCGCGTTCCGACTCGACGAGCACGTGGCTCGGTTCGAGCGGGGGCTCGCCGTACTCGCCGCCGGCGAGCAGGGCGGCGTACGCGTCGCCCACGCGGGCGGCGACCAGCGCGCCGCCGTGCCCGTCCATGATGAGGTGGTGCGCGCGGTGGTACCAGATCAGGTGGCCGTCGCCGAGGGCGATCACGGCGTGGGTGAAGAGGGTGTCGCCGTCCAACGGGTCGACGGGAAGGGCGAGTTCGGCGCGCATCCAGGCGTCGGCCGCCGCGCCCGGGTCGGGTTCGGCGCGCAGGTCGACGATCCGCACGGGCACGTCGGCAGCCGGGTCGGCGTACTGCCGCGGCGCCCCGTCCACCAGACGGAACCGGAGCCGGTACGCGTCGACGTCGGCCAGCGCCGCGCGCAGGGCACGCACGAACAGGTCGAGGTCCACACCGCCGGTGATGTCCAGGTACTCGGCGACGTTGAAAACGGCGTCGTCCGGCGCGACCTGCTGGGCGTACCAGATGCCCAGCTGAGCGGATGTCAGATCTCGGGGAACGGCCTCGGCGGAGGCCGTCGTTCCCTCACCGCCGGCCCGGAACCCGTTTTCTGAATCGTCGATTGGAATCGGCACGGGCCGTCCTCCCGGGAGGATGAATGCTGGCGGCTGAACCATTCGGGAATTCAGTGGCTGCCCGCATCCTCGCCAGGGGTCGTACGGACGTCAACACGCTTCCGGGGCACCCCTGTTCCGCCGTTCAACCGTGCCGTCGCCGCGGTTGAACAGGCCACTGGCGGGTGAATTCACGAACGCTTTCACCTTCTCGCAACCACCGGTACTGTCGGCGCGAGATGGACTCGACCGGGGGTGGATTTCTGGTGACGAGCCGAACCGCCGGTGAAAGCGGAACCGCCGGTGAAATAGCGAAGACGGTTCCGCCGGACCGTCCCGCGCTGCCCGCGGAGATCGCGGAGCTGACCGATCCCGGTAATCGGGAGGACCCTTATCCGTCCCTGGACAAGCTGCGCGAGCGTTCCCCCTACAAGCCGTTCGACGGGCTCGTGGTGGTGGGCCGGCACG
The DNA here is from genome assembly GCF_030551255.1 of Streptomyces sp. NL15-2K. Taxonomy (GTDB): domain Bacteria; phylum Actinomycetota; class Actinomycetes; order Streptomycetales; family Streptomycetaceae; genus Streptomyces. The sequence goes on from NZ_CP130630.1 coordinate 1,249,342, forward strand.
CGCAGGTCTCGGCGCTGCTGCGCGATCCCTCGATGAGCGCGGCCCGGGACCGGGCGACGCTGTCGCCGACCCCGCGCGGGCCGCGCACCCGGAACTTCCTGCATCTCGACCCGCCCGAGCACACCCGCTACCGGCGGCTGGTGGCGGGCGCGTTCGCCCGCCGGAAGGTGGCGGGCCTGGAGCCGCGTATCCGCCGGATCACGGCGGACCTGATCCGGGACGGCGCTCAGAGCGGGACCCTTGAGGTCGTCGACGGGCTCGCGTATCCGCTGCCACTGCGGGTCATCTGCGAGCTGCTGGGCGTCCCGTTCGAGGACCGGCAGCTGCTCCAGGACTGGTCGGCGAGCCTTTCCGAGGCGCTGGACCCGCCGCTCGGCCCGCCGCCCGCGCCGACGACCACCACGCGGGCGGCGCGGGCGCGGGCCGGATTCGTCGCGTACTTCCGGAAGTTGATCGAGAAGCGCCGCGGCACGCCCCGGGACGATCTCGTCTCGCACCTGCTCCAGGTCGAGGAGGAGGGGGAGCGGCTCGACGACCACGACATCCTGGCGACCTGCGTGCTGCTGCTGAACGCGGGCCACGAGACGACGGTCAACCTGATCGGCAACGCGGTGCTCGCCCTGCTGCGCCACCCCGAGCAGCTGAGCCGGCTGCGCGCGGACCCCACGCTGGCCGAAGCCGCCGTCGAGGAGGTCCTGCGCTACGACGCTCCCGTCCAGATGACCACCCGGGTCGCGACCCGGGCCGGCTCGATCGGTACGGCCGAGGTCCGGCCGGGGGACATGGTGCTGCTCCTGCTGGGGGCCGCCAACCGGGACCCCGACGTGTATCCCGACCCGGGCCGGTTCGACATCGGCCGCTCGCCCGCGGCGCCCCATCTGTCGTTCTCGGCGGGGCCGCACTTCTGTCTCGGCGCGGGGCTGGCCCGGCTCGAAGTGGCCATCGCGCTCGAACTGTTCGCGACGCTCCTGGTCCGGCCCCGGCTGCGGCCCGGCGACCTCACGTACAAGCGCAACCTGAACCTGCGGGGGCCGGCTCGTCTCCTGGTCGGCGTCGACGTCGACGCCGACTCCGACTCCGACTCCGACGCCGTCCGCCCCGTACGAGTGTCCGGCTCGCCGCCCGCCGCCGAAGGACGATCACATGGCTCATGACCTGACCGACGCCCCGGATCTGGTGACGCTGTTCCGCGAGCACGTGGCGGCCCGGCCCGACGCCGAGGCCGTCGCGTTCCTCGCCGATCCCTCCGACCTCGCCGGCGGGCTGGTGCGCTGGTCGTACGCCCGGCTCGACCGGGAGGCCCGTATCCGCGCGGCCTGGCTGCGCGAACATCTGCCGCCGGGCTCGCGGGTGCTGCTGCTGCATCCCAGCGGGCTGGAGTTCGTCGCGGCCTTCGTGGGCTGCCTGTACGCCGGGATGATCGCCGTGCCGGCCCCGCTGCCGGGCGGTCAGCGGCATCAGCGCAAGCGGCTCGCCGCCATCGCGCACGACGCCGGTACGGGCGCCGTACTGACCACGGCGACGGACCTCGCGGAGGTCCGGGAGTGGGCGGCGGAACTGCCGGACGCCACGATTCCGGTCGTCGCCGGGGACCTGCTCGGAGCCGGCGACCCGGAGAACTGGCGGCCGCTGCCGATGGACCGTTCGACGACGGCCGTACTGCAGTACACCTCAGGTTCGACCGGCGATCCCAAGGGCGTGGTACTCCAGCACGACCACATCCTCGTCAACACCGCCGCCGCCACGTCCGCCCTCGCCTTCGGCGGCCGCGTGGGCGGCTGGCTGCCGCACTTCCACGACATGGGGCTCTTCACCCAGATCGTGTGGCCGCTGCTGCTGGGCGGAAGCACCGTGCTGATGGCGCCGGCCGCGTTCGTCAGACGGCCGATCCGGTGGCTGCGGATGATCGACGCCTACGGTGTCGGCTGCTCCTTCGCGCCCAACTTCGCGTTCGAACTGTGCACGCGGAGGGTCGGCGACGAGGACCTGGCGGGCCTCGACCTGTCCCGCTGGCACCTGGCCGGCTGCGGCTCGGAGCCCATCAACCCGCGTGCCCTCAGGGCGTTTTCGGACAAGTTCGCCGCCGCCGGGTTCCGCCCGGAGGCGGTGACCGCCTGCTACGGCATGGCGGAGACCACCGTCTACATCTCCGGGCACGCCGACGCCCCGCTGACGACCCGCCGGGTGGACCTCGACGCGCTGGCGCGGGGCGAGTTCACGCCCGCCGTCGAGGGCCGCGTCTCCCGCGAGATCGTCGCCTGCGGCCGTCCGCAGGACGCGTACGACGTCCGCATCGTCGACCCGGAGACCGGGCAGGAGCTGCCGGACGGGCGGATGGGCGAAATCTGGCTGCGCGGCCGGAGCATCTCTCCCGGCTACTGGCAGCGGGACGACAGCGCGGCGGTGTTCGACGCGGTCACCTCGTCCGGCGACGGCGGCTATCTGCGCACCGGTGACCTCGGCGTGTTCTACGACGGCGAGGTGTATGTGCACGGACGCCTGAAGGACCTGATCATCGTGCACGGCAGGAACGTTTATCCCCAGGACATCGAGCACGAGCTGCGCGCGCAGCACCCCGAACTGGGGAGGACGGGCGTCGTGTTCGCCGGGCCGGGCACCGTCCCCGGCGACGACGGGTCCGCCGTCGTCGTCACGCACGAGGTGGCCGGCGTGCCGGACGACCGGCTGCCCGCCCTCGCCGCCGAGATCCGGCACACGGTGGGGCGCGAGTTCGGCATCAGCGTCGCCACCGTCGCCCTGGTGAAGCCGGGCACCGTCCTGCGGACCACGAGCGGCAAGATCCGCCGCTCGGCGATGCGGGACCTCTTCCACGAGGGCCGCCTGGCCTCCCTCCACCAAGACCCGCGTTAGGGGACGTCCCATGTACGACACCACCACGAACGACATCACCACCACGGACGACATACGGACCGAACTCCAGGACTGGCTCTGCGCCTACCTGGCCGAGGAACTGCGGCTCCCGGAAGGGTCGATCGACCCGGAACAGCCCATGTCCGCCTACGGCCTGGACTCGGTCAGAGCCATCACGCTGATCACCGAGGCCGAGGAACTCACCGGCTGCGAACTCGACCCCAACGCGCTGTGGGAGTTCCCCACGGTGGTGTCCTTCGCGGGACTGCTGGCCGAGCACGTGACCGCCGCCGTCACGTCCGGCCCTCCCCTCGCGAAGTGAGCGCGGGCGCCATGTGAACGGGGGCGCCAAGTGAACGCGGTGCCCACCGCGTTCACTTGGCGCCCGCACGAGTGGTCGCCGCCCACACGCCGGTCCGCACGCGCGACGCGGGGGCCGGCGTGTGGTGATCATGCGCGGGTGAATCCTGTGAACTCGCCCGGCCGGCGCCGGTCCCGTACCACCGCCGTCGCCGGGCTCAGCGCCCTGGCCCTGCTGCCGACCGTGTGCGCGCTGGCTCGACGCCATCCGGCACCACCCCGGACTGCTTCGGAGCTTCTCCAGCACCGGCTTCCATTCCAGTGCTGTGGCGAGCCCTGACGGCCTCAAGAGTCCGATGGTGGCAAGGAGTAGGAGGCCGTCCACCGAGAGGGCCCGCAACCCACACGTCGAGATCCACTGCGCGTCGGCCGCAGCACAACTGCTCAGGTCAGCAGGGGGCAGGTCAGGCCCAGGATGCCACTGGCGTGAACGAACTGTCCTGGCGGAAGAGATCCGTCCCGTTCGTCCGCTCCACCCTCAACTGGTAGCTGTAGTGGCGCAGGTAGTACCCGGGGTAGTTGTACGACTCGAACCGCAACGAGCCGCTCGTCGTGCCGGTGCGGGCGATGAATGTCGCGTCCTTGGCGAACGTCGTCGTGCCGTCGTTCGCGTCGAACCGGGCGCGGAAGTCCCAGTGGCGCAGGTAGTTGCCGGCGGCGTCCCGGAAGGAGTAGCCGTTCGAGTCCGCGAGGCCGGGTACGACCGTGAAGGTGGAGGCCCGCTTCTCGGCGGTGGTGCTGGAGCCACTCACCACGGGGAGGTTGAGCAGGGAGGACTGCGACTGCCAGTAGCGGGTGGGGAAGTTGGCCGACTGGAGGGAACGGGTGACGTTCTTCGCGAGGTTCGGGCCGCCCGACACCGTCTCCTTGATCACCGTGAAGTGGCGTGCCGTGCCCGAGACGGCGGGCAGTGCCGTCGGCGCCGACCAGGTCGCGAAGGTGTCGTAGCTGTCGCTGTAGTAGTAGGTGCCGTCGCCGTAGCCGTCGAAGAAGATCCGCCAGGCGCCGTTGTCGAGCTGCACCAGCGCCGGGCCCTCGCGGTAGCTGCCCCAGCCCGCCCAGTTGCCCGTCCTGCTGATGGTGTAGGGGCCGGTGAGCCTGGAGGCCGTCGCGTACTCGATGTACTTCGTCGTCTCGTTCTTGGTGAAGGCGTGGTAGGTCGAGCCGATCCTCACGATGTACGTGTCGATGTGGTTGGCGCCGATGCCGGACAGAGCGACCGGTGAACTCCACGCTGTGAGCGCCGAGTTGGTGGCCTTCAGCAGGTATGGCGTGAAGATCCACTCGTCGTTCGTCGTCGAGCAGGACACGATGACGTTCACGCTGCCGTCGCTGTCGACGAACCACTCCGGCGCCCACGCCCGGGACAGGTTGGCGATCGGGACCGTGTAGTCGTACAGGAAGGTCCAGTTGACCCGGTCGGTGCTGCGGGAGAAGCCGATCGTGGTGCTCGGGTCCTGCCAGGTGTGGGTGGTGTAGGTGATGTAGTAGTAGCCGTTCGTGTGCTTGAGGATGCTGGCGTCGCGGATGCGGTTGCTGGGCGGGGTGTAGGCCGACGACCTGACGAGCCGGAAGTCGGTGGCGTCGTCGGACTGGTAGACGTTCACGGTGCCGTCGTTGCTGTTGAGGAACGGCACGATGGTGTAGCGGGTGGCGGAGCCGCTCGGCGGGGCGGCAGCGAGGGCCGTGCCGAGCAGGCCGGGCATCTCGCCCAGCAGGACGGCCGAGGCCGGCAGGGCGGCCAGCCCGCGCAGCAGGGTGCGGCGGGACGGTGGCGGTGTGGGGGGTCTGGTGGTCACGGGCGGCTCTCCCTCGGAGTCATGCGGTGCGATCTCATACGGCTCGATCTCATGCCGCTCGATGTCATGCGGCTCGATGCCATGCGGCTCGATGCCATGCGGCTCGATACGCATACGGCTCGATACGCATACGGCTCGTGTTCATGCGGCTCAATGTTCGAAATTCCGAACAAGGTTCGGAAAGCCGGTCAGAAGGTAGAGCTGGGCCAGAAGTGCGTCAATGGTTTGAGCGGGACCTTGTGGGCCCTGCGGGAAGGCTGTGGCGGCCGGCCAAGTCCGCTGCCGGAGCTCCTTTCCCGCCAGGGTCGTTCCACCGGGCCCTCCCGGACGTTACCGTTCGGTAGACAAAGTGCTTTCCGGAGGTGGACCGCATGACGCCAGACCGTTCCGAAGGCCTCACGGAGTCCGCCCGCGCCCTGGCCGACGGGGAGCTGACCTCCCAGGCGCTCGTGGAGCGAGCCCTGGCCCGGATCGAGGCCACGCAAGGCTCCCTGAACGCCTTCCGGATCGTACGGTCCGAGGCGGCGCTCGCCGAGGCGAAGGCGGCGGACGAGGAACTGGCCGCCGGGGTGCGCAAGCCGCTCCTCGGCGTGCCGGTGGCCGTCAAGGACGACATGGACGTGGCGGGCGAGCCGACCGCGTTCGGCTGTCAGGGTGAGTTTCCGCCGGTCGCCGCGGACGGCGAGGCGGTACGGCGGCTGCGCGCGGCCGGGGCCGTGATCATCGGCAAGACCAACACCTGCGAGTTCGGGCAGTGGCCCTTCACCGAGGGGCCGGCCTTCGGCGCGACCCGCAATCCGTGGAGCCCCGAGCACACCCCGGGCGGCTCGTCCGGCGGTTCGGCCGCCGCGGTCGCCGCCGGTCTCGTGCCCGCCGCGCTCGGCTCCGACGGCGCCGGGTCGGTGCGGATCCCGGCCTCCTGGACCCATCTGATCGGCATCAAGCCGCAGCGCGGCCGGATCTCCACCTGGCCGCGCGGCGAGTCCTTCCACGGCATCACGGTCAACGGCACCCTCGCCCGCACGGTCGCCGACGCGGCCCTGCTCCTGGACGCGGCGAGCGGCAACCACGACCTCGACCCGCACCGGCCGCCGGCCGTGGGCGCCGCGGAGGCGGTGGGCCGCGACCCCGGCCGGCTGCGCATCGCCCTCGCCCTGAAGCCGCCGTTCACCGCCGTGCCCGCCCGACTCCAGCCGGAGGTACAGGCGCAGGTCGTCCGACTCGCCGAGAAACTCGGCGACTTGGGGCATACGGTCGTCGAGGCCGATCCGCCGTACGGCCAGATCGGGCTGACCTTCGTGCCGCGCGCCACCGCCGGGATCGCCGAGCGGGTCCGCGAGACGCCCTTCCCCGCGCTCCTCGACCGCCGCACTCGCGGGGCCGCCCGGCTGGGCGAGCTGCTCGGCGGCGCCCCGCTGCGGGTGGCCCGGCGTGCCGAGACGGTCCTGCAGCGCCGTATCGGAGCGTTCTTCGAGACGTACGACGTGATCCTCGCGCCGACGACGGCCGCTCCCCCGCCGCGCATCGGCGCGCTGCTGAACCTCAACGGCTTCGCCACCGACCGCGCGATGATCGCCGCCTGCCCCTACGCCTGGCCGTGGAACGTCCTGGGCTGGCCCGGCGTCAACGTCCCCGCCGGATTCGTCACCGGCCAACTGCCGGTCGGCGCCCAGCTCCTCGGGCCGGCGAACAGCGAGCCGCTGCTCGTCTCCCTGGCCGCCCAGCTGGAGGCGGAGCTGCGCTGGCACGAGGCATGGCCGCCGCCGCGGCAGGTCGCCTCGGATACCCCCGCCGCATAAGGGCGTTCGGACCAGGCGTTCGGCCCGTACCCTGTGACCATGGACGACGCGTCGATGGTCGGGCTCATGGGGCGGGTCACCGGGACGGTCGGGCCCGGCCTGGTCGGCGAGGTGATCGTCCGCGTGCGCGGCGGCGCCGAGCACTTCCTCGCCTACCCCGCCTCCGGTACGGACCGCATCGAGCGGGGCACGGTGGTGATGGTCGTGGAGTACCTGCCGCCCAGAACGGTCTACGTCCAGGCGGCGTACGACAGTTGAGCCTGCTGCGCCGCAGGTGAGAACTGTTTGTGTCAAGCTTTCGACAAGGTTCGGCCCGCGTCTGTACCCGGGCGTCACGCAGGCGCACACTCCCTTCGTTCGGTGCCGAGAGGGCACCATGCAAAGGGGGCGTATGCCGATGGTTGTCGGCGTCGTTGCGGGAGCGGCGTTTGTCGCCGTTCTCGTCGTGATCGGTCTGTTCAAGATGATGTGGCGGGTCGCCGAGCCCAACGAGGCACTCATCATCTCCGGTTCCAAGCACCGGACGGAGGGCCTCGAGGAAGGGATGGGGTTCCGCATCGTCACCGGGCGCGGCACGCTGGTGCTGCCCGGTGTGCAGGCGGTGCGCAAGCTCTCGCTCGATCTGAACGAGACCGAACTGCACGTGGACTGCGTGACCCACCAGGGCATTCCGCTCAAGGTGCGGGGGGTGGTCATCTTCAAGGTGGGCGACGACTTCGTGTCGATCGCCAACGCGGGCCGGCGTTTCCTCGACCAGCAGAAGCTGATGTCGGAGCGGGTGCACAACGTCTTCGCCGGTCATCTGCGGTCCATCGTGGGCGGGTTGACGGTCGAGGACATGATCCGCGACCGGGAGAAGCTCACCGGGCAGACCCGGGCGGCCTGCGGCACGGAGATGGAGAAGCTCGGTCTGATCGTGGACTCGTTGCAGATCCACGAGATCGAGGATCCCACCGGGTACATCCAGAACCTGGCGATGCCGCACGCGGCGGCGGTCCAGCGGGACGCGCGGATCGCGCAGGCGGAGGCGAACCGGCTGGCCACCGAGGCCGAGCAGCAGTCGTTCGCCCGGATGGCGGAGGCGACGCGGGACAGCGAGATCCTCCAGGCCGGCTACCAGGCCGAGCGCGACAATGCGGGGGCCAAGGCCCGGCAGGCGGGTCCGCTGGCGGATGCCGCCGCGCGCCAGGAGGTCGTCGTCCAGGAGACGCGCGTCGCCGAACTGGAAGCCAAACGGCGTGAGCAGCAGCTCCAGGCGGACGTCCGCAAGCCCGCGGACGCCCAGGCCTACGAGAAGCGCACCCTGGCCGAGGCCGAGCGCGACGCGCGGATCTCGGCGGCCGAGGCCAAGGCGAAGGAGACGGAGCTGGCGGCCGCGGCCGAGGCGACCCGGGTCAAGACGGCCGCGGGCGCCGAGGCCGAGGCGACCAAGGCCCGGGGTACGGCCATGGCGGCGGCGACCCGGGCCACCGGTGAGGCCGAGGCCGCCGCGGCCCAGGCCAGGGGTCTCGCGGAGGCCGAGGCGACCAAGGCTCAGGGCCTGGCGGAGGCGGAGGCCATCAAGGCACGGGCCGCCGCCCTCGCCGAGAACCAGGAGGCCGTCGTCGCCCAGCAACTCGCCGAGAACTGGCCGGAGATCGTGAAGGCGGGCGCGTCCGCGTTCGGCAGCGTCGACAACATGGTGGTGCTCAACGGCGCCGACGGCATGGCGGAGATGCTCGCCAAGGCGCTCACCATGGGCGGTACGGGGCTGGGTCTGGCCCGTCAGCTGCTCGCGTCGATGAACCAGAACGGGCAGGCGGCGAACGGGACTTCGCAGCTGAACGGGCTCGTGACGCCGTCCGCGCAGAAGGTTCCGGTGGAGCAGGACGAGGGGTGAGGCGGGCAGACGTCCGGGGGCCGCGGGCTCTAACGTTGCGCGCGTGACTGCGTTTACCGAAGAGACCGATGAGAATGTCCCCGGCCGGTCCGGCCCTTCCGCCACCACCGAGGCCGACCCCCGCGAGGTGGGCCGGGTGCGCACGGAGTACTCGCCCGCGCACGACGGGGACCCGGATCCCGGCGAGATCGTCTGGACCTGGGTCCCCTTCGAGGAGAACGACGGCCGGGGCAAGGACCGCCCCGTGCTCGTCGTCGCCCGGGAGGCCGGCGGCACCGTTCTCGCCGTTCAGCTGTCGAGCAAGCGGCACGACGGCGACCGGGAGTGGGTGCCGATCGGGAACGGGCCCTGGGACCGGACAGGGCGGGACTCGTGGGTCGACGTGGACCGGGTGCTGCGGCTGCACGAGGCCGGCATGCGCCGGGAGGCGTGCGCACTGGACCGGATGCGGTTCAACCTGGTCCGGCACCGGCTGCGGGAGCGCTACGGCTGGAGCTGACGAGGCCCGAGCGCCGTTACGGCTGGAGCTGACGCTCCGGAAACGCCCGTTCGAACGCTCCCCGCACCCCATGGCCCGTCGTACGGTCCAGGATCCCGAACACCACCTGCTCGAAGGCCCCGGCGAACCGGCCGCCGGGGCCGAGCAGTGCCCGGAAGGCGTCGGCCACCTGCGCCGGATCGTTCTGGAACACCCCGCAGCCCCACGCGCCCAGCACCAGCCGCCGGTAACCGTGGGCGACGGCCGTCTCCAGCACGCGCTCCGCCCGTACCGCCAGGGCCCGCGGCAGCTCGGCCGCCCGCTCCGGCGCCGTACGCCGCACCACTCCCGCGTTCGGGGCGGCCGCGGTCAGGAATCCGGCGGTGTACGGCTCGTCCAGCAGCCGGCCGCGGTCGTCGCGGAAGACGGGCACGGCCGGCGCGTGGATGACACGGTCCGTGTAGAACGGGTCGCGGTGGGCGCGGTGGTGGTCGTAGAACTCGCGGACCCCGGTCAGGCACGCGTACAGCGCGGAGGCCCGGCACAGAGCCTCTTCCTGGGCCTGGGCGCCGTTGAGGTACCCGCCGCCCGGGTTGCGGGCCGAGGCGAAGTTCAGGACGGCCACCGGTCCGGCGATCCGACGGGCCGCTTCCAGGCTGCTCTCGCCCGTGACCTCGACCGACGTGTCCACGGGAGCGAACGGCGGTACCTCCACCGGCCCCGGCCCGTACATCCGCGTGCCGTCCCGCGCCGCCTCGACCGCGGCGGCCACGGACACCTCGCGGCCGTCCGGCGCGCGGTAGGACCCCGCCGCCACGATCTGCTCGGTCTGCTGTGCGATGCCACGCAGGCGCGCGCTCATGGCGCCACCCCCGTGGGCGCCACGACCGCGCGGCGCGCGGCCTCCCCCGTCGTGCTCATGAACGCATCGTGAGTGATTCTGGTCATGTGGTGCAACACAGTTTCCCGGGCACCCGACGTCCGGAAAACACCTCGAGAACACCCAGGAAACGGAGATCACCGGCCCCGATCACGACGATGTGCCCCCTTGTGCGGATGAGCAGAAGGGTTTTGGGTGGGACGAGTTGTGCCGGTCCGGCCCACCGGATCCCGGACCGGCGGCATGGTGGAATCTCAGGAGGATCCCTACATGTCCGATTCAGTAAGTGGCTGTACGGCGCCCCGTACCGCCATCAGTGAAGCCGAGGTGGAGGCCCTGGTACGGGGCATCTGCTTCAAGACCGGCCCGCCCCGCAAACTCGGGGTCGAGGTGGAATGGCTCGTCCACGAGCTGCGCGCGCCGCGGCTCCCCGTGACACCCGAACGACTCGAAGCGGCCTACGCCGCACTGCGGACCGTGCCTCTGAGGTCGGCGCTCACCGTCGAACCCGGCGGCCAGCTGGAGCTCAGCTCGCCTCCCGCCGCCTCCCTGATGGAGTGCATCGGTACCGTATCCGCCGATCTTGACGCCGTCCGTACGGCTCTGGCCAAGGACGATCTCGGTCTCGTCGGCATCGGCCACGAACCCTGGCACCCGCCCCGCCGGTTCCTGCGCGAACCGCGCTACGACGCCATGGAGGCGTGCCTCGACCGCACCGGCCCGGCCGGCCGCGCCATGATGTGCGCCTCGGCCTCGGTGCAGGTGTGCCTGGATGCCGGCCATGAGGAGCCGGGCCCGCTCGGGCTCGGACGGCGCTGGCGGCTGGCGCACCAGCTGGGCGCGGTCCTGGTGGCCGCGTTCGCCAACTCCCCGCTGGCCGACTCCGAGCCCACCGGCTGGCTCTCCACCCGGCAGCTGCTGTGGATGGAGATCGGCGCCGGCCGCGCGGGCGCTCCGCCACCGGACGCGGACCCGCGCGAGGCCTGGGCCCGGCACGTCCTGGACGCCCCGGTGATGTGCGTTCGGCGGGACGGCGGCCCGTGGGACGTACCCGAGGGCCTGACGTTCCGGGAATGGACCAGATCGCGCGCCCCCAGGCCTCCCACCAGGGAGGATCTCGACTACCACGTCACGACCCTCTTCCCGCCGGTGAGACCGCGCGGCCATCTGGAACTGCGCATGATCGACGCCCAGCCCGGCGAGGACGGGTGGATCGTGCCGCTCGCGGTCACGACGGCCCTCTTCGACGACCCCGAGGCGGCCGAGACCGCCTACCGGGCCGTGAAGCCCCTCGCCGAGCGGGCCCTGTCGCTGCCCGCCCCGCACAACCCGCTGTGGCTCGACGCGGCCCGCCACGGCCTGCGCGACCCCGAGCTGCACGAGGCGGCCGTCGCCTGTTTCGCGGCGGCCCTGGAGGCCCTGCCCCGGCTCGGCGCCACCACCGAGGTCACGGACGCCGTCACGGCGTACCACGACCGCTATGTCGTCCGCGGCCGCTGCCCCGCCGACGACCTGCTCGACAGCCTGCGCGGCACGGGCCTCCCCCCGTCTCGGCCTCGCTCGACCGGGGGAACCCCCACCGCCCACGGGAAGGACATCCGCACATGACCGAGCCCGCCCTCGACACCGGTCCCCCCGTCGACACCACCGACGCCGAAGCGCTCCGCGACCGGGCGCTGACCACCCTGACCACCGCCCGGGAGCGCACCACACTGCTGACAAGCTGCGTGGAGGAGCCCGACCTGACCGCCCAGCACTCCCCGCTGATGTCGCCGCTGGTGTGGGACCTCGCGCACATCGGCAACCAGGAGGAGCAGTGGCTGCTGCGGGCCGTCGCCGGCCAGGAGGCGATACGGCCCGAGATCGACAGCCTGTACGACGCCTTCGAGCACCCCCGCTCCGAGCGGCCCACCCTGCCCCTGCTGCCGCCCGCGGAGGCCCGCCTGTACGCGGCCGACGTACGCGGCCGGGTGATGGACGTGCTGGAACGCGCCGCCTTCCACGGGACGCGGCTCACGGAGGCGGGCTTCGCCTTCGGGATGATCGCGCAGCACGAACAGCAGCACGACGAGACGATGCTGATCACCCATCAGCTCCGCAAGGGCCCTCAGGCCCTGACCGCCCCCGACCCGGAGCCGGCGCCGCTGTTCACCGGCCCGGCCGAAGTCCTGGTCCCCGGCGGCCCGTTCACGATGGGCACCTCGAGCGAGCCATGGGCGCTGGACAACGAACGCCCGGCGCACCGGCGCGAGGTGCCGCCGTTCTACATCGACACGACGCCGGTGACGAACGGCGCCTACCAGGCGTTCATCGAGGACGGCGGCTACGACGACGAGCGCTGGTGGACGGCGGCGGGCTGGGCCCACATCCGGCAGCACTCCATCCAGGCCCCGCTGTACTGGCGCCGCGACGGCAAGCAGTGGCTGCGGCGCCGCTTCGGCGTCACCGAGGTCGTGCCGCCGGACGAGCCGGTGCTGCACGTGTGCTGGTACGAGGCCGACGCCTACGCCCGCTGGGCCGGGCGGCGGCTGCCCACGGAGGCCGAGTGGGAGAAGGCCGCACGGTACGACCCCGCCGGCGACCGCTCGACGCGCTACCCGTGGGGCGACGCGGACCCGGCGCCCGAGCACGCCAACCTGGGTCAGCGGCACCTGCGTCCGGCCCCCGCGGGCAGCTACCCGAAGGGCGAATCCCCGCTAGGCGTACGGCAGCTGATCGGCGACGTGTGGGAGTGGACGGCGAGCGACTTCCTGCCGTACCCGGGGTTCCAGGCGTTCCCGTACAAGGAGTACTCGGAGGTGTTCTTCGGCTCCGACCACAAGGTGCTGCGCGGCGGTGCGTTCGCCGTGGACGCGGTGGCCTGCCGGGGCACGTTCCGCAACTGGGACTATCCGATCCGGCGGCAGATCTTCTCAGGGTTCCGCACGGCCCGCTCGGGAGCCGTCTGATGTGCCGTCACCTGGCCTACCTGGGCCCGGCGGAGGCACTCGGCCGGATCCTGATCGAGCCGCCGCACAGTCTGTACCGCCAGTCGTGGGCGCCGCGGCGGCAGCGGTACGGGACGGTCAACGCCGACGGTTTCGGGGTGGGTTGGTACGCCGATGGGGATCCGGTTCCGGCGCGGTACCGCCGGGCCGGGCCCATCTGGGCGGACCAGTCGCTCGCCGATCTTGCCCGCGTCGTCCGTTCCAGGGCCGTGCTGGCCGCCGTACGGGACGCGACCCTGGCGGGCGCCGACGCGGAGGCCGCGGCGGCGCCGTACGCGGCGGGCACCTGGCTGTTCAGCCACAACGGCGCCGTCGCGGGCTGGCCGGACTCCCTCGCCCCCCTCACCCCGACGCTGCCCGCCGCCGACCTGCTGTCGCTGGAGGCACGCAACGACTCGGCGCTCGTATGGGCCCTGGTGCTCGCCCGACTGCGCGGCGGCGACGACGAGGGCCAGGCGCTGGCCGATTCGGTCCTGGAGGTCGCCGCGGCGGCCCCGGGCTCGCGGCTCAACCTGCTGCTGACCAACGGCGAGACCATCACCGCGACCGCCTGGGGCGACACGCTCTGGTACCTCTCGGAGCCCGGCCGCCGCACGGTCGTGGCCTCCGAGCCCTACGACGACGACCCGCACTGGCAAGAGGTCCCCGACCGGACGCTGCTCGCGGCGAGCCGCACGGACGTGCTGCTCACTCCGCTCAAGGAACCGAGCACCGCCTCGGCCACCGCACCACCGAAGGAGCCCCGTACGTGAGCCCGTTCCTTCTCACCCGCACCCTGCCCGAGGACGCCACGGAGGCCGCCCGGCGCGCCGACGTCCACCAGGGCCTGACCCACACCCCCAAGACGCTGCCGCCGAAGTGGTTCTACGACGCCCACGGCAGCGAGCTGTTCGAGCAGATCACCGAGCTGCCCGAGTACTACCCGACCCGCGCCGAACGGGAGATCCTCGTCGCCCGCAACGACGAGATCGCCGCGGCGACCCGTGCCCGCACCCTCGTCGAGCTGGGCTCGGGCTCCTCGGAGAAGACGCGCCACCTCATCGACGCCCTCACCGACCTGCACACCTACGTCCCCGTCGACGTCAGCGAGAGCGCGCTCACCCAGGCCGGGCAGGCGCTGGCCGCCGAGCGACCGGGTCTCGAGGTGCACGCCCTCATCGCCGACTTCACCGCACAGCTCACGCTGCCGGACACGCCCGGGCCCCGGCTGCTGGCGTTCCTCGGCGGCACGATCGGCAACCTGCTGCCCGTGGAGCGCGCGGCGTTCCTCGCCTCCCTGCGCGCGCTGCTCTCCCCCGGCGACGCCCTGCTGCTCGGCACCGATCTGGTCAAGGACGAGAACGTGCTGGTCAGGGCGTACGACGATGCGGCCGGAGTGACGGCCGCGCTATGTGGGTCGTTCATCCTGTCCGTTGTCCGCACCGCAAGGCCCACTCACGTGCCCAAGCCCAGGCAGAGAAGCCGGATCGGTAACGGAAGAACTCGGCCTGCGCCCCGGTCCCGTCGGTCATCCCGGGCGCCCAGCGGCCCGGTGACGGGGAGGGTGCCCGCTGCTGCCGGCGTTGCACGCTCGACAAGGAAACTGCGACCCCGGCAATCCGCCGATGTGGCGTCGACCGAAGAGAGGCACGCATGACCGACAACCGGGCCTATGGCTACACCGACACTCTCGAGGCCGAGCACTACGCCAAGGCACTGCGCGCTGACATCAGTGACGGGCTGACCCGCACCCCGAAGTCCACGGCGCCCACGTGGTTCTACGACGCCCGGGGCAGCGAGCTGTTTGAGGAGATCACCCAGCTTCCGGAATACCCCTTGTGGCGGGCGGAGCTGGGGCTGCTCCAACTCCATGCACAGGACATCGCTGTGCGGACCGGAGCCCGCAGCCTCGTCGAGCTCGGGTCCGGGAGCTCAACGAAGTCCAAGCTGATCATCGAGGCACTGGATCCGATCGGGTTGCACTACGTCCCTGTCGACGTCAGCGCGGACGCCCTCCATCAGGCCAGCGCCCAACTCGTCCAGGACTACCCGGGGATCCGTCTGCACGCCCTCCGCGCCGACTTCACGGCTTCCCTCGTCCTACCGCCGCTGCCCGAGGACGGCCCGCGCCTCATCGCCTTCCTCGGCAGCACGCTGGGGAATTTCCGACGCCCTGCCCGTGGACCGTTCCTCCGCGGGCTCCGAGACGCCCTCCGCCCCGAAGACTTCCTTCTCATCGGCGCTGACCTGGTCAAAACCGAGCACGAAATGATCGCCGCCTACGATGATGCTCAAGGCGTCACGGCTGAGTTCGACAAACATCTGTTGCACGTCTTGAACCGCGAGGTGAACGCCGACTTCGACCCGGATGCCTTCGACCACGTATCGGTGTGGAACGGCACGGAAAGCCACATCGAAATGAGGCTGCGCAGCCGGGCCGAACAGCTCGTCAAAATTCGAGACCTTGACCTGGCAGTGCACTTCGCACGCGGAGAAGAATGGATCACCGAGCGGAGCGCGAAATTCACCCAGGACGGACTCCAGGAAGAAATGACTGAAGCGGGTCTCCGTACGAATCAGCTCTGGGCCGACACCAACGCCGGCTTTGCACTCATTCTCGCCACCGCTTGCTGAACAAGGCGGTGCACGATTCTCGATGAGTCCAGATCGCTGCTCTGCTGACAGGACAGCAGAGCAGCGACGGCGGGTAAACGGGGCGTGCTCGCGACCCCGACTTCAACGGTCACCCCCCCCCCCGGGCAGGATCCTGCCAGTCGGTGGCTGATGATCGACGCATGGCGCAGTGTCTCACCGCCAACTACGCACGAGCGCGGCAACCCGTTGTTCGAAATCACCTTGGAACACGGCGCCAGGGGATCACCCATATGGGGATTCCCGAGACAACGGAGCAGGCCTCCGGATGATCCTTAAATCGGATCCGGTCCTTGCCCGGCCCCTGGTTTACGGCGGGGGCTTCTCTGTGCGTAATTGCCGCACGAAAGGTGTTGCCCATGCCTGCGCTCTTCTCTGACGGCAGTGAACCACCCCAGCCTCCAACCTTGTCTCCGTCGGAAGTTGCTTTCCGGGCCACTGACGGCCGCACGCACATCTTTAGGGTGGCCGAAAATGCCGCGCCCTCGGAGTCTGCCATGATTTCGGAGGTGGGCTGGGCAGCCGCAGCGGCGAAGGTACCGGGGGCGCAGACGTCTGCTGCGCGTCCAGCTGGTCAGGGCGTCTTCGATGTCGCCGAGGACCAGGTGGTCGGTGCCGGCGCCGCGGTGGTCATCTGGCGGGTGCTGCCGCGCCGCCGCCGGAGCTGCCGAGTAAGCGCCTTTGCGTCAGACTGCCAAGAGGGGAAGTACATCGTCTCCGGGCAGGAGTGGGCCCCATGTCACTCGACCTCAGCCATGGTTTCTTCGGGGAAGTCCAGTTCAACACGCAGACAGTGCGACAGGTCTTCGCCGCCAACTTCCTAGAGCGTGCCGGGACGGTGCGGATGTCGTTCCCGGGTAGGGAACTGTCGATGTGGTTCGACCAGCCTGGGGTTGCATTGGTCAAGCATCCGGACCCGGCGGTGGCCCGGGTCGAGGTTACGCTGGGGCTGTTCGCCCGGCTCTCGGACCGGAGCGACGAGGCCCGGGCGCTCTTCACCGCCCGCGGGACCATCAAGGACCGGAAGCTGCTTGTCGGCACGGAAACCCGCGCTTGCCCGTCGGTGGACTTCAAGGACGCGGCACCCGCCGACATCGTGCAGACCTTCACCACCAACAGCGAGTACGACGACCCCGTGGCCACCGCGGTCAGGAAGGTGCTTCAGGAGTCGCCGTTCGCCCTCGGCCCCCTGGCCGACGCAAGCGGCAAGCGGTTCTACCGGACCTATTTCGACGTCCCGAATCATCCGCAAGGCATGCTGGTGATGTTCATCGCGGCCTTCGGCGAGCCGCCGACTCCCCCCACGGTCACCGAGCGGCGCTTCTCCTCCGACGCGATGCTGCTCGTGCCTGACGATCTTGTGAAACCGGCCATCGACAAGGGGCTGGCGCAGGCTGGGCTCGCCACCCTGCCAGCCCAGCTCAACCCCGATGTGAAGGTGAACTCCCTTCAAGTCTCCCTCCAAAACGGGCACATTCGCATCGAGGGATCCGGCACCAATACGACCGAAGTCCTCAGCATCCCGATCGAGACCGACTTCACCTTCAAGGCCTTCGTCCAGCCCCTGGTCAACGCCGACGGCACCGTCGGTATCCACGTGATCTCCACCCAGCAGGACCTCGTCGGCGCGGGCAGTGCATTCGCCGACTTCATCTCCGCGGGAGCGCTGACTCGGCTGATGGAGAGGCTTCTCCCGGAGGCGATCAGCGGACTGTCGCTGGGATCAATCTCGGGCCTCGACTTCTTCGCCTCCAACACGCCCCGCAGGGACGATTCGGCACCCGCCACCCCGGGGTCACTGCCCATCATCTTCGCCAACGGGATGGGCATCCGCTTCGACGTACACGTGTCGATGCCGAACGATATCAAGCCGCCGTACATCAGGGGCCACGTCGACAGCAAGCAGTTCCACGTCAAGGGATGCCAGTTCGGGGACCTCATCACCTTCGCGCATCTGCGCAAGTTTCCCTCCACGACCGCTGCCCTCGCGGCGGGTTTCGACGGATGCGCCGTGTGCCAGCCCGAATTCCACGTCCCGGAGTTCGGCGACCTTTCGATCGTCGTGGAACACCCGGAGGGAGTTCAGCCGGGGCTCCCCGTGACTGTACGCGCCACCTACGCCGGCGACCTCGTGCGCTTCGGCGTCACCCTTGTTCCCGCGGCAGAGGAGGACGTCAGTGCGGAGACCATCATGAGCAACGGCGTCCCCACCCACTTCCTTACCTTCGACCACCTGGTCCCGGCCGACTGGACGGTGTTGGCGACGGCCGGCACCTGGTCGGTGGAAACGGCTGTGCGTGTCGGCACTCGGGTCCTCGCACCGGACGGCTCGGTGGAGGGCAAGGGGACGCAGCTTAGGGCGACGGTGGGCAAGCCGGGGCTTGTACAGGTCATCGAGTGAGCCACGGCCGCAGCCTCCTCCCGGCGGGCCCTAAGAGCGGGGAATAGTGCACGGTCGAAATACCCCCCTCCCGCCAGTAATCAAGCACTTGGAACGGGGTTGCCTGCAACGATGGTGCGACGAGGATGGCGAACCCTTCAGGTACAAACTGACCAGCCAGGCTTTCAAGGGAGAGAGCACCCCCCTCGGGATCCAGGCGACTTGGGTCGTCAACGCGACGGTGGCCCGAGCCGTCGACTACTGGAGCGGCTGGTGCCCGAGCCCCAGCGCCTTCTCTTCGCGTCGCCTCCCGTACCGAAGCGCGCCCGGGGCGAGGAAGTGGACCAGGACACGACACCCCGCCCCAAGCAATCGCCCACCACGGTCAACGACATCAACGCATTCTCTGCCTGGGTCAATGACTACTGCGCCGAGCGTCGGCGAAGCGGTGGAATTCCCACAGTCGACGGGCGCCCATGGAGGTTCACCACTCGTCAGTTCAGGCGAACACTGGCCTGGTCCATCGCCCGACAGCCAGGCGGGTCGATCGCAGGCGCCATTCAGTACCGCCACCACAGCGTCCAGATGTTCGAGGGCTACGCCGGCACGTCATCCTCCGGATTCCGCCAAGAAGTGGAAGCCGAACAGGCATTCACCCGCAGCGAACAACTCTGCGATCTCGTCCTCGATGCCACCCCCGGGCGGCTCTCCGGAGCCGCAGGCGAGGAAGCCGAAGCACGACTGAAAGCCATCGCGGGCGATGCGCAGTTTCCCCAAGCGCCTCCGGCGCCACATCACACGGCACGACCCACATGTCTACCCCGGAGAATTCGTGACCTGCGTCTACAACCCCGACCGGGCGCTGTGCCGCCGCGCCGAAACTTACGGCCCGTCGCTCCAGCACTGCCAACCCCTCGCCTGCCGAAACGTCGCCCTCACCACCAGCAACATCGACGCCTTCCGCCGCTGGCTGCTCCAAATGGAAGAACGCCTTGACGACCCCACGATAGCCCCGTACCTCCGAGGCCGGCTCGCACAACGACGGGACGAAGTCGCACAGTTCCTCGCTGACAACGACATCCCCAAGGAGGCCAACGGTGGCGCGGCCAACGATCACGGATGACGAAGTCCGTACTGCTATGCACATCGTCCTGCGCGAGGCAGCCGACGCCGACCGGCATGCGACCATCACCGCCGTCGAGCGACGCCTCGGCGTCGCCCACCCGACCTTTTACCGCAACTTCCCGCACCTGATCACCTGGTTCAAGCAACAACAGGCCGCCAGCCAACTAACCCCAGAAGAACCAGCCGTCCCTAACAGCAGACTCTCAACAGATAAGATCGCGGACCTCCGCCGGGAGAACAGGAATCTTCGAGCCACCGTGAAGGTGTACGCAGAAGCTCTCCGGCAACTCACTCTCGATTACGCAGAGTTGGAAACAAGATTGGAGCACAGAGCGGGAGTGATCAACCTGGCCCCCCGACGACGCGAGCACAACTGACAGCCCTATGCGAGTCTGCGTGGAGCGGTTGCGGCACTTGACAGGCCTGATGCTGACAACGGGAATGGAGGTCGCCCGGGCGACCTCGAAGGCAATTGCCACCCTCCTCGGCCGTCACCGAGGGCGCTCAACCAATACAGGGCTGTCAGGGCTGCGGCACCATCGCCCTCACGGAAGGATGTCGGTGGACAGCCGCACGTAAGGTTGCGCTGCCGGGCGCACTCCGCCACAGAAGGCACCCCGATCGGCCGATGGCGTCCCAGGACGCCTGAGAAACCCGACGGGTCGCAGCGGCACACGCCGAAAGTCCCGTCTGAGAGGCCCACTCAGCCCGAGCAGCTCTCTCAGGCCGTCCAAGCCATCCTGTTGGGTCACGTTCCCGAAGGAAGGTCTGCGCCCTGAGGGTGGTTACAGGGGTCCGTACAGGCGTTGGCAATTCGCCGGCTACCAGGCAGTGGGCCTCAGCGCAGCCGTCACGGTTCCTACGCCCGTTGGGGCACCACGGCGACCGGACACGCGGCGTGATGCAGCACCGTGTGGGCGACCCGGCCGAGTTGCAGTCCGAAGTGGCCCGGGCGGCGTCGCGCCCCACGACGAGCAGATCCGCACCGTGGGACGCGTCCAGGAGCACCTTCCGTGCGGAGTCTTCGGCCGTGCGCTTGTGCAGCTCCATGCCCGCCGGCGCTTCGCGAAGCGCGGCTTCCAATCCCTCTGCCGCACGCTGCTCGTGCCCATGCGCCGGTTCCCCCGCGAGCTGCGGGTGGTCGGTGGTCTCGTGCGCCGCACGCCGCCAGGCGCGTATGGCTTCCAGTGCGGTACCGCGTCGCTCCGCCTCCTCCAAGGCGAAGCGGACGGCATTCGCGCTTGCAGCCTCCTCGCCGACGCCCAGAACAACGCGACAGTGCAATCCGTCCCCGTGGTCGCCGCTGACCACGATCACCGGGCAGTCGGCCCGGCCGGCCACGGTGAGGCTCACGGAACCGAGCAGCAGTTCGGCGACGTCGCCGCGACCGCGGGATCCCACGATCAGCACGGTGGCGTTGCGTGCCTCACGTACCAGAACAGTCGTCGGCCCGTCCGGCATCACCTGGGTGGAGACCTTGACGTCGGGGGCCCGCTTCCGAGCGCGCTTGGCTGCGGCCGCCACAAAGACGCCACTGAGAATCTGTTCCGTCCTCTCCCCTTCAACGGGGAAGACAGCACGCTCGTACCGTTCCCTCAGGGAGGCGTACACCACCCGTAGCGGCAGCCCGCGCAGCGCGGCCTCGTCCGCTGCCCAGTCCACAGCGCGCAGGCTCGGCTCGGAGCCGTCCACACCCACGATCACGGGGAGCCCCAGCGTTCTCACCGCCCGGCGACGAGGGAGAGGACAAGCGGAACCACGATGGAGGGGGGCTCCCCGAGCGCCCGGACCTCCGCTTCCTTCATGATCTCCAGAAGTTCGTCCAGTCGCGGCTCAAGCAGGAGTTTTTCCTGCTGACCGCGCCGTTCTCCGTTCATCGCTGCCTCCGACCGGCTCGGGCGGTGGGAAAAGCCTCCAGGTCCCCCGCGGGCTACCTCAGGGCACTGACGGCCTCCCTCCATCCGGATGGAGCGGATTACGCGTCCGCAGCTTGGACCGAACGCCCCCGCACCAGGAGCCAGGCGGCCCAGGCCGTGGATTGCGGCCCGGGGCGGACTCATCCTCGCCCAACGCGATATCGGGTCGACGCCGACAGAGCTGCGACCTGTTTCGTGGCCAGACCGCAGGTGGCTCACGCGAGACCCCCCTTTCTTGGTGCCGGGCCCCATCCGCGTGGTCACCGGCCTCGTCACGGTGATGCCACTTCCGCACGGACCACTGCGACGGGGCAACGGGCCTGCCGCAGCACCGTTCGGCCGGTCCTCGGCGCCGTGGACCGGCTCAACGAACGGTATCCGCAGGTCTCTTTGAGCGCCGAGCAGGTCTCCCGGCCCGCGGCCGACGCTCTGGTCGAGGCGGGCGACGAGGCGGAGCTGCTGGTCCTGGGCAGTCGGGCGTTCAGCGGCTTCGGCGACTTCATGGCCGGTTCCGTGGCGCTGGTGACGGTTGCCCGTGTGGCGCGTCCCGTCGTCCTGGTACGGGCCGACCAGCCGGTCGATGACGAGCACGGGCCGGACGCACGGGGCCGACCGTCGGCACACACCCCGTACCGCGACATCGTGGTCGGTGTGGACCCGACACATCCGTGCCAAGAACTGCTCGCGTTCGCGTTCTAGAGCGCGACCCTGCGTGCCGCTCCGCTACGAGTGGTGCACGCGTGGCGCCTACCGTACGTACCCAGTGCTCTGGAGGCCAAGGCTCGCAAGGACGTCGGAGGGGCCGCCGAACGGGCCCTGGCCGCCGTTCTGGCGCCGTGGCGGGAGAAATATCCCGCGGTGGAGATCCTCGAGCTGGTCGAGGAGGGGCGTCCCGCGCAGCGACTGCTGGACGCCACGAGAGATGCCGGCCTGCTGGCCGTGGGCCGCAGGATCCGCCCGTCCAGGCTCGGCACGCACACCGGGCCTGTCACGCACGCCGTGATGCACCACGTCCGTTGCCCGGTCGCGGTCGTGCCGCACGAGTGAGTCCCGGTCGGGTGGAGCCCGGGGGTAAACCGTCCTGCTGTGGAGTCAGGTGAGCCGGACGGTGGCGAGCAAGCCCGTGTCCTGGGGACGCGGCAGCAGGCGTACGACGTGACCTGCCGAACCAACCCTCTCGAAGTCCGGCTCTCCTGCCGGCCTGGCCCTTGAGCCTCGTTCACCCTCCAGAGGGGACCTATCACGGCTCGTCCGTCACCGGCACCCGCCACACCAGAACGGTTCCGCCGCCGGCCGGGCTGTCGAACTCCAGCTCTCCACCCAGTTGCTGTGCTCGTTCGGCCATGTTGCGCAGGCCGCTGCGGCGGCCCTCCGGCGGTATCCCCACACCGTTGTCGGAGACCGTCAGCCGCACTTCGCGGCCGTCGGTCTCCAGCGCCACGTCGGCGTGGTCGGCACGGGCGTGCCGGGCGATGTTGGTCAGCGCCTCTGACAGGACCGCCTCCACCTGGTCGGCGATCCGGCTGGGGATCTTGGTGTCTACCAGGCCTTCCATCCGCACGCTGGGGGCGAAGCCGAGCACCGGAGCGGCTTCGCCGACGGCCCGCACCACGCGGGCGCGCAGACCTGATCCGGCGGCCCCGTCGCGCGACCGCAGCCCGAAGATGGTCGACCTGATGATCTTGATGGTCTCATCGAGGTCGTCGACCGCTCGGGTCACGCGGTCGGCAGCCTGCGGATGCTCGATGAAGCGGCCCGCGCTCTGCAGCGTCATTCCCGTGGCGAACAAGCGCTGGATCGCCAGGTCGTGCAGGTCCCGGGCGATCCGGTCGCGGTCCTGGAGCATGGCGATGTGCTCGGCGTCGCGCCGACGTTCCGCCAGCTCCATCGCGATCGCGGCCTGGGAGGCGAAAGCCTGCAGCGGTTCGGTCTCCTTCTGCGTATACGCCGGTCGGCCCGCCTCACGCACCAGCAGGACGACACCCCGCACGCTTGCGGCCGTTCCGATGGGAACAGCCACGGCCGCCCCGAGACCGGTGAAGCGCGGGGCAGTGTCGGACACCCGCTCATCGTGGTTGACGTCCGAGCTCGTGACCGGGGAAGCGGTGGAGAAGGCACGGCCGATCAGGCTGCCACTCACGGGCAGCACCAGGCCGCGGTGTTCCTCCGCGCCCTGCCCGACTGCCAGTTCCACCGTGAGCGAGTCGGTGTCCTCCATGGGCATCGCGACCACGGCCAGGGCGGCATCGGTGATCTCCCTGGCCCGCTCGGCGATCAGTCCGAGCGCCTCCGCGCGCTCGCTGCCGGACATCAGGCTGTGGGTGACCTCCGCGTTCGCCTGCAGCCAGCGCTCGCGAAGCCGGGACTCCTCGTACAAGCGGGCGTTGTCGATGGCGACGCCGGCGGCCACGGCCAGAGTGGACAGGACGGACTCGTCCTCCTCGTCGAACTGCGCTCCGCCCCGCTTCTCGGTCAGGTACAGATTGCCGAAGACCTGGTTCCGCACCCGGATCGGGACGCCGACGAAGGTGTTCATCGGCGGGTGGTGGGCTGGGAAGCCGTACGAGGCGGCATGCTCGGAGAGCTTCGTCAGCCGCAGCGGCTCCGGGTGCCGGATCAGCTCTCCCAGGATGCCGTGGCCCTCCGGATAGTTGCCGATCTCCGCGATCTGGTCCTCGGTGACCCCCACGGTGAGGAAGGCGGACAGCCGCTTGCCGTCCGGTCCGATCACGCCGAGGGCGGCGTACTGCGCGTCGACCAGCACGGCCGCCGCCTGCACGATGCTGTACAGCGCCTGCTCGAGGTCCAGCTCCCGGCCGACCGAGAGCACGGCTTCCAACAGGCTGTGCACCCGGTCCCTGGTGCCGCGCGCGGCGTCGATGCGCGCCTGCAGCTCTTCCAGCAGCTCGTCCAGCTTCAGCTGCGGCAGCCGTACGCGGGCCTCCTCAGGGCTTCCCACCGATGCTCCTCACGTCCCCTCGGCCGCCGACGGCCGACCGTTCCGGTCACGTGCCACGGTAACGGTCCGAGAGTTGTGAGGGTACGGAATCGGCCCTGGTCATCCCGTAGGAAGACTGGCTTCCCCGGTCAGCCCGGCCGCCACGTACTCGGTGAGGCCGAGCAGGCGGTAGCCGCACTCGTTGTCGTACGAGCCGAAGACCTGCATGCCACGGTTCCCCACCGCGGTCATTGACGAGGGGCTTCAGCGTCCTTCGCTCTTGAGCCTGTCCTGTGCCTGGGTGGCGATCACCGCGGCCTGGATGCGGCGCTCCACTCCGAGCTTGGCGAGGAGACGGGAGATGTGGTTCTTGACGGTCTTCTCGGCGAGGTAGAGCCGCTGGCCGATCTGGCGGTTGGTCAGGCCCTCGCCGATGAGAGCGAGGATCTCCCGCTCACGCTCGGTCAGACCCGGCAGCGCGTCCGGCTCGGGGTCCTTGGTCTGGTCGCCGCGCAGCCGGGCCATCACCTTGGCCGTGGCACTCGGATCGAGCAGGGACTGGCCCTTGGCCACCGTGCGGACCGCCGAGACCAGGTCCGAGCCCTGGATCTGCTTGAGGACGTATCCCGACGCCCCGGCCATGATCGAGTCCAGCAGGGCCTCCTCGTCGTCGAACGAGGTCAGCATCAGACAGGCCAGCTCCGGCATGCGCGAGCGCAGCTCCCGGCACACGCTCACACCATCGCCGTCGGGCAGCCGGACGTCGAGCACCGCCACGTCGGGGCGCAGGGCGGGGACCCGCACGAGGGCCTGCTCGACCGTGCCGGCCTCGCCGACCACGGTGATGTCCGGCTCGTCGTCCAGCAGGTCGTGGACGCCTCGGCGTACCACCTCGTGATCGTCCAGCAGGAAGACCCGGATCGGGTCGCCGGTACCGGGCCGCTCACTGTCCGCCATCGGATGCTCCTTGTCAGGTGATGCGTCGTGGGCCGCCCTCCGGACGAGACCGCGGCTCCTACCGGAGATCTTTCTCGTTTCCGGGCCGAACGGCCAGGGCCGGTCGGCCCTGTTTCACCCCCGGCTCCTTCCCCGTACGGCTGCCCGCTCGCCGCACGGACGAAAACCGGCCCCGTCGCCGAGGGCCGACCGGCCCACCGGACGGGACGGCCGGCACCTGCCCTGCCGTAGGCATCCGCAGCAGGCTGGAAGCCAAAGGGCAGAAGAGCCGTGGCACGAGGCCGAGGAGCACTGGGTCATGGTTCGTTACGTGTACGGCTTCACCGAGGGTGGCCGCCACATGGCGGACCTGCTTGGCGGCAAGGGCGCGAACCTGGCCGAGATGACCCGGCTGGGCCTGCCGGTGCCCCCGGGGTTCATCGTCACCACCGAGGCCTGCCGGGCTTTCCTGGCCACCGGCGCCGAACCCGAGGGGATGTCCCGGGAGATCTCCCGGCATCTGTCGGCCCTGGAGGCCGCCGCGGGGCGGCTGCTCGGGCAGCCGGACGACCCGCTGCTGCTGTCGGTGCGCTCCGGGGCGCGCTTCTCTATGCCCGGCATGATGGAGACGGTCCTCGACATCGGCCTGAACGACGACTCCGTCCTCGGCCTGGCCAAGACTTCGGGCAGCGAGCGCTTCGCCTGGGACTCCTACCGCCGACTGGTCCAGATGTTCGGCAGCACGGTGATGGGCGTCGACTCGTCTCTGTTCGAGCAGGCCATCACCCTGCTCAAGGAGGTGCGCGGTGTCGCGGACGACGTACACCTGGATGCCACCGACCTTGCCCAGCTCGTGGAGAGGTACAAGGGCCTGATCGAGTACGAGACCGGTGAGCACTTCCCGCAGTCCCCCGCCGAGCAGCTGCGCCGGGCCGTCCTCGCCGTCTTCCAGTCCTGGAACGGTGAACGGGCCCGCCTGTACCGGCGGCGCGAGCACATACCGGACGACCTCGGCACCGCGGCGTGCAGCGCATGGTGTTCGGCAACCTCGGCGCCGATTCCGGCAGCGGGGTCGCCTTCACCCGTGACCCGGCCACCGGGCGGCCCTGTCTGTACGGCGACTACCTGGTCGACGCCCAGGGGGAGGACGTGGTCGCGGGCATCCGCAACACGGTGCCGCTGACCGACCTGGAGCGGCTGGACCCCGCCTCCTATCTGGAGCTGCGGGCACACATGGAGACCCTGGAGCACCACTACCGGGACCTGTGCGACATCGAGTTCGCCATCGAGCGCGGGCGTCTGTGGATGCTGCAGACCCGCGTCGGCAAGCGCACCGCCGAGGCCGCCTTCGCCATCGCCGCCGAGCTGGCCGACGAGGGGCTCATCTCGGTGGACGAGGCCCTGGCCCGGGTGAGCGGGGATGGGCTGGCCCGGCTGATGTTCCCCCGGTTCGACACCTCTGCCGTCGGCGAACCGCTGGCGCATGGCATTCCGGCTTCGCCTGGTGCCGCCGTTGGAGCGGTGGTGTTCGACTCGGCCGAGGCGGTACGGCGTGCAGCCGCCGGCGAGAAGGTCGTCCTCGTGCGGCAGGAGACCACCCCGGACGATCTGCCCGGCATGGTCGCCGCCGAGGCCGTGCTCACCAGCCGGGGCGGCAAGACCAGCCACGCGGCCGTCGTCGCCCGCGGCATGGGCAAGGTCTGCGTGTGCGGCGCCGAGCAGATCACCGTCGACCCACGGGAACGCCGCTTCACCGTGGGCGGCACCACCGTGCGGGAGGGCGAAGTCGTCTCGGTGGACGGTTCGGCGGGCACCGTGTATCTGGGTGCCGCTCCGCTGGTCGACTCCGCGGTCATGCGCTACCTGGAGACGGGTGCGCACGGCGAGCGTTCCGCCCCACTGGTCGACGCGGTGGCGAGGGCCCTGCGACGGGCCGACGACGTACGGCGGCTGGAGGTGCGGGCCAACGCCGACACGCCCGAGGATGCCGCCCGGGCCCGCCGGTTCGGCGCGCAGGGCGTCGGGCTGTGCCGCACCGAGCACATGTTCCTCGGCGAGCGCCGCAAGCTGGTCGAGGAGATGATCCTGGCCCGCGACGACATCGAGCGCGCCCGTGCCCTGGAGGCGCTGCTGCCCCTGCAGCGGCAGGACTTCATCGGCATTCTGGAGGCGATGGACGGCCTTCCGGTCACCATCCGGCTCCTGGACCCGCCGCTGCACGAGTTCCTGCCCGACCGCACCGAGCTCGCCGTCCGGGTCGCCACCGCCAGCGCCCGGGGAGAACTGCCGGAGCCGCACGACGTCGAACTGCTGGACGCGGTCAACCGGATGCATGAGGAGAACCCGATGCTCGGCCTGCGCGGCGTGCGCCTGGGCCTGGTGGTGCCGGGACTGGTCGCCATGCAGGTGCGGGCCGTGGCCGAAGCGGTCGTGGAACGCGTCCGGGCCGGCGGCGACCCGCAGGCGGAGATCATGGTGCCGCTGGTCGACACGGTCGAGGAGCTCCGCCTGGCACGCGAGGAGGTGGACGCGGTGCTCGCCGAGGTCGGCAAGGCCACCGGCGTCCCCGTCCGGTGCGCGGTCGGCACGATGATCGAACTGCCCCGGGCGGCGCTGACCGCGGGCCGCATCGCCGAGGAGGCGGAGTTCTTCTCCTTCGGCACCAACGACCTCACCCAGACCGTCTGGGGCTTCTCCCGCGACGACGTGGAGGCGGCGTTCTTCTCCGCCTACCTCGACAAGGGCATCTTCGCCACTTCCCCGTTCGAGACGATCGACCGCGACGGCGTCGGCCGTCTGGTCGAGATCGCGGTCGCCGAGGGCCGGGCCGCGCGTCCGGACCTGAAGATCGGGGTCTGCGGCGAGCACGGCGGCGACCCCGAATCCGTGCACTTCTTCCACGCAGCCGGCCTGGACTACGTCTCCTGCTCGCCGTTCCGCGTCCCCGTCGCCCGTCTGGAGGCCGGACGAGCCGCGCTGGAGGGCGCTGGGGACAGCGACAGCAGGTGAAGGGGCGGCCCGCCACCCCGCGTCCCATCGGGTCAACGATCACAAGGAATACGGAACATGACCGACGAAGACACCCGCGTCCGGAACGCCCCGAACGCGGTCCGGGTGCGGGCCACGGGGGACGTGGACGACAGGGCACTCGCCTACCTGAGGGAGAAGATCGCCGCCGCCCTTCACCGGCCGGGGCTGCCGGCCGTCAGCGGCGAGGTCCGACTGGAGCGGGCCGCCGCTCACCACGTCGAACTGCCATGGTCCTGCGGGGCGGAGATCCGGGTTGGAGCCGACCTGATGGTCGTGCACGCCCGCGAGGCGAGCGCGCGCGAAGTCGCCGACCGGTCGGAGGACCGGCTGCGCAGCCGGGTCGAGCGGACCCTGCACCGCACGGACGCGGCCCGCAGGTCGGCGCCGCCGCCGCGGCGGGGCGGCCGGCCCATCGGGCAGCCGTCCCAGGGCTCTGCGGCCCGTGTGGCGGACAGCGATGAAGCGACGGGCTGAGCGAAGGATCCAGTGGGGTGCCAGGGCAGGCGATGCCCTCGCACCCCACCCGCGAGGAGCAGAGCCGTGACATCCCGCGCCGTCGGCGAAGTCATGACCAGCGAGGTCCTCCGCCGCCAAGCATGACCGTCGCAGTGTTCACCGCCTCGGTCATGGGTTTACTCGCCGTCCAGCTCGCCGCTGTCCACCCCGCTCCCGCGCACACGTCGTGTACATCGGGTTCTCTAGACCGTGGGGCTGATCGCCCTGGGGACAGCAATCCTGGCAGCGGCGTGAAACGGCCCGGGTCACCGCCGCCGTCGCGGCGGTGACCCGGGCCGGGGCGGGCCGTTCAGCCGTCCCAGGTCCAGTCGGCGACCTCGGGGAGGTCGGTGCCGTGTTCGCGGATCCAGGCATGGTGGCGCAGCCGGGTGTCCTCCATCCGCTGCCGTACGGCAGCGGCACGTACCGCCAGACCGGGCACGCGGTCGATGACGTCCATGACCAGCCGGTAGCGGTCCAGGTCGTTGCGGACCACCATGTCGAACGGCGTGGTGGTCGTACCGATCTCCTTGTAGCCGCGCACGTGCAGGTGGGCGTGGCCGGCCCGGCGGTAGGCCAGGCGGTGGATGAGCCACGGGTAACCGTGGTAGGCGAAGATCACCGGCTTGTCGGTGGTGAACAGGGCGTCATGCTGCGCGTCGGGCATGCCATGCGGGTGCTCCTCGGCGGGCAGCAGCCTCGCCAGGTCGACGACGTTGACGACTCGCACGGCCAGCTCCGGCAGGTCGCGGCGCAGCAGCTGGGCGGCGGCCAGGACCTCCTGGGTCGGGACGTCGCCCGCAGCGGCCAGCACCACGTCCGGCTCCCGGTCGCCGTCCTCGTTGCTCGCCCAGTCCCAGATGCCGGCGCCGCGGGCGCAGTGCACCTTGGCCTGTTCCATGGACAGCCAGTCGAAGCAGGGCTGCTTGCCGGCCACGATGACGTTGACGTAGTCCCGGCTGCGCAGGGCGTGGTCGGCCACGGACAGCAGGGTGTTGGCGTCCGGCGGCAGATAGACCCGGACCACTTCCGGGCTCTTGTTGAGGACGTGGTCGACGAAACCGGGGTCCTGGTGGGAGAAGCCGTTGTGGTCCTGGCGCCACACGTGCGAGGTCAGCAGGTAGTTGAGGGAGGCGATCGGGGCGCGCCAGGGCAGGCGCCGCGTGGTGCGCAGCCACTTGATGTGCTGGTTGGCCATCGAGTCGACGATGTGCACGAACGCCTCGTAGCAGGAGAACAGCCCGTGCCGGCCGGTCAGCAGGTAGCCCTCCAGCCAGCCCTGGCAGGTGTGTTCGGACAGGATCTCCATCACCCGGCCATGGGCGTCGAGGTGTTCGTCGACCTGGAGCCTCTGGGCCTGCCATGCCTTGCCGCTGGCCTTGTAGACGGCCTGGAGCCGGTTGGAGGCGGTCTCGTCGGGGCCGACGAGCCGGAAGTCGCGCCGGTCCGCGGTGCCCCGCATGACGTCCTCCAGCAGGTCGCCGAGGACACGGGTGGGCTCGTGCAGGGTGGCACCCGGCTTGTCGATCTCGACCGCGTACTTCTCCAGCGGCGGCAGGGGCAGTTCCCGCAGCAGCAGACCGCCGTTGGCGTTCGGGGTCGCGCCCAGGCGCCGGGTGCCCTCAGGGACGCAGGCCAGCACCTGCTCGCGCGGACGGCCGTCCTCGTCGAACAGTTCCTCGGGCCGGTACGAGCGCAGCCAGTTCTCGAGTTGGCGCAGGTGGTCGGGGTTGTCCCGGACGGCGGACAGCGGCACCTGATGGGAACGCCAGGTGCCCTCCACCGGCACCCCGTCGACCTCGGCCGGCCCGGTCCAGCCCTTCGGGGTGCGCAGCACGACCAGCGGCCAGCGCGGGCGCTCGGTCGCGCCGTCCTCCCGCGCGGCGCGCTGGAACTCGGCGATCCGGTCCAGAGCGCTGTCCATAGCCTCGGCCATGGCGCGGTGCACGGCCATCGGGTCGTCGCCGGTGACGTGGATCGGGTCGTGGCCGTAGCCGCGCAGCAGCTCGTCGAGTTCGCCTTCCGGCAGCCGGGCCAGCACCGTCGGGTTGGCGATCTTGTAGCCGTTCAGGTGCAGGATCGGCAGGACGGCACCGTCGTGGACGGGGTCGAGGAACTTGTTGGAGTGCCAGGACGCGGCCAGCGGCCCGGTCTCCGCCTCGCCGTCACCGATGACGCAGGCGACCACCAGGTCCGGGCTGTCGAGGGCGGCTCCGTAGGCGTGCGAGAGGGCGTAGCCCAGTTCGCCGCCCTCGTGGATGGAGCCGGGCGTCTCGGGCGCCACATGGCTAGGCACGCCGCCGGGGAAGGAAAACTGCCGGAACAGCCGGGCCATGCCGTCGGCGTCCCGGGTGATGTCCGGGTAGGTCTCGCTGTACGAGCCTTCCAGCCACGAGTTGGCGAGCACGGCGGGCCCACCGTGGCCAGGGCCCCAGATGCACAGGGCGTCCAGGTCACGGGCCTGGATGACACGGTTGAGATGCGTGTGCACCAGGTTCAGGCCCGGGGAGGTGCCCCAGTGCCCGAGCAGCCGCGGTTTGACGTGCTCCGCGCGCAGCGGCTCGGTCAGCAGGGGATTGGCCATCAGGTAGATCTGGCCGACGGCCAGGTAGTTCGCGGCGCGCCAGTGGGCGTCCAGCGCCCTCAGTTCCTCCTCGGTGAGCCGGGCGGACGCCTGCTGCGTGTCGACGGACATGGGAGATCCCTTCCGGGTCAGGGTGTCGATCGGAGGTACAAGCCGGTCCGTGCCTTCCACCATCGGTGACCGGCCGGGTACCCGACAGGGCCGACCGGGCCACCCTTGGTGCCTGGGAGCGTCAGGGCGTGAGATCCACTCCGTAAAGCGTGCGTCCGCCGACGAGTTCCCGCCCGGTGACCAGCTCGGATTCGATGCGGACGAAGATCTGCCGGGGCGAGGGCGCCCAGGAGCGGGGGCCGTTCCGTACCAGTCGCTCGTGTTCGACGGGGTCGGTCACCACCGTGGCTGGGCCGGTCACGACCACGCTCCAGCCCGAGTGGGAGGCCGCATCGACCTCGTCGGCCTCGAAGGCGACCACCGTGCCGTCGACGGCGCGGGCCAGTTCCGAGGTGGCGGAGGTACACAGCACCACGGCGTCGTCGCCGTCCAGACAGAAGTTGACCGGCAGGACGGCGGGCAGGGCCTGGCGCGTGTGCACGATCCGTCCGACCGGCACCTTCGCGAGCAGACGCAGGCACTCCTGCCGTCCGAGTTCGCGGAAACCGTCGTTGCGGTACATGCCCAGTCCGTCTTTCGTCCGATGCCGTGATGGTGCGGTACGAGTCCATCCTCCGCCGGGCGGGGGACGGCAGTGAGGGCCAGTTGGTCCCTCCTCGGCCGGAGACCGGCCCTGTCACACGGTGATCCGGCGCCCGGTGACGGCATCGGCCTCGATACGGATCCACAGGTCGCGTCGTCCTCCGGCCCAGGGCGCGCTGTACACCCGTTCCGCGAGTCGGCGCGCCTCGTCCGGGTCGGTCACGTCGTGGGCCCGTCCGCGCACCAGCAGAAGGCGACCCGGTGGCCGGACGCCTGGGCGGGGGTGGTGCCGGCGGCTGTCCGGAAAACGATCGCCCCGTCGACGACACCGGAGTTGACCGGCACGACGAGCGGCCCGGAGGGTGTGGTCACTGCCAGCCTGCCCACCCCGTGCGTACCGAGCAGATCCCAGCACTCCCGCTCGGTCAGCTCGGTGAACTCCACACTGCGAGCCGCCCGCCCGCGGCCGGGAGGCAGGTCGGCATGGCCGCCGGCGAGTTCCTGGGCGGTCGTGCCCAGGACACCGGCCAGCCTGAGCAGGGCACCCCGGTCCGGTGCGGCGGCAGGATGCTGCTCCAGGTACCGGAGGTAGCTGGGCGCCATGCCCGTCCGCTGTGCCGTCTCCCGCCGGGTGAGTCCCAGCTCGGTGCTCCGGCCCGCGATGCGTCGCCCGAGATCACCGCGCGGCGATCCTTCGACCGCGTCATCCTTGATGCCGGGATCCGGGGCATCTCCGCGGTCGGACTGCCCGGGGCCGTGGAACGTGTGGGCCTTCATGACCATCGTCGCCTTTCTCGAACGCCCGGCCGCTCAGGACCCCTCTGTCGTCCCGAGTGCCGTCGAGCCCGGAGCGGTTCCGGGGTTCCCCGATTCCAGCGTCTCTTCCGTCCACCGACCACGGCTTCATGTCCCCTCCTCAGAGCGGTCAGGCGCAGACAGGGCTCCGAGGGCCGAGGCGGCAGAGATGTGCGCGCGCGTCGAGGGCGGTTACCTTGCCGGGTCACGAGGACGGGGGGGAGGTCGGCTTCCGCGCTCCCTGGCAGATCGCGAGCCATCGTCCCCACCGCCCTTCCGCCCGGCCCCTTTGAGAACCCCTTGTGAATACCGTCGCCCCGCCCGGGCCTCACCGCGACACACGCTTGGGCCCTCAGAGTGCCGCCGCCCGGGTTGCGCCAGGCCGGTTTGCGACGATCGTGGAGTCATGCGGTCGGCAGGAAGACACCGCTGGGTCCCACCCCCGCCGCCATGGCTTTCACATCGGCCGCCTACTGAGACATCCGTGACCGGACAGGAGCCCCGGCTCCCTCCGAGGTGGCGGAGAGGGGACGGCCATCATGGTTGCGCGGACCGGCGTTTTCGGCGCCATGACCAACGAGCATCGCGAGCAGCTCATGTCACTCGCTCGTGAGACGTCGTTCGCGGCAGGCGAGCGCATCTTCAACGAGGGCGGCAAGGCCGACCGCTTCTGGATCATCGGCACGGGCATGGTCGCTCTCGACCTTCATGTGCCCGGCCGACGCGCAGCGGTCATCGAGACCCTGGGCGCCGGAAGACTCCTGGGCTGGTCCTGGCTCGTCCCTCCCCATCACTGGCACCTGGGGGCCGAGGCCACCAGCTCGGTGCGTGCCTCCGAGTTCGACGCGGCGGCGGTTCGTGAGCTGTGCGCGAAGAACCCGGGGCTGGATCACGAACTGTGTACCTATGTCGTCGGCGTACTCGCGCGCCGGCTCAGGTCCGCCCGGGTGCGACTGCTCCACCTCTACGCGCCCTACGGTGCGGGCGAGGTCCCCTGACCAGGCGAGACGAGGTGCCTTGAAGTGCCGCAGACCCCGCACGTCGGGAGCGATGTGATGACTCAGACGGTCGTGGCCGTGGGACGTAACGCGCCCTTCAAGGAGATCGTCCGGACCTGGAGCAGTGGAAGGTCAGTGCCATGCCGGTCCTGGAGGGTGAAGGGCGAGTCATCGGCGTGCTCTCCGAGGCCGATCTGCTGCCAAAGGAGGAGTTCCGTGACGGCGACCCCAATATCGTGAGCGCGCAGCCTCCGGAGGACGCGGTCAGGTACAGGCCCCGCTGCGGGGCGGGAGCGGGGCTCAGGCGTGCGGCGGCGGGATGGCCGTGGCGTCCGCCGTCGCCTCCGGTACCGGGACCGTGATGGTCAGAACACCGTCCCTGTACTCCGCCGTCGCTGCGTCGTGCTGCGCCCCGGTCGGCAGTCGTTCGAAGTGGCCGTAGCGGACGTGGGCGGGGTGCCTCTTCGTGGTCTCACGATGCTCGGCGCGCAGCGTCAGGACACCGTTTGCGACGGTGATCTCGATGTCCTTGTCGGGGTCCATTCCCGGCAGCTCCGCCCGCAGCTCGTACGTCCCTTCCGTCAGGCGCTCTTCGACGTGGATACCCTGCGTTGCCGGAGCTGTGTTCAGTGCGGGGAATCCTGCCTCGTCCCAGTCAGGCAGATCGGGCACTGGGGGCGATCCGGGGATCCGCTTGATCATGCTGCTCATCTCTCGCTCCTCTTTCATCCCCCTTTCAGCATCATCCACCTGAACCTGTTCGGAGTCGCCTTGTGATTGCGGCGGCGCATGCCTGCAGCTCGGGCTGCGCTCGGCTGCCCCGTCGTGAGTCTCGCCGATGCCCTTGAGGGCTGACTGAACCTGCCAAGCAAAGGCCGCAGAGGTGAGTTGGCTGCATCATGACGCCCCACCGGGTCTCTTCGAGCAACGCGGGCGTCTGTCCGATGTCGCCAAGGCGGGGGCTGTGACGGCCGAGGAGCTCATGACCACCCCCGCGATCATGGTCCATCCTGATGTCACCTTGGCCCAGACGGCCAGGATCATGGCGGTCAGGCACGTGAAGCGTCTGCCCGTGGTCGACGACATCGGCATGCTCCAGGGCATCGTCAGCCGTGCCGATCTGTTGAAGGTCTTCCTGCGGTCGGACCAGGACATCGAGGAGGAGGTGCGCCGCACGGTAGTGTCCTACCTCTTCCCGGCCTTCAGCCACGCCATCCACGTGAACGTGCACGAGGGAGTCGTCACCCTCCGTGGACACCTTTGCGATACTTCGCTCATCTCCGTTGCTGTGCGCCTCGTACGGTCCGTCGTCGTGGAGGTCGAACCCCACCTCACCGGCGAGTCCACCCCTCCGACCGGACCGGGGCACGCGCGGTGAAGGTTGGGCAGTGCGGGCCCGCGACGGAGGCGGCAGGCAGAGGACCGGCATCGGCGTGCGTCACTGCGCGGTTTCGGGGTCGAGCACAGTCCTGAATCACTGCTCGACCGAAGTAATGCGGCGCCCCGTGATGCGCGTGGGCTGGATCGACACCCACATGTCGCGTTCTCCTCCTGGCCACGGCGTGGTGTGGGCGCGATCGACCAGCCTCTGCACCGCGTCGGGCTCGGCGACCACTCGCGCGAGCCCGACGACGAGCACGCTCCATCCCTGGCTCATGGCCTCTTCCACATGGTCGACATCAAAAGCGACCTGCGAATCCACGGCCGCCGCTGGGAGGGAGTCCGGTGCGGTCCGGAACACGATCTCATCGCCGATGACGTCGTAGTTCACCGGAACCACTGCCGGGCCGTCGGGTGTCGACACCGCGACGCGTCCCATACGGTGCGTGGCGAGCCGGGCGCGACATTCGTCGGAGCCCAGATCCCCCAGCTGAGGACGCAGGAGTGCCTGGCCCTGGCCGGGCGGCAGATCGATGCCGCCCCCACGCAGTGCGGTGACGCTGGTTCCCAGCGCGGCAGCCAAGCTGATGAGAGTCGCCATGGTCGTATCGGCCGGCTGTTCTTCGAGGTACGCGAGGTACTCCGGCGCCATTCCGGCGCGCCGGGCCGTCTCTGCCCGGGTCAGTCCCTGGCGTGTGCGTGCGGCAGCTACGCGCCGGCCGATGTCACCCGGATTGGGCCGCCTGCCAAATGAGGGCCCGCCCGGCTCGGCGTGCCTCGGCTCGTCAGACTCGTCCGTGCTCGGCTGCGCAGGCTCAGGGGCTCTTCCACGACCATGCTCGGTGTGGCGGATGTGTGCGTCGGGCCCGGGAAAGACGAGGGTCACCTCCTCCGTGTCGGACCAGGTTCTGCTGCCGCACGTCATCCGCTACAACGGCACCGTCCCGACGAAGCTGACGGGTTGGCCAAGATACGAGAACTACCGGGCCCCCGAACGCTTCCAGGACATCGCCCGCACCCTCGGCCTGCCCGCCGCCACGCCGACCGAGGGGGTGGAGTCGCTCGCCCGCGCGGTGGAGAGCCTCCGGGACGCGGTGGGCATCGAGCCGTCGTTCCAGGCCCTTGGCGTCAACGAGCGCACCTTCCTCGACGCGCTTCCCGAGCAGGCGCTCAACGCCTACGAGGACCAGTGCGCGCCCGCCAACCCACGGATGCCGATGCTCGACGACATGCAGGAGATCATGCGAGCTGCCTACTTCGGGCCACTCGGCTCGCCTGGTGAGTGAGCCCCATTTCCAGAGCTGCACGCCACTGTCGGATATCTGAATTGCAAAATTTCGCAAGTACATAGATGCTGGGGCCACTGTGTCCGCTCCGCCGGTAGCCGTGGGCGCAGCGCCGTCGTGTTCACCCGATCGGGGCGGGTGGGTGAGTAAGGGAAGCCGAGGGGTCGTGTCCGTTCCGCTGTACCAGGCCAAGGCCGAGTTCTTCCGGATGCTGGGGCATCCCGTCCGGATAAGGGTGCTGGAACTGCTGCAGGACGGTCCGAAGCCGGTGCGGAACCTTCTGGCGGAGATCGAGGTGGAGCCGTCCGGCCTGTCCCAGCAGCTGGCGGTGCTGCGCCGCTCCGGAATCGTGACCTCGCAGCGGGAGGGCTCGACGGTCGTCTACGCACTGGCCGGCGGAGATGTCGCCGACCTGATGCGGGCCGCGCGCCGGATCCTGACCGAGATGCTCGCGGGCCGGAACGAGCTGCTGGCCGAGCTGCGGGAAGCCGAGGTCGCCCCGCGATGACCTCGGGCATCAGCCGGGCCCTGTCCCGGATCAGCGCACTCCTGCCCGGCCGCGCGGATCTGGCGGAGATGCGCCGCGACCCGCGCCGGGATCTGCTCGCGGGCCTGACCGTGGCGATCGTGGCGCTGCCCCTCGCGCTCGGCTTCGGCGTCTCTTCCGGTCTGGGCGCAGAGGCCGGACTGGCGACCGCCGTGGTCGCCGGCGCCCTGGCCGCGCTGTTCGGCGGGTCCAATCTCCAGGTGTCCGGGCCCACCGGGGCCATGACCGTGGTGCTGGTTCCGATCGTCGGCGAGTACGGTCCGACCGGCGTGCTGACCGTCGGCCTGATGGCCGGCGTCATGCTCGTGGCGCTGGCCGCCCTGCGCGCCGGCAAGTACATGCAGTACGTGCCCGCGCCCGTGGTGGAGGGCTTCACGCTGGGCATCGCCTGCGTGATCGGACTGCAGCAGGTCCCGAACGCGCTCGGCGTGCCCAGGCCCGAGGGCGACCGCGTGCTGGTGGTGACCTGGCGGGCCGTCGAGGAATTCGCCAAGGACCCGAACTGGACGGCGGTCGGTTTCGCGGTCGCGGTGGCCGCGGTCATGCTGGTGGGCGCCCGCTGGCGGCCGGCCCTCCCGTTCTCCATCCTCGCGGTCGTCGCGGCCACGGTCGTGGCCCAGGTAGCGGGCCTGGACGCGGCGCAGCCGATCGGTGACCTTCCGTCCGGGCTGCCCGCGCCCACGCTCGGCTTCCTTGACATCGGTGCGCTCGGCACCCTGCTCGCCCCGGCCGTGGCCGTGGCAGCGCTCGCGGCCCTGGAGTCCCTGCTGTCCGCCTCGGTGGCGGACGGCATGACCGTGGGGCAGAAGCACGACCCTGATCGCGAGCTGTTCGGTCAGGGGCTGGCCAATATCGCGGCCCCGCTGTTCGGCGGGGTGCCCGCGACCGGTGCGATCGCCCGGACCGCGGTCAACGTCCGTACGGGCGCCGGCTCCCGGCTGGCCGCCCTGACTCATGCCGCGATCCTCGCCGTGATCGTCTTCGCCGCGGCGCCCATGGTCTCCAAGATCCCGCTCGCCGCCCTCGCCGGCGTGCTGCTGGCCACCGCGGTCCGCATGGTCGAGGTCGGCTCGCTCAGGGCGATGGCCAAGGCCACCCGCTCGGATGCGCTGATCCTCGTCCTCACCGCGGTCGCGACCCTGGCCCTGGACCTCGTGTACGCGGTGATCATCGGCCTGATCGTCGCGGGTGCCCTCGCCCTGCGCGCCGTGGCCAAGCAGGCCCGCTTCGACCAGGTCCCGCTCGATCGCGGCGACCACAGCGCCGAGGAACACGCCCTGCTCGCCGAGCACATCGTCGCCTACCGCATCGACGGGCCGCTGTTCTTCGCCGCCGCGCACCGCTTTCTGCTGGAGCTGACCGAGGTGGCCGACGTACGGGTCGTCATCCTGCGCATGTCGCGAGTGTCGACCATGGACGCCACCGGCGCCCTCGTCCTCAAGGACGCCGTCGAGAAGCTGCGGAGGCGCGGCATCCTCGTCCTGGCCTCCGGTATCCGCTCCAGCCAGCGCCAGGTCCTCGACTCCGTCGGCACCCTCGACCTGCTGTCCCATGAGGGCAAGGATCACGCCACCACGCCCGAGGCGATCCGCGCAGCCCGCGGTCACCTGGAGACGGCCGGGGTCGTGCCCGCGATTCCCGTCCAGATGAGTGGACCGAAGCCCACCGAGATCGGCGAGGAGGCGGTCCGATGAGCACGACGCCCGCAGCCTTGCGCATGATCGAGGTCTCCGGCGCGGAGGCGCTGTGGCTGCTGGAAGGGTCGGCGCTGGGCCGGTTGGTGCTTGTGCAGCGGGAGCAGGCCGTCGTGCGGCCCGCCCGGCATGTGTGGCGGTACGGCAGGCTGATCGTCCGAACCCCGGTGCAGGCCGTCGCGGTCCCGGCGACGGTGACCTATCACGTGGACGAGGTCCGCGCCGCGACCGGCACCGGCTGGACGGTCACCGCGGCCGGGTCCGCCGAGGTGATCACCGACGCGGACGAGGCGGCGCACCATCGCCGCACGCCGGCCGGTTGGACGCACGGCCCGCACGACACCGTATTGAGCATCCGGCCACAGACCGTCAGCGGGTTCCGTCTCGCCCAGGGCACGGAGCGATGATGTCCACGCAGCCCACGCAATTGGCAGCGCTGCCTTACCGGCACGTGCTTACTCTGCCCGCCGAGCCGTCCGCTGTCCGCCTCGCCCGCGAGACCGCCGAACAGGCGCTGGTCGAGTGGGGTGTTGGCCTGCGCCATCCCACGGTGGACCCGGCGCTGCTGATCCTCGGCGAGTTGGTCACCAACAGCGTCCGGCACGCCGCCGTCCGCTCCCCGCAGGTCACCGTCATATACGCGGCAGGCAGGGACTGCCTCGCCTTCGCCGTCCACGACCGCCATCCGTACCAGCCGCGGCTGTACGCGTCGGCCGGCGGAACGGGAGCCGGCGGTCTCGGGACCGTCATGGAGCTCACCCTCGGCCTAGGTGGAACTGCCGTCGTCCGGGCCGACGCCGACGGCGGTGGTAAGAGCATCTGGATCACCCTGCCCCTGTGACGGGCAGCTCGGGCAAGGAGTTCACTGTCATGACCATCGAGTGGCGTTACACCATCGAGCGTGGCTTCGGCGTCCTCTCCGTCGCCGGATACCTCGGCCCGGAGGCCGTGCGCCGCTTCAGCGGGGCAGTCGGCTGGGTCGTCGCGCGCGGCAGCGGACCGGTCATCGTCGACCTGACCGAGCTGCGCGGCTGGTCGGCCGAGGGCCAACTGGCCATCACCGAGGCCGCCCGCCACCTGGCCAGCAGCGGTCGGCGGCTGGAACTCGCAGCGATCCCCGCCGACGGCCCCCTGGTGCCGGCAGGCAACTGCCCGGACATCCCGGTCCACAGCGACCTGGTGGCAGCCCTCGCCGCCCACACCCGGCCTGTGTCAGCCGCCGAGGAGCCGCAGCAGGCATGGCGTACCGACGGCTGGCCTTCCTGACGGACGTATCGAGCAACCCACGACTGAAAGACATCTGTGATGAGTGAAACCCTTCCTCCTTGCCCCGAGTGTTCCGGTGAGTACACGTACGTGATGGGCGCGCTGCTGGTCTGCCCGGAGTGCGGGCACGAGTGGTCGCCAGGTGTGGAACCGGCGAGCGACACCGAAGGCAAGGTGGTCAAGGACGCGGTCGGCAATGTCCTGGCCGACGGCGACACCGTGACGGTGATCAAGAGCCTGAAGGTCAAGGGCAGCCCGACCGGAATCAAGGCGGGCACCAAGGTCCGCAGCATTCGCCTCGTCGACGGGGTGGACGGCCACGACATCGACTGCAAGGTCGACGGGTTCGGCGCGATGCAGCTGAAGTCCAGGGTGGTCAAGAAGGTCTGACCGGCTCAGCGGGGGTCTGTCTCCCGTTCGGCGCGAGTCACCACCGTGCCGAAGGCAGTCCGAGTTCGGCCGTCCCGGAGCCGCGCGCGAGGATGGTCCGCATGTTGCTGACGAGGTGGACGCGATGCTCCGGGGTCCGGCCGACGGGGCCGCGCTGTTGTGCCCGGGAGGGGACGGCACTATGAGTACGCCGCTGTACCAACTGAAGGCCGAGTTCTTCAAGACGCTCGGGCACCCGGCCCGCATCCGCGTGCTGGAGCTGCTGAGCGAGCGGGAGCACGCGGTCGCGGAGATGCTGCCCGAGGTCGGCATCGAGCCGGCGCATCTGTCCCAGCAACTGGCCGTGCTGCGCCGAGCCAACCTGGTCGTGAACCGCAAGGAGGGCTCGCACGTGTACTACTCCCTCACCAGCCCGCACGTCGCCGAGCTGCTCCGGGTCGCCCGCACCATCCTGTCCGGCGTCCTGGCCGGGCAGGCCGAGCTGCTGGCCGACTTGGAGGCCGCGCAGGGGGAGGCGAAACCGCCGTCATAGCGAGAGCTCTCCGCCGCGTGCTGAGCACGGGCACACCATCACAGTGCCCGCAGGCCGTGCTCCCGGAACTGCTCGCGGACGCGCTCCGTCAGGTCCGGATCGGGGGTCGGGGTGTCGCGCAGCGGGAAGGGGATGCCGAGCGCGTCGTACTTGTGGGCGCCGAGCTTGTGGAACGGCAGAACGTCCACGCGGTCGACGTTGCCGAGTCCGGCGAGGAACGCGCCGAGGCTGTCGACGGCTGCCGGGTCGTCGGTCCAGCCGGGCACGAGGACGTAGCGGATCCACATCGGGACGCCGATCCGGTCCAGGCGGGTGGCGAAGTTGAGGGTCGGGGAGAGTTCGCCTCCGGTCAACTTCCGGTAGATGCGGACATCGAAGGACTTGATGTCCAGCAGGACCAGGTCGGTGTCGGCGAGAAGCTCGTCGGTGGCGCGGGCGCCGAGGAAGCCGGAGGTGTCGAGGGCGGTGTGCAGGCCGGCCTCCTTGCAGCGGCGCAGCACCTCGCCGGTGAAGGCGGACTGGAGCAGCGGCTCGCCGCCCGTGATGGTCACCCCGCCACCGGCCGTGGTGAGGAAGGCCCGGTACTCGTCGATCTCGGTCATGACCTCGTCCACCGTGGCCTGCTTGCCGTCGCGCATGTGCCAGGTGTCCGGGTTGGCGCAGTACAGGCAGCGCAGCGGGCAGCCGCTGACGAAGAGGACGAACCGGGTCCCGGGACCGTCCACTCCCGTGGACAGGTCCCAGGAGTGGATCCGGCCCGTCACCGGTTCGGTCGTGGTGTTCACAGCGATCCGTGGAAGGTGCGGCTGATCACGTCAAGCTGCTGCTCGCGGGTCAGGCGGACGAAGTTGACGGCGTATCCGGAAACCCTGATCGTCAGCTCCGGGTGCTTCTGCGGGTGTTCCATGGCGTCCTCCAGGGTCGCCCGGTCCAGGACGTTGACGTTCATGTGGAAGCCGCCCGAGGCCATGTAGGCGTCGAGGATGCCGACCAGGTGGCCCGGCCGCTCGTCCGGGTTGTGCCCCAGTCCCTCGGGGGTGATCGTCGTGGTCAGCGAGATGCCGTCCCGGGCCTCCTCGTACGGCAGTTTCGCCACCGAGAGGGCGGAGGCGGCCACGCCGTGGCGGTCGCGGCCGTTCATCGGGTTGGCGCCGGGCGCGAAGGGCTCCCCGGCACGGCGGCCGTCGGGGGTGTTGCCGGTGTGCTTGCCGTACACCACGTTGGAGGTGATGGTCAGCACCGACTGGGTGTGCTCGGCATTGCGGTAGGTGGGGTGGCGGCGAACCTTGGTCATGAAGGACTTCAAGAGGTCGACGGCGATGGAGTCGACCCGGTCGTCGTTGTTGCCGTACGCCGGGAACTCCCCCTCGGTCCCGTAGTCGACGGCCAGCCCGTTCCCGTCCCGGATCACCTTCACGCGGGCGTGCTTGACGGCGGAGAGGCTGTCGGCGGCCACCGACAGGCCGGCGATCCCGCAGGCCATGTAGCGGTACACCGGGTGGTTGTGCAACGCCATCTCGATGCGCTCGTAGGCGTACTTGTCGTGCATGTAGTGGATGACGTTGAGCGTGTTGACGTACGTGGCCGCCAGCCAGTCCAGCATGCGGTCGTACGCGGCCGACAGCTCCCCGTACTCCAGGTACTCGCCGGTCAGGGCGGGCGCCTCGGGCGCGATCTGTTCGCCGGTCATCTCGTCCCGGCCGCCGTTGATCGCGTACAGCAGCGCCTTGGCGAGGTTGACGCGGGCGCCGAAGAACTGCATCTGCCGGCCCACCGTCATCGCGGAGACGCAGCAGGCGATCGCGGTGTCGTCGCCGGTGCGCGGGCGCAGCAGGTCGTCGGACTCGTACTGCACGGCGCTGGTGTCGATCGACACGCGGGCGCAGAACTCCTTGAACCCGGACGGCAGTTGGGGTGACCACAGCACGGTCAGGTTGGGCTCCGGGGCCGGGCCGAGGTTGTACAGCGTCTGCAGGAAGCGGAAGGAGGTTCGGGTGACCAGTGTGCGCCCGTCGCCGCCGATGCCGCCGATGGACTCCGTCACCCAGGTCGGGTCGCCGGAGAACAGCGCGTCGTACTCCGGGGTGCGCAGGAACCGTACGATCCGCAGCTTGATCACGAAGTCGTCGATCAGCTCCTGGGCGCGCGTCTCGTCGAGGGTGCCCTCGTCCAGGTCGCGCTGGAGGTAGACGTCCAGGAAGGTGGAGGTGCGGCCGAGCGACATCGCGGCGCCGTTCTGCTCCTTCACGGCGGCCAGGAAGCCGAGGTAGAGCCACTGCACGGCCTCGTGGGCGGTGGCGGCGGGGCGGGAGACGTCGCAGCCGTACCAGGCCGCCATCTCCGCCAGTTCACCCAGCGCCCGTATCTGCTCGGCCAGTTCCTCGCGGTCGCGGATGACGTCCGGGCTGGAGAGCCGCGCGTCCAGCACAGCACGCTCGGCCTGCTTGGACTCGATCAGCCGGTCGGTGCCGTACAGCGCGACGCGCCGGTAGTCGCCGATGATCCGGCCACGGCCGTACGCGTCGGGCAAGCCGGTGATGATGCCCGCCTTGCGGGCGGCGCGCATCTCAGGGGTGTAGGCGTCGAAGACGCCGTCGTTGTGGGTCTTGCGGTAGGTGCCGAAGACGCGTGTCACGAAGGGGTCGGCCTTGTAGCCGTACGCCTCCAGACTGTTCTCGACCATCCGCAGCCCGCCGTTGGGCATGATGGCCCGCCGCAGCGGGGCATCGGTCTGCAGGCCCACGATCAGCTCCCGGTCGCGGTCGATGAAGCCCGGCCGGTGCGAGGTGATGGTGGACGGAGTGCCCGGGTCTACGTCGAAGATCCCCTTGAGCCGCTCGTCGGGGAAGTGCGCGCTGACCTTGCGCCAGACCGTGAGGGTGCGCTCGGTCGGACCGGCCAGGAACGCCGAGTCGCCCTCGTACGGCGTGTAGTTGGCCTGGATGAAGTCGCGTACGTCGATGCGGTCGCGCCAGCGTGTCCCGGCGAAGCCTCGCCATGCCTCGGCCCTTCGGCTGCCAACTGTCACCGTCGTGGTCATCGCCGGATGTCCTCTCCCTGGTCGCATTCGTTCGTTTCTCACTGCCGATACTTGTCTTCCGCCGTGCTTGCGGGCAGTGCCGGACAGGCCTGTGAAC
The DNA here is from genome assembly GCF_030551255.1 of Streptomyces sp. NL15-2K. Lineage (GTDB taxonomy): Bacteria > Actinomycetota > Actinomycetes > Streptomycetales > Streptomycetaceae > Streptomyces. The sequence continues at coordinate 1,293,148 of NZ_CP130630.1, forward strand.
GGTGCCGTCCGTCCCCGGGCCGTAGGGCCGTTCGGCCCACCGGCCCGCCCTGACGGACCTCAGCCGAGGGACAGCTCGGGGCGGACCAGCGTCCCCGACCTGCCGTGGAGGATCTCGTACGCCGCGTCCAGGCAACCGATCGCGGCCAGGCCTCCGGTACGTTCCACGAACCGGGCCGCGGCCTCCGTCTTGGGGCCCATCGAGCCGTCGGGGAAGTCGCCGCGGCGCAGGGCGTCCGGGGTGGCGTCCAGGACGGGGTGCTGGTGAGGGGTGCCGTAGTCGGTGTAGACGTTCGGCACGTCGGTGAGGATGAGCAGGAAGTCGGCCTTGAGTTCCTCGGCGAGCAGGGCCGCGGTGAGGTCCTTGTCGACGACCGCCTCGACACCGGTCAACGCGCCGGTGTCTGTGTCCGCGGTGACGGGCACGCCTCCGCCGCCGGCGCAGATGACCAGCGCGCCGCAGGTGAGCAGGTCGTGGATGGTCTCGGTCTCGACGATCCCCTGGGGCGCCGGTGAGGCAACGACCTGGCGCCATCCGGTGGCGTCCTTGGCGATGTGCCAGCCGCTCCTTCGAGCCAGGGAGCGGGCGACGTCCCGGGGGTACACCGGGCCGACGCGCTTCGTGGGCCGCGTGAAGGCCGGATCGTCGGCCCGTACCAGGGTGTGGGTGACCAGTGCGGCGATCTTGCGGCCGGGCAGCGTGTCGTACAGGGCCCGGACCAGCAGCGATCCGATGAGGCCCGCGGTCTGGGCACCCAGCAGGTCCAGAGGACAGGGGGCGGTCAGGACCGGGTCGGCCGCGCTCTCCATGGCGAGCAGTCCGATCTGCGGCTCGTTGCCATGGGTGATGACGACCTCGTGTTCCAGGGTGAGGCCGGCGACGGCGGTGGCCACCCGGTCGATGTTCGCCTGCTGCACGGCAGCGTCGGGGCGATCACCCCGGCGCAGCAGGGCGTTGCCGCCGAGGGCTATGACGATACGCACGGTTCAGTCCTCCAGAGTGCCGACCAGCACGGCTTCGCAGGTGTGCAACCGGTTCTCCGCCTGGTCGAAGACGGTGTAGGTGGGCGGGGCTCGTTGGCCTCCGGCCCGTCGAAGCGCGGGTGCCGAGCGGTTTCCGGCCGGGCGGGTGCGGTGGTCCTGAGGCGCGGGCAGGTGCCGAGGGGAACACTTGGAGAGCCGGTTCAGGCATGCGGTACGACTGCGACGGGGCAGCCGATGTGATGCAGCGCCGCGTGCGTCACGGGACCGATGTGGGTGCCGAGGCGGCCGTCCCGTGTACGGCGACCCACGACCACGAGGGAGGCACCGGACGACGCGCGCACCAGTGCGGTGGCCGCCCTGCCTTCGGAGACGGACTCGGTCACGGAGACGTCGGGGAACTTCTCGCACCACGGACGCAGCGTCGCGACGACGGCACGTTCCTGTGCCGCGAGAATCTCCGGACCGGATCCTGTGACCGCGTGAAGGTCGCCGCCGTCGGCCGACGGAACGCTGAAGGCGTGGATCACGTGCAGGCCGGCGCCGTAGCGGTGGGCGGCCTCGAAGGCGAACTCGATCAGTTCGTCACAAGGGCGCCGGGTGTCCAGCCCGAGGACGACATCGCGGAACGGGATCTCCGGAATTTCATCCGGCGAGACACCGCCGGATACCGGAAGGTGCTCGTCGGCGGAAGCCTCGCCCGCGCGGACAAGCACCACAGGGCGCTCGGACCTGGCGACGACCCGCTGGGACACGGAGCCGATGATGAACCCCGCGACTCCTCTGAGTCCGCGGGAGCCGAGTACCAACAGCTGCGCCTCCTCGGCTGCCGCGAGCAGGGCGGCGACCGCGGAGTCGGGCACCAGCCGGTCGACGATCCGCAGCCCGGGGTGCGCGGCACGGACGCTGCCGACTGCTCGGTCCAGGGTCTGCTGGGCCCACTCGCGCTCGCTGAGTTCCGCGGGTACGGACGAGGCCGGGCGAGGGTGCCACTTCCAGGCCTGCACGAGCCGCAACGAGGCTCCGCGACGCAGGGCTTCCCGGGCCGCCCAGTGCGCGGCCGCGAGACTCTCGGTGGAACCGTCGACACCTGCGGTGATGTGGCGAAGCATACTGTCTACCTCCTCCGTCCGAGCCTGCTGGCTCGCTAGTGCCGCGACAGGCAACGTTCGCCCCGTCGCGACGCCCGGCACGCTCCCCCACTGCCCTAAAGGCGTGGGAGGTGCCCCCACTCGCCGCACCGGCCGGAAGCCCAAGTACGTCCAGTACGAGGGCTTCCGGCCGGCACGCCGAGAGCACGCACCGGACGCCGCTCCTTGAAGGGCGAACGTTGCCTGTCGCGGCACTAGTTCGAGCGTTGTGCAGGAACGGCTTTGCGCGAAGGGGCCGTACAGCCCCTTCGTGGACCTTTCGGCCCCACTCAGTCCCGCGAGCTACGCCCTGCGGACTTCCGTGGCTCAGCGACGCGCCAGGGCCCTGTCAGGTCGGCGCGACCCTCCGGGCGTCCGCGTGAGCGCCGACCGGCGACGGATGCGGCGCCGCTGCGCCCGTAGCGCCAGCGCGTCGAGCACGGCGCTGAGCACGAAGGTGACCGCCATGGAACTCACCAGGAGGATGGCGAACAGCCTCCCGAACTCCGGCGTCAGTGACGTACCCATGGCGCACACCCCCTTCCATCGGTTCCTCTGTGGCCTTCATCGAACCGCCGGGCCCGCTCCGGCGCAGGGGGCCCATGGGCTCTCATCGGGTACCGGGCGGCCCGGCCATGGGGCCGGGTGGCCCATGGCCCGGTACGGGCGACGGGGACAGGCTGGACGTAGCAGGTACGAACGCCCCTGAGCGGAGGCACGTCATGAACGCTCCCCCCACGGCCGGCATGCTGCGGGCGCTGCCCGCAGAGCACCGGCACCGGTTGATGCAGTTCGCCCGGGAGGTGTCGTTCCCCCAGGGAACCCGTCTCTTCGAAGAGGGCCGGCGTGCGGACCGGTTCTGGATCATCCGCACCGGCACCGTTGCCCTCGACATGCACGTGCCCGGGCGCCGCGCGGCCGTCATCGAGACCCTCGGACACAACGAACTCGTCGGCTGGTCCTGGCTGTTCGCGCCGCACACCTGGCACCTGGGCGCCGAGGCGACCAGTCCCGTGCGGGCGTACGAGTTCGACGCCACCGCGATCCGTTCGCTGTGCCAGGACGATCCCGCACTCGGTCAGAGCGTCGCCCAGTGGGTCGGCGACGTCCTCGCCCACCGCCTGCGCTCGGCCCGCACCCGGCTGCTGGACCTGTACGCGCCATACGGCAGCGGCAGCCTCCTGTGACCGCCCCTGTGAGCCGAAGCAACAGCCACCGAGGAGACATCATGCACGGCACCCCTCACATCGTGAGCGACGTCATGAGTGAGACCGTCGCCGCCATCGGCCGCAAGGCGGCCTTCAAGGAGATGGTGCGGATGATGCAGGACTGGAAGGTCAGTGCCCTGCCCGTCTTGGAGGGCGAGGGGCGCGTCGTCGGGGTCGTCTCCGAGGCAGACCTACTGCCCAAGGAGGAGTTCCGCGACAGCGACCCCGACCGGTACACCCAGCTGCGGCGCCTGTCCGACCTCGCGAAGGCCGGCGCGGCGACCGCCGAGGAACTGATGACCTCGCCGGCCCTCACGGTCCAGGCGGACGCGACGCTCGCCCAGGCCGCGCGGACCATGGCACGCGCCAAGGTCAAACGACTGCCGGTCGTCGACGAGTTGGGCGTGCTGCAGGGCATCGTCAGCCGCGCCGACCTGCTGAAGGTATTCCTGCGCGACGACGACGAGATCGCCGAGGAGGTCCGCCGGGAGGTGGTGTCGTACCTCTTCCCCACTCCGGCGTCGGCCGCACGTGTGGCGGTACGGGACGGTGTCGTGACGCTCAGCGGCCGCATCCGGGACACGTCCCTGGTGCCCGTGGCCGCACGTCTGATCCGGGCCGTCGAGGGTGTCGTGAACGTGGACTTCGATCTCTCCGAGCACGGGGGCTCCCCCGAGCCGGCCACCATGACGCACCGCGAGTGAACGAGCTTCTGCGATCGCCTCCAGAGACAACGAGAGCCACGGCGGGAGACCAGCCGAACCCGAGTGGCAGGCGACGCGGGCCTCAGGCAGAACTGAGGCCGACCATCCGCCGGCTCGCGCACCGCCGCCTTTGCGGTACCGATCGGCGCGGACACCAGCTCCTCGTGACCGTCCGTCCACCACCGACACCTCGGCCCTCGGCATACCACCCGCTGCCCTCATCCGTAGGACTTCCTGGACCGAATCCCCATGCGCACTCCATGGCCGGCGGGCCGACTGGCTCTGGGCCGGCCAGGCTCTCGGACACGTTCTGCTGATGGCCACCGCACAGGGCGTACTGGCATCCCTGCTGCACCAGGCATTGGGCTCAATCGGTGGCCCGCAGTGGGCATGCCGAGTGCGGGAGGTCAAGGATCCGCCCGCCACGGTGCGCGGGTGCGCGGAGGTCAGTACGGTGCTGTCCTGGCATTCGACCTGGGCGTGGTGGCTCCCTCTGGTCATCGAGCGGTGGAGGCGGCATGGCAGGCAAGAAGGCGGAGAAGGTGCCGCGCGAGGCGTACGAGAAGGAACTACTGCGCCTGCAGACGGAGTTGGTGAAGCTGCAGGAGTGGGTGCGGGCAGAGGACGCCCGTCTGGTCGTCGTCTTCGAGGGCCGGGATGCGGCCGGCAAGGGCGGCACGATCAAACGGGTCGCGGAACATCTCAACCCCCGCGTCACCCGGATCGTCGCCCTGCCCAAGCCGACCGAACGCCAGCGCACCCAGTGGTACTTCCAGCGGTACGTCGAGCATCTGCCGGCGGCCGGGGAGATCGTGCTGTTCGACCGCAGCTGGTACAACCGCGCCGGAGTCGAGCAGGTGATGGGCTTTTGCACCAAGGAGGAGTACCAGCTCTTCCTGCGCCAGTGCCCGATCTTCGAGCGGATGCTGCTGGAGGACGGGATTCTGCTGCGCAAGTACTGGTTCTCGGTGAGCGACACCGAGCAGCAGGAGCGCTTCCGGCGCCGGCTCGAGGACCCGCTGCGGCGCTGGAAGCTGTCCCCGATGGACCTGGAGTCACTCACCCGCTGGGAGGCCTACTCCCGGGCCAAGGACGAGATGATGGTGCACACCGACATCCCGGAGGCACCCTGGTACGTCGTCGAGAGCGACGACAAGCGCCGGGCCCGGCTGAACATGATCGCCCACCTGCTGGACTCCGTGCCTTTCCAGGAAGTGCCGCCGCCGGTACTGGAACTGCCGCAGCGGCCGCCGTCGACCGGTTACGAGCGCCCGCCGCGCGATCTGCGGACCTACGTCCCCGATCACGCGGCGAGCCTCTGATCGACCTGTTCAGCCGGTCCCTGTCTCAGACCCGTTCCGGCACAACGGCGACCGGGCAGGCGGAGTGGTGCAGGGCCGCGTGGGCAACCCGACCGAGCTGGAGCCCGAGGTGACCCTCGCGTCGGCGAGCGCCGACGACGAGCAGATCGGCCTCGTGCGAGGCATCCAGGAGCACCCTGCGGGCGGGGCCTTCGACGGTGCGCCGGCGCACTTCCACGTCTTCCGGGGCGTCGCGCAGCGCCGCTTCCAGCGTCTTCGCCGCCTGCTCCTCGTACACACGGGTGGGCCCGCCGGACAACAGCGGATGGTCGGTGGTCTCGTGCGCGGGACGTCGCCAGGCTCGTACGGCCTCCAAGGGCACCCCGCGCCGCCGCGCCGCCTCGAAGGCGAAGCGCAGGGCCGCCGACGGGTCCGAGTGCTCGCCGACGCCCACGACGACGCATCCGCGGACCGCGGGCGTCACCTGGTTGTCGTGGCTGCCGCGCAGCACGATCACCGGGCAGTGGGCGTGGGCGGCAACGGTCAGGCTCACCGAACCGAGCAGCAGTTCGGCGATGCCGCTACGGCCGCGGGTGCCCAGGACCAGGGCGCCGGCGTGCCGGCCTTCCCTCACCAGCGCGTACTCCGGCTCCTCCGGCAGCACGTCGGCCGATACCTTCAGGCCGGGGTGGCGGGCCCGCGCCCGGCGGGTCGCGCCCTCGATGATGTCGTCGGCCCGCACCTGCTCGGACGGCTTGCCGAGGTCGGCGGCGAGTGCGGCGCCCTCGTACCGCTCCCACAGCGACGCGTACACCACCCGCAGCGGGACCCCGCGCAGCGCGGCCTCGTCGGCCGCCCAGTCCACGGCCCGCAGGCTGGGCTCGGAGCCGTCCACACCGACGACCAGAGGCAGTTCCCTCATCGTCGTCACCGCCCGGCGCCGAGGTCGAAGACGATCCGGGCCTTGATGTGGCCCTGCAGGACGTCCTCGATGGACTCGTTGACCGAGGTCAGCGGGCGGGTCTCGTAGATCACCCTGGTCCGGCCCGCCTGGTGCAGCTGGAACACCTCGGCGAGGTCCTGCCGCGTGCCGACGATCGACCCGATCACGGACGTGCCGTTGAGGACGGTGTCGAAGATCGGGACCTGGACCGTGCCGTGCGCCGGCAGCGCCACCATCACCAGCTTGCCGCCGCGCCGCAGCCCGGAGTTGACGGCGGCGAACGCGGAGTCGTTCACGGCGAGGGCGATGGCCGCGTGCGCGCCGCCGTACCGCTTGAGCACCTCCCCGGGATCGTGCTTGCGGGCGTCGATGACGAGGTCGGCGCCGAGTTCCGCGGCGAGTTCGAGCTTCTCGTCGGTGATGTCGATCGCCGCGACCTGGGCACCAGCGATCTTCGCGTACTGCACGGCCAGGTGACCGAGCCCGCCGACGCCGGAGATCGCGACGAGCTGGGTGGGCCGGACTTCGGCAACTTTGAGCGCCTTGTACGTGGTGACGCCGGCGCAGGTCAGCGGGGCGGCGTCGAGGGCGGTGATGCCCTGGGGCACGACCTGGGCGAAGTCAGCCCAGGCCAGCATCTTCTCGGCGTACCCGCCGTCACAGCCGTACCCGGTGTTGATCTGCTGCTCGCACAGCGTCTCCCAGCCGGACAGGCAGTGCTCGCACCGCCCGCAGGCCTTGCCCAGCCAGGGCACGGCGACCCGCTGCCCGACGGCGAGATGCGTGACGCCCTCTCCGAGCTTGTGCACCAGGCCCACGCCCTCGTGGCCGGGCACGAACGGCGGGTTCGGCTTGACGGGCCAGTCGCCGCGGGCGGCGTGGATGTCGGTGTGGCACAGCCCGGACGCCTCGACCCGGACGCGGACCTGGCCGGGGCCGGGCTCCGGGTCGGGCCGTTCCTCGATGACCAGGGGCTCGCCGAAGGCTCGTACGACCGCTGCCTTCATGATGTCTTCTCCTCGTGAGTCGATGAGTCGATGAGTCGATGAGTCGATGAGTAGCGGCAGCGTCAGTCGTGCGCGATGACGGCGACGGGTGCAGTGGAATGGTGCAGGACGGCGTGAGTGACCGGGCCGATGTGGGCGCCGAGCGCGCTGCGGCGGATGCGACGGCCCACGACGACGAGGGAGGCCTCGCGCGAGGCGTCGACCAGCTGGACGGCGGGGCTGCCCCATCCAGACTCCTCGACCACCTCGACGGCCGGGTACTTCTCCTTCCAGCGGTGCAGAACCTCGGCCAGCGCGGCCGCCTCTTGCTTGCCCAGCTCGGTGCTGAGCTGGGGGTCGGCTTGCAGGCCGTAGGCGAAGTACGGCGGGGGGTTCCAGGCGTGGACGACCCGCAGGGGTGTGACCCGACGGGCGGCCTCCTCGAAGGCGAAGGTGATCACCGTGTCGTCGGGGCTTTCGGTGTCGAGGCCGAGCACGACGGGCCGGAACGGGGTCGCCGCGGACGGGATGCCGGCCGGGTCCATGGCGTGCTCGTCGGCGGCCTGCTCCCCCGCCCGCACAAGGACCACGGGAACCTCGGTGTGGGCAACGACGTCCTGGCTCACGGAGCCGACCAGGAACCCTCCGAGTCCGCTCAGCCCGCGGGAGCCGAGGACCAGGAGTTCGGCATCCTGGGCCACGCGCGTCAGCACCTCGCCGGGACCGCCGTCGACGTGGTCCACGGTCACGTCCAGGCCGGGATGACGCAGGCGGAGTCCCTCGGCGGCCTCGCGCGGGATGCGCTCGCTCCAGTGCTGCTGGGTCTCGGCACCGAGCAGCGGAGCCTGCGCCATGGGCTGCGGAACGGGCTCCCAGACGTGCACCAGCCGCAGGGGAAAACCGCGCAACTTCGCCTCGCGGGCCGCCCACTCGGCAGCGGCACCGCTCTCTGACGAGCCGTCGAGGCCCACGGTGACGGTGCGGGACATACTGTCCACCTCCTGAATCGGGGTTCTGATCTCAGGATGTGGGCGGGGAGAAAGACCGTGCAGAGGCCGCAGGTCCCGACCGAGGGCCAATGGGCCCCATGGGGTCAGAGGCTTCCGGCACAGCAGTGCCCGCGATGCCCGCCGGGGGCCGGGCATGGTCGCTGCCCGACGCGTCGAAGGGGAGGGCTGAACCGGGAGACGATGCCCTCGCGGGCCGTTCGGCATCTCCCGGGCGGCCAGGGCGCGAAGGATCCTGAGATCCTTCGGCAAAAGGAGGATCATGTCCCAGAGCTCTGGCCGCCATGCTCCACCATGGCGCCGCATGATGCCCGGACTCGGGACACTGCTCGGCTACCGGCGCTCGTGGCTGAAGGGCGACGTGCTGGCCGGGGTGACCGTCGCCGCGTACCTCGTCCCGCAGGTGATGGCCTACGCGGGCGTGGCCGGCCTGCCGCCGGTCGCCGGCCTGTGGGCGATCCTGCCCGCCCTCGCCCTGTACGCCCTGCTCGGCACTTCCCGCCTCCTCTCGGTCGGCCCGGAGTCCACGACCGCGCTGATGACGGCAACGGTCGTCGGTCCGCTCGCAGCCGGTGATCCGGCCCGGTACGCGACGCTGGCGGCCACGCTCGCGATCACGGTCGGTCTCCTCTGCGTGGCGGCATGGGCGATGCGACTCGGCTTCGTCGCCGACCTGCTCTCCCGTCCCGTCCTGATCGGCTATCTGACAGGCGTGGCGCTGATCATGATCGTGGACCAGCTACCCAAACTCACCGGCGTCCGCACGACAGGCTCGGCCTTCTTCCCCCAACTGTGGTCCTTTGCGGGCCACTTGTCGCGGGCCCATCCGGCCACGGTGGTGTTCTCCGCCGTGATGATCGCGGTCCTTTTCACGACGGCGCGCTTCTTTCGCACGGTTCCCGGGCCTCTGCTCGCCGTGGTGTTCGGCACCGCGGCCGTGGTGGTCTTCGACCTCGACGACCGGTACGGCCTCAAGGTGATCGGTGACGTCCCGTCGGGCCTGCCCGGCGCGGCCGTGCCGGACCTCACCGACCTGCCGCACCTGATCCTCCCCGCCCTGGGAGTCGTCCTCGTCGGCTACACCGACTTCGTCCTCACCGCACGGGCCTTCACGCGGCGTGACGAGGAGGGTCCCGGGCTCGACGCCAACCAGGAGTTCCTGGCCCTGGGCGCGGCCAACCTGGGCGCCGGTGCGCTGCACGGATTCCCGGTGAGCAGCAGCGCCAGCCGCACCGCGCTCGCCTCCTCCGCCGGCGCCCGCAGCCAGGCGTACTCGCTGATCGCCGGAGCGGTGGTCCTCGCGGTCCTGCTCTTCCTCAGCCCTCTGCTGACCCGCACCCCTTCGGCCGTCCTCGGGGCGCTCGTGGTGTACGCCGCCGTCCGCATGATCGATCTGGCGGGCTTCCGGCGACTGGCGTCCTTCCGCCGCCGGGAACTCCTGCTGGCGCTCGGCTGCCTCGCCGGGGTACTGGCCCTGGACATCCTGTACGGGGTACTGGTCGCCGTCGGCCTGTCCGTGGCCGAGCTGCTCACCCGGGTGGCCCGCCCGCACGACGCCGTCGAGGGCCTGGTGCCCGGCATGGCCGGCATGCACGATGTCGACGACTACCCCCAGGCCAGCACCATCCCGGGCCTCCTGGTCTACCGCTACGACTCCCCTCTCTTCTTCGCCAACGCGGAGAACTTCCGCCGCCGGGCGCTGGCCGCCGTCGACGAACAGACCAGCCCCGTCCGCTGGTTCGTCCTCAACACCGAGGCCAACGTCGAGGTCGACATCACCGCCTTGGACGCCGTCGACGAACTCCGCCGCGAACTCACCGAGCGCGGCATCGTCTTCGCCCTCGCCCGCGTCAAGCAGGACCTGCTGGACGACCTGACGGCGTACGGCCTCGCGGACACCGTCGGCAGCGAGCGGATCTTCCCCACCCTGCCGACGGCCGTGGCCGCGTACCGGAAGTGGTGCCGCGACCAGTAGACCGCCCCGGGAACCAGACTCCGCAGCGCGCCGCTCGCGAGGTGCCTGGAGAGGACGCCGCCGTCGGCGATCACCCGGCACAGTGGCGGCGGACAGGGCTGTCGGGCGGTCGCCCGGGCGCCGTACGGCCCTGTGGCACAGCAGGTGGCGGGGCCGATGTTCCCGAACCATGGGGCCGTTCGGCCCCTCTTCGCCCCACGCCGCGAAACAGCACCGAAACGCGGCCCGGTGCCTGCTACACAGAAGATGCCGCCCGATGCGATGCGGCGCACTTCCCACCTCGTTCCCCCCTGCCTGGGAGGCTTCATGCTGTCCGCAGAATCCGCCGCCGTGGTCCGTGCCACCCTGCCCGCCGTGGCCGGAGCACTCGACGAGATCACCACACGCTTCTACGGCGCGATGTTCCGCGACCGCCCGGAACTGCTCGACGGAATGTTCAACCGCGGCAACCAGGCCAGCGGAGCCCAGCGCCGCGCCCTGGCCGGTTCGATCGCCGGATTCGCGACCGCGCTCCTCGATGACCCGGACGCCCGCCCGGACACCCTGCTGGACCGCATCGCGCACAAGCACGCCGCGGTCGGCGTCACCGACGACCAGTACACGATCGTGCACAAGTACCTGTTCGGCGAGATAGCCGAGGTACTGGGCGACGCGGTCACCCCTGAGGTGGCGGCCGCCTGGGACGAGGTGTACTGGCTGATGGCCGGCGCCCTGATCGGCCGGGAGGCCCGCCTCTACCAGGACGCGGGCATCGAGCCCGGCCACATCTGGCGGCAGTGGACGGTCGTGGAGCGCCGCACCGAAACCCTTGACACCGTGTCCTTCCTGCTCCGCCCAGCCGACGGCAAACCAGCCCCGCAGGCACGGGCAGGCCAGTACGTGAGCGTGCGCGCCCCGATGGCCGACGGCGTACACCAGTTGCGCCAGTACAGCTTGTCCTCCGACCCCGGCGGCGAACTGCGGCGGATCACCGTGAAGCGGGTGACCGGTGCTGCCGGTGAGCCGGACGGCGAAGTCTCCAACCTGCTCCACACCCAGGTCCGCCCCGGCGACGAACTGACACTGTCCGCGCCCTTCGGCGACGTCTTCCTCGACGACCCGGCCGACACCACCACCCCGGTCGTCCTGGTCTCCGCGGGCATCGGCTGCACCCCCATGACCGGCATCCTGGCCCACCTCGCCGCCCTCCGCTCACCTCGCCCGGTCCTGCTCCTGCACGCCGACCGCTCGCCCACCGACCACGCCCTGCGCACCGAGACGCGCGAGCTCGTCGGGCAACTGCCCCATGCCCGCGCCGTGTTCTGGTACGAGCGCCCCGGCGAGGAGGAACCCAACTCCCGCGCCGATCTGATGAACCTCGACGGCATCGAACTGCCCCACGACGCCACCGTGTTCCTGTGTGGCCCGCTGCCGTTCATGCGCGAGGTGCGCGGACAGCTGCTGCGTGCCGGCGTCCCGGCCAAGCGCATCCGGTACGAGGTCTTCGGACCCGACCTTTGGCTGCCCGGATCGACGGCCTGAACGACCTAGCACATCTCATCCATCTCATCGCACTTCCACGAAGGAAACCGACATGACTGGCAAGGACACCCAAGCCACCGATCCCACCGTGCTGCTGCGTTCGGACGGCGAGGTGGACGAGGACACGCTCGCGTACGCCCGCGCGAAGATCGACGCCGTCCTGGGCAGGCCGGGACTGCCCCCAGTCACCGGCGAGGTGCACATCACGCGAGCGTCCGCCCACCACGCGGACCGTCCCTGGGCGGCGACGGCCGCCCTGCACGTCGGACGGCGTGAGGTGGTCGTGCTCGCCGAGGAGGCCACCGGCCGGGAGGTCGTCGACCAGCTCCAGGACGGCTGCGCCGCCAGACCGACAAGGCGGCCCACGCCGGGCACCACGGCCACCACGCGCCGGCACCGCCGTGGCGGCGGGACCGCTGAGCCACGGCCTACTGACGACAGCGGCAGGGCGACGCATTCTCACCCGGCGTGAGCCAGTGGTGAGTACCGGCCGGTCGGTGACGGTCCACCAACCCGGACCTGTCCTGGCCCGACGCACGTGGACACCGTAGAGGTCACCTCACAGGCCGTATGGACCACACAGGTGACCAACGGCCCACTGACGGCGCCCGCCGACTCAGAAACCCTGAGATACGGGGTTCCCGATCGACGGGCGAGACCGAGGAGTTGTGAGATGGCGAAGGCATATCTGGTGGGCAGCGGCATCGCGGCACTCGCCGCGGCCACCTTTCTGATCCGCGACGGCGGATTCGACGGGGTGGACATCCACCTCTTTGAAGAGCAGAGGAACATTGGCGGCAGCCTGGACGCGGGCGGCACGGCGAACACCGGCTACACCATGCGCGGCGGGCGGATGTTCGAGGCCGAGTACCGCTGTACGTACGACTTGTTGTCCGACATCCCCTCCCTCGACGACCCTTCGGTGTCGGTGACCCAGGAAATACTTGCCGGCCGTGAGGAGTTCGCCTGGGACGACATCGCACGCCTCGTCGACGGCGACGGGAAGATCGTCGACACCCGCTCGATGGGGTTCACTGAGGGAGACCGGCTGAGCCTGGTCCGGTGCCTGGCGACCCCTGAGGGACACCTCGACGGCAAGCGCATCAGCGACTGCTTCAGCGAGCACTTCTTCACCACGAACTTCTGGTTCATGTGGTGCACCACGTTCGCCTTCCAGCCCTCGCACAGCGCGATCGAGTTCCACCGCTATCTCAGGCGCTTCATCCACCTCCTCCCCGAGTTCGCCTCCATGTCCGGCATCCATCGGACCCGCTACAACCAGTACGACTCCATCGTGCGCCCCCTGACGGCCTGGCTCCGCGAACGCGGCGTCACCATCCACACCGGCTGCCACGTCACCGACCTCGGGTTCGCACCGGGCCGCAGGAGTACGAGGGTCGACCGCATCCACCTGTCCCGTAGCGGCCGTGACGAGAAGATCCAGGTAGCCCCCGAAGACCTGGTCCTGGTCACCAACGGCTCCATGACCGACGCCTCCAGCCTCGGCTCGCACACCGCAGCCCCGCCCCCACGTCACCATCGCTCGGACGCCTGGCTGCTCTGGCACCGCCTGGCACGCGGGCGTGACGACTTCGGCAACCCGGACGCGTTCGACAAGCACGTCAAGGAGTCGCGATGGGAGTCGTTCACGGTCACCGCGAAGGATCCCACCTTCCTCAAGGCACTGGAGGAGTTCAGCGGCCGCGAGACCGGCAAGGGCGGCCTTATGACCTTCACCGACTCCAACTGGCTGCTCACCATCGTCGCCAACCGCCAGCCCGTCTACCGTGACCAGCCCGAGGACGTCTCCGTCTTGTGGGGCTACGGCCTACATCCCGGTCGCGCCGGCAACCACACACCCAAGCCGATGACGATGTGCTCCGGCCGCGAGATCCTCGAGGAGGTCCTGCACCACCTGCACTTCGACGAGCCGACGGCGGCCCGGATCCTTCAGACCTCCACCGTCGTGCCGTGCCTCATGCCATACGTCACCAGCCAGTTCCTGTCCCGCCGCCGCGACGACCGGCCCAAGGTCGTACCCGAAAGAGCGGTGAACCTCGCCTTCATCGGACAGTTCGCCGAGGTACCGGACGACGTCGTCTTCACCGTCGAGTACTCCGTACGCACCGCCTGGACAGCGGTGGCCCAACTCCTCAAGCTCGACAGACAGCCTCCACCGGTCTACAAGGGCCACCACGATCCCCACGTCCTGGCCGCGGCCCTGGAGACGATGCACCGCCACTGACCCGGAGCGCGACCAGCCGACACGTTCCCCGCCCCCGACACAGCACACTCAGGTTCACGACCTGCGAGAGCGAAGTGGGTTTCACGTCAACCATCGGCCGAGTTCCGAAACTGCAGGATTCTCCTCGCAGTTGCTCCGATAATTTCCCCAAAGCATCCAAGTCGACGGCAGACGGCGCCGGGGGACGCGTGAGCAAGGACCGCGACAGCCAAGGTCGGTGCTCGCTCGTGGCGCAATGCCCGGGCTAAGCGCACGGGCTCGCCGCTTGGTTGTCAGCCCACAGTGAGCATGCCCTTCGTGTTCGGGTGGTCCGTGCAGATGTAGGAGTAGCTGCCGGATCGAGTGCGGTGAACGTGGCGTCGCCTCGCCTGCGATGCTGCCGGTACCGAACGTCTTTCCCCGGTGGCGGTCACGGTGTGCGGGGAATCGCGGTTCACGACGGTGATCTTCGCCAAAGTGAAGGCGAAGTTCTCGATCACGAAGCGCGCCGCGGCGGGTCGGCACTGATTCCGGCAGGCGGCGCGCTGATCGTGGTAGGGCCATTGTCACCGCCGCCACTCGAGCAGCTGATCAGAGCGGGCTACCTGAGAGTGGTGGCGGCGCGGCGGAAGAGGATGACTTCGGCGAGGGGCGTGGACGCCTGTATCCGGCCCGTCAGCGCCGGCCGGATCCGGGGTGCTGGTGCTGGTCGTGCTTGTCCAGCGGGTCGTCGTCCAGGCCGTCGTCGCTGTGACCGCCGTGCATGTCCTGACCGTGCACGCCCTTCATGAGGAAGATCATCATCAGCGGGCAGGCAGCCACGAGAGCGAGCCCGGCGAGGCCATCCAGCGAGGCGCCGGCCATCAGGGCTCCGACGACGCTCGCCGCGGCGAGCGCGTACATGCCGTAGCTGCGCTGGTTCATCACGAGCCTCCTTCAGCGGAGGGCAGAGGCCGCAGCCAGTGCGGCCAGCTGTCAGGGCTTGGTGAGAGGACCGGCGTGCAGAGCGTTCAGGCGGCGCCGGTACTCCTCTTCCCCGCGGGCGAACCGCTCCCCGAGGACCTGCTCAGGCGTCTGCGGCGCAGCGGGGATATGGGTGTGCTCGTGAGGCCGGTTCACAGCACGCCCGCCGTGATGATCAGCGCCCAGAAAAGGATCATGCTGGCGGACATCGCAAACCAGCCCCATCCGCTGAGGTCGTGGCCGTACCAGAACATCGCCATTCACCTGCTTCGGGCCGTTCGGCGATCGGGTGCGGGCCCGGAGGCCCGGCGCCCTGGAGGAGCCTGTGTCCTCACATACATCGCGCCTCTCCCGGGCAGCGACGCGCTGGGGCCGAAGGTCCCGACCGGGTGGGCTTTTCCGCCCCTACCAGGTAGGTGTAGCCGGACGGAGGTGCTGGTCTTCGACCGGCAGGCCATGATGCAGTGGACATCTGTCCCCGCCTCAGTTCGGCGGAATCGACCCACAGCGGTAGGCCGAGTCCCCGCCGAGGCGTGTGGAGCAGCTGACGGAACCGAGGGACCTGGGGCAGACGGCTTCCGATCACCTCCCGCACCGCCTCCACCCGAAAGCGCCCATCAGGATCGAGTAGCCCGGTGCCATCGAGGATGGCGAGGGCCCCGATCTCCTCGGGCCAGCCGAGATCATCCGGCCACAGCATCATGAGATCCTGCGGTCCCAACCGCTCCAAGACCGGGAGCCGGCGGCCGGGCTCGGCAGATCTTGGCGTATCGCTGGACTCGTTCATGACCCCACCTCCGCCCGGGACGAAGATCAGGAACCTTGCACACTTCAATGGTCTCGCTTGCTCGACGCTTCGATCTCACCGAGCACGTCCGCGTCCTCCCCTTCTCTGCTCCGCCTGATGAGGCGCCCCTTCTTCGCGCTATTGAAGACGTGCGCGCTCTCCCTCTGAGCCGGTCACGGCCGCTGTGGGAGATGTGGTTCCTGCCCGGCCTGGCCGGCGACCGGGTGGCCATGTTCATCAAGGTGCACCACACCATCGCCGACGGCCCGGCGGGGGTGGCCCTGTCGGCACCGGGGATGAGCTCATCCCCGCGAGGGCGTGCGCGCCGAACTGTTCGCGGCGGGTCTCGACCTGGCCCACTGGTGGACGGACGACGAGGGCCGTTTCGCGCTCGGCCGCGGCTTGGGGCACGGTGGAGTCACGCGCCCGACACCTGTGACGCTGCCGTCACCGCGGAGAGGAGCCCCGCATGTCGAACCACACCTACCGGGTAACGGAGATCGTCGGCACCTCGCCCGAGGGCGTCGACCAGGCCGTCCGCAACGGCATCAGCCGCGCCTCGCAGACCCTGCGGCACCTGGACTGGTTCGAGGTGACCCAGGTGCGGGGCCAGATCGAGAACGGCGAGATCGCGCACTGGCAGGTCGGCATGAAGGTCGGCTTCCGCCTGGAGGACACGGAGTGACCGTCCCGTCCTGAGGCCCCGGCGCCCGCCGGGGCCTCTCAGGTCAGCCGGGGGCCGTGCCGGGACCGTCGGAGCCGTGCCAGGATCGGCCGAGGCCGTGTCAGGTCCACCGGGGGCTGGCCGTGCCGGATCCACCGGGGCCTCAGGTCCGCCCCTCGCGCTCCTGTGCCACCTTCAGCGCGGCGGACTGGGCCGTCCAGCGCGCCCGTACGACGGTGAATCCCGCCCGTTCGGCGTCCTCGCACACCAGCTCGTCGTCGTCCACGAGGACGCGGATCTCGCGGGTGCGGGCGAGCCGGCGGAGGATCTCCAGCTTGGTGCGCCGGGCGGGCCTGCGGTCGTCGTCGCGCCGCATGTACACACACCCCTCGGGCAGCCCCTGGGCGGCGACCCAGTCGAGCGTGTCGCGGCGGCAGCGCTCGGGCCGCCCGGTGAGGTAGACGATCTCGCACTCCTCGGCGCTCCGCCGCGCCAGTGCGATGCCCTCGGCGATCGGCGGATCCTGCGTCGCGGCGGCGAAGAAGGCGTCCCAGTCACGCGGTTTGCGCTCCAGGAACCCCTGCCGGTGGGCCGTATCGGCCAGGGTGTTGTCCAGGTCGAACACGGCGAGCGGTCGCTTGCTGTCGGTCACACCGCCCACCCTAGGCCCGACCGGGCCCAAGAGGTCACGGGCCGACTGGCGTCTCGGACCCGGCGCGAATGAGACAGCCCGGCCGAAGGCACGGCCTGCGCTCTTCCTCCCGCGACCTCTCTTCCGCAGGTTGCACGATGCCGCGGGTGCACCGAGGAGGCGCGAATGCGCCATGAGTTCACCCCAATTCGCCTTTGCTGTTGATAGCTCAAGGACCCCGCTGACATACTCCGCTTCCGGCCCCGTCATCACCATTGACGAGGTTTCAGGGGATCACACACCGAGCCCCGCAGAGATCAAGGCGAATCCGAACAGCAGGGATTTCGGATTCACGAACCCCCCACACAACCCGCACCCCACCGCCCCGTCCGGTGCGCCTTCACCACCCCCAGGAGCTGGACGGCCGACGGTCCAGCAGCGGTCGGGTGGGGGACATGCAACAGAAATGAAGGTGCATCTGTGCCCGAATACTCGCCGTGGCCCGACAACTCATTCACATATCAGACCCCTCACGCCGAACCCGTGAATTCACGACGTATATCGGACGATCCCGAATTCCACTCACTTCGCCGCGCCCAGCGTCGGTTCGGGACCCGGGCCACGGTCCTGTCCGTCGGCGTATTCCTGCTGTACGTGCTGCTGTCGAGTTTCGCGCCCGGAGTGATGAACCAGCCCCTGCTCGGCCGTCTCACGCTCGGACTCGCCCTCGGCCTCGGGCAGTTCGCCGTGATGGGCGTGACCGCGTGGTACTACGTCCGGCACATGCGCACCAAGGTCGACCCGCTCGCCCACCGCCTGCGGGCGCAGCGTCAGCGCAACGAGACGCCACGTCCCGATACGGTCCCGCAGTCCCCCTACAACAGCGCGAGGGGGTTCCGCACGTGGTGACCCTGTCCGCCAACATCGACGACCGCAGTCTGCAGCTGACGTTCGTGCTGTTCCTTTCCGTGGTCGTGATCACGCTGTTCACGGCCCTGCTGACAGCCCCTCAGCGCGACGAGATCAGCGAGTTCTACCTCGGCAACCGCACCATGTCGCCGTTGCGCAACGGCCTCGCCATGTGCGGCGACTACCTCTCCGCCGCCACCCTGCTGGGCAGTACGGGGCTGGTGGCCCTGACCGGGTACGACGGGCTGATGTACCTCGGTGGCACCACCGTCGCCTGGATGATGGTGATGCTGCTGATCGCCGAACCCCTCCACCGGACGGGGAAGTTCACGCTGGGCGACACGGTGGCCCTGCGCCTGCCCCGGCAGCAGCGTGCGGTGCGGGTCGCGCTGGCCGTGTGCATCCTGGCCATCACCACGCTCTACCTGGTGGCCCAACTCGTCGGCAGCGTCACTCTGCTGACGCAGTTCACCGGCGAACCGAGTGCCACCACACGCACGTTGTGCGTGGTCGTGATCGGCACCTTCGTCATCCTGTACGCCTCCCTCGGCGGCATGCCCGGCGCCACGGTCATCCAGATCATCAAGGCCGTGATGCTGGTGGCGGGAGTCCTGTTCACCGCGGGCTGGGTGCTCCACCACTACGACTGGAACCCCAACGCCCTGCTCAACGCGGCCGCCAACCACAGCGGAAACGGCCTGCAGTTCCTCGAACCCGGGCTGCGCTACGGCGGCAGCACCACCAACAAGCTGGACTTCTTCAGCCTCGAACTGGCCATCGTGCTCGGGCTCGCCGCGCTCCCCCACGTACTGATGCGGCTGCTCGCCCCGCGGGAGGGCAGTGTGCTGCGCTCCTCCGTCCTGTGGGCCGTGGGCCTGGTCGGCGCGGTCTGCTTCGCGGCCGGCATCGTCGGTCTCGGCGCCACCGCCGTCGTCGGCCAGGACACCATCGAGAGCACGGACCACAGCGGCAACGCCGCCATCCTGCTCCTCGCCCAGGAGCTGGGCGGCAGTGTCCTCACCGCGCTGCTGACCTGTCTGGCGTACGTGACGCTGCTCGCCGTGGCGGTCGGCCTCACCCTGGCCGCGGCCTCCTCCCTCGCCCACGATCTGTACGCCGAGGTGATCCGCAAGGGCCGGGCGAGCCAGACGGAGGAGCTGACCGTCGCCCGGCTGTCCGGCGTCGTCATCGGCGTGCTCGGCATGCTGCTGGCCCTCGTCGCCTGGGGGGCCAACACCGCGACGCTGGCCTTCCTCGCCTTCGCCATCGCGGCGTCCGCGATCCTGCCGACGATCGTGTACACCCTGTTCTGGCGTCGCTTCACGGCTCAGGGCGCGCTGCTCAGCCTCTACGGCGGCCTGATCTGCTCCGTCGTCCTCGTCGTGTTCTCCCCGGTGGTCTCCTCCACCCCGGCCTCGATCTACCCGGAGGCCGACTTCGCCTGGTTCCCCCTGCAGAACCCGGGGATCGTCTCCATCCCGGCCGGTTTCCTCCTCGGCTGGCTCGGCACCGTGCTGAACTCCCGCCAGGAGAACGCCGTGCAGGAGAGCGCCACCTACGCGGAGTTCGAGGAACGGATGCTCGTGGGGGCCGCAACGGAGGAGTGAGGCACCCCCGGGGAGTCGGCGTGCGCCCGCCGACTCCCCGGACCGACTCCCCGGAATTGTTAATGGGATCCATTTTCAGGTAGCGTCCTCGATGCTCACCCATCGAGGAGGAACGCCATGGCCGTCCCCAAGCGGAAGATGTCCCGCAGCAACACCCGTCACCGCCGCGCGCAGTGGAAAGCCGCCACGCCCACGCTCGTACCCGTCACGATCGACGGCGTGCGTCACCTCGTACCGCAGAACCTGGTCAAGGCGTACGAGCGCGGGCTGCTGCGGCCCGAGGGCTGAGCGGATGACGTACGACCGACTGCCCGTCACCGTGCTCTCCGGGTTCCTGGGAGCGGGCAAGACGACGCTGCTCAATCATGTGCTCGCCAATCGCGAGGGCTTGCGCGTCGCCGTCATCGTCAACGACATGAGCGAGGTCAACATCGACGCGGCGCTGGTCCGCGGCGGTGAGGCGGCCCTGTCCCGGACCGAGGAGCGCCTGGTCGAGATGACCAACGGGTGCATCTGCTGCACCCTGCGCGACGATCTGCTGGAAGAGGTCGACCGGTTGGCCCGCGAGGGCCGCTTCGACCACCTGCTCATCGAGTCGTCCGGTATCTCCGAGCCGATGCCGGTGGCCGCCACCTTCGCCTTCGCCCGCGACGACGGCGCCACCCTCGACGACATCGCCCGCCTGGACACGATGGTCACGGTCGTCGACGCCGCCAACTTCCTCACGGAACTGGACAGCGGCGACGAGCTGACCGAGCGCGGCCTGGACCAGTACGAGGACGACGAGCGCACGGTCAGCGATCTGCTCGTCGACCAGATCGAGTTCGCCGACGTCCTGGTGCTCAACAAGCTCGACCTGGTCGACGAGGAGGCGGCCGCCCGCCTGCGCGCGACGCTCGGCCGCCTCAACCCCGTCGCCCGTATCGTCCAGGCCGTCCACGGGACGGTTGATCTCCGGGACGTGCTCGGCACCGGACTGTTCGACCTGGAGCGTGCCCAGCAGGCCCCGGGCTGGGTGCGGGAGCTCAACGGCGACCACGTCCCGGAGACCGAGGAGTACGGAGTCTCCTCCACCGTCTTCCGCTCCCATCTCCCCTTCCACCCGGGCCGGTTGTGGGCCTTCGTCACCGAGGAACTGGACGGCGGCAGGTACGGTCGGATCCTGCGGTCGAAGGGGTTCTTCGCCCTGGCCAGCCGTCCGAACGTGACGGGACTGTGGTCGCAGGCCGGTTCCGTGGCCCGCTTCGAGCCGTCCGCCGCCCGTGACCTCGACGCCCCGTACGCACAGGAACTGGTCTTCATCGGCACGCAGTTGGACGCGGAGGCCCTCAAGGCCGCGCTCACCGGCTGCCTCATGCGCCCGAACGAAACCGCCCCCGCGGCCGACCCGTTCCCCGCCTGGGACACCTACGGCATCGACGAGACCTGCGAGCACGAGCACGCCGCGGAGGTCTCCGGGGTGTAGAAGTGGCCGCGCACCCTGTGCAGCCACGCTTCGACCGCCGCCTCGTCGGGCTGGTCCGGCAGCACGGTACGGGTCTCGTCGAAGGCGGCCTCGTAGTGCCTGAGCAGCGGCAGCGCGGCCGAGGGGTCGGCGGCGACGCGTTCGCCGAAGGCGTGGTACTCCTCGGGGTTCTCGACCCGGATCTCCAATTGCCCGGTGGCGTACAGCTGAAGGCCCTGGTGACACAGCCGCTTCAGGTGCCGGGCGTGCTTCGCGGTGCGCTTGCGGGTGTCCGCGGAGAACGAGCCGTCGCCGCGGGCTTCCAGGCGCCGGAACTGCTGGGTGGCGTAGCCGAGGTAGGCGTCCCGCACACGCGGGGCGGACAGGAACGCCGTACGGATGCCGATCAGCTCCTCGCCCAGCGGTGTGCGCACCTCGTACAGATCGGCCGGCAGCCACACCAGCTCCATGGCGGTGGGGTTGCCGCCGAGGGCGAGGCGGCACCACTTCGCGGCCTCGTGCAGGGTGCGGTCCGGCGCCCTGGTCACGTGGGACTCCTTGGGGCCGTGCAGTCCGTGCAAGTCGGCGGTGGGCGCGGCGAACAGACCGAGGCGGTCGATGTCGGAGCCCGCGTGGGCGAGTCCGTACGCGGTCGAGCCGACGATGCCGGACAGCAGGAGGTTCGGGACGATCACAGTCGGCCGCCTTTCCGGTGCGGGACGAATCTTTCCGGTGGGGACGCTCGGCGGCCGCCGTGCAGCGGGCTCCATTGTCGGCGACGTGCGGGATCGCGGTCACGCGGTTTTCCCGGCGGCGGTCGGCGGTCGGCGGTCGGCGGTCGGCGGTCGGCGGTCGGCGGTCGGCGGTCGGCGGGGAATGTCACCGCCCGCCAGGCGTTGAACCTCATGTGAATTCCGTGATCGCCGCCACCCGCTTCTCCGTCCTCGACCGTTCCCGCACCCGCGAGGGCCGAACGAACGCCGAGGCGCTGCGCGACACCGTGCGGCTGGCACAGGAGCTGGAGGGGCTCGGGTACCACCGGTTCTGGGTGTCGGAGCACCACGGCGTGCCCGGGGTCGCCGGTTCCGCGCCGACCGTGCTGGCCGCCGCCGTGGCCGCGGCGACACGGACGATCCGGGTCGGCACCGGCGGCGTGATGCTGCCCAACCACCAACCTCTGATCGTGGCCGAGCAGTTCGGAGTGCTGGAGTCCCTCTTCCCCGGGCGGATCGACATGGGGCTGGGCCGGTCGGTGGGTTTCACGGACGGGGTGCGCAAGGCCCTGGGACGCGACAAGGGCGACGCCGGGGACTTCGCGGCGCAGCTCGACGAACTCCTCGGCTGGTTCCGGGGAACGTCCCCGACCGGCGTGCACGCGCGTCCCGCCGAGGGCCTGACGGTGCCGCCGTTCGTGCTGGCCATGGGCGAGGGTGCCGCCATCGCGGCCCGGGCGGGCCTGCCGATGGTCATCGGGGACCTCAGGAGCCGGGAGAAGATGCAGCGCGGCATCGACCACTACCGCGCACACTTCCGCCCCTCCCCCTGGGCACGCGAGCCGTACGTCGTCATCTCCGGCACGGTCACGGTGGCCGCCACGCCCGAGGACGCCCGGCGGCTGCTGATCCCGGAGGCCTGGTCCATGGCGTACTCGCGCACCCACGGCACCTTCCCGCCCCTGCCGCCCGCCGAGCGCGTCGAGGCCCTGCCGATGACCGGCAAGGAGCGCGGCTTGTACGAGTCCGGACTCGCCGGGCACATCGCCGGCACCGAGGAGCAGGTCGCCCACGAGCTGGAGACCCTGCTGAAGGAGACGGGAGCACAGGAACTCCTCGTCACCACCAGCACCTACGACCGCGAGGCCCTGCTGGACTCCTACCGGCGGCTCGCGGGGGTCTTCGCCGCCTAGGGCCTGCTGCGAAAGTGGCGCCCGCCGCTCACGAACGACGTGGCGGCCGCATGACGGTCATGAGCAAGCGCCGTGGCTGGTGAATGACCAGGTGCTTGCCGGCCCTCGGGTCACTGCGGCCGGTGGTTGCCAGGTCCCACGAAGACACGATCACGGAGAGGGCGACGGCTGTCTCGGTCAACGCGAAACCCTCGCCGATGCATTTGTGCACTCCCGCTCCGAACGGCATGAACGCGTCGCGTGGCACGTCCGCCCTGGTCCACCGGTCAGGGTCGCAAACGTGTGGGCGGGGGTAGAGCCGCGAGTCGGTGTGCATGGCCAACGGACTGAAGAGGATCTCGGCTCCGGCGGCCATCTGCACGCCGCCGTGCTGGAACGGGCGCCTGGCCCGGCGGGTGAGCACCCAGGTCGGGGTGTGCAGACGGAGGTTCTCCTTGAGTACGTCGTGCAGGTACGGCGCCCTTTCCCGCGTCGCAGCCGCGTCGCTCCCGGCCGCGCCGATCTCCCGCCGTAGGCGGGAGCGGACCTCGGGATGCCTGTCCAGTTCGTGCAGGAGCCAGGTCAGGGAGGTGCTGGTGGTCTCGCCCCCCGCGAGGAGCATGGTCACCGCTTCGTCCCGGACCCGGTCGTCCGGCAGTACGGGACGGCCACCGGGTGCGGAGCCGCACAGCAGTGGCAGCAGGCCGCCTTCGCCCGCGCCGCCCGCTCCCGCGTCCTGGGCGTGTGGGGCGTACGGCGCGTGGGCGTTCCGGTAGGAGGCGATGATCTCGTGGAGCGCTCCACGCAGTTCTTGTGCGGCTCGCTCGAAGCGCACGCTGCCAGGCGTCGGTAGCCGCCCGACCAGGCCGTCGGGGCGCAGGAGCCGGGGGATGAACCCGCGCAGCAGAATGGGCAAGGCGTGGTTGACACGCGCGATGGTCCGGTCGGACGGTTCGGCCGGGAACAGTGCGCGCAGGACGACCCTGGTGGCCAGCGTCCGGGTCAACGTCACCACGTCCACCACTTGGCCCGGCCGCCACGCCGCGCACATCGCAGCGGTCTCCGCCTCGGTCACCCTGGCCCAGGAAGCGGCGAATTGATGGTGAAAGGCGGGCTGCAGCAGCCGGCGCTGCCGCCGGTGGTCGTCCCCGTCGGAGGCGAACAGTCCCCGTCCCAGCACGGGCCGGGCGCGTTGGAGCAGCCTGCCCTTGTCGAAGCCGTCCGCCTCCGTGACCAGAACGCGGTGCGCCAGTGCCGGCGCGTTGAGCACGTGCACGGGCAGGGTGCCCGCGCGAATAAGGGTCCGTCGTATCGAAGTGCACGTCGAGACCGGCAACATTGCGGCGCGTCGCTGTACCGAGCAACTGGGATTCACCCATGAGGGAACTGTGCGGGGCGCTATGTGGCGCGGTGGAAAATGGCGCGATGTGGAACTTTACTCTGTCCTGCGCACCGATTTGTCGGCGCAGACGGAGACAGGCGTCTGATTTGGTGGGCGCTGCCGGGACCTGGGCCTTCCCGGCGGATCCTGCCGAAGACACCGGGCGTGTACGCCCATCCGTGTCCGTCCTGGGCGACCAGCGCGGCGTGGGTCCAGTCCAGCTCGGCCGCCGCCCCCGGCTGCGCGGCTCGGGCGAGTGTGCGGCGGTCGGGGTGGCGGCCCGGCGGGATGACGTCCCGGACTTCGACCTCGGCCACCAGTCCGCGTGCCGAGACGACGCGCCACACCGAGGCGAGCAGGGAGTCCTCGCCGACGAAGGCGGGCGCCGTGCTGGCCCCTCCCCGGGCGAGCCGGTAGCGGATGTGCACCGGCTGCACGGGGACTGAGGCGTCGAGCGCGGCCTGGAAGACGGCCCGGCGGAAGTGCCCCTGGGCGCGGCCGCACCAGGTGCTGCCCTCCGGGAAGACCGCGACCGCCTGCCCGGACCGCAGGGCGTCCGCGATCCGGGCGACCGTGCCGGGCAGTGCGCGCAGCCGGTCCCGGTCGATGAACAGGACCCCGCCCCGCGCGGCCACAGGGCCCGCCACAGGCCACCGCCGGATCTCGGCCTTGGCGAGCATCCGGGCCGGGCGGACGGCGGCGAGCAGCGGGATGTCCAACCAGGAGATGTGGTTGGCGACCAGCAGCAGCCCGCCGGCGGGCGCGGTGGCGCCGGTGATACGGACCTGGACCCCTGCGGCCCGTACGATCCACCGGCACCACCGCTGCACAGGCCCGGCGGGGATCCTCCCGCCGAGCGGCGTCAGCACGACCCCGGCGAGCACCAGGGCCGCGACCGCCGCCATCCGGAGCACGGCACGCGGTAGGGCCGTGGCGGATGCCCTCGCCTCCACGCACGCCCCGGGGGTGCAGGGCGCACTGGGCAGCCAGACGCTCATCAGGCCGGGACGAGGGAGAGGAAGTGCCGCAGATAGCGCGGGTTGACCCGGCGCATCGACAGCAGCACGTACAGGTCGGCGACCCCGAAGTCCGGGTCGTGGGCGGGCTCCGCGCAGACCCAGGCGCCGAGGCGGAGGTAGCCCCGCAGCAGCGCCGGGAGTTCGGTGCGGGCGGCGGGTGTGTCGTCGTTCGGCACCCACGGCAGCAGCGGCCGTACGCGGAACTCCTCGGGGGCCAGGTGCTTGGCCCGCACGCGGTCCCAGGTGGCTGTCGCGAGGGTGCCGCCGTCGGCCAGCGGGATCGAGCAGCAGCCGGCGAGCCACTCGTGACCGCCGTCCACCATGTAGCGGGCGATGCCGGCCCAGATGAGGCTGATGACCGCGCCGTCCCGGTGGTCGGGGTGGACGCAGGAGCGGCCGACCTCGACGAGTCCCGGCCGGATCGGGTCGAGCGGGGCGAGGTCGAACTCGCCCTCCGAGTACAGGCGTCCGGCGACGGCGGCCCGCTCGGGCGGCAGCAGCCGGTACGTCCCGACGACCTGGCCGGTCACGGTGTCGCGCACGAGCAGGTGGTCGCAGTACGCGTCGAAGGGGTCGACGTCCAGCCCGGGCTGCGGGGTGGACAGCAGGGCGCCCATCTCCCCGGCGAAGACCTCGTGCCGCAGCCGCTGCGCGGCACGCACGTCGGCTTCGGTGCGGGCGAGGGTGACGGTGTAGCGGGTGGGTGCGGTCGACTGCGGGGGACGGTCGAGCGTGGAAACGCCGGTCATGGCTCTCTCCAGGTCACGGGCCGAGGGCGGCGAGCGGTGCCGCCCGCCACAGTTCTTCCGATGCCGGCTGACCGGCGCGTGACCCACGAAGAGAGACACGGTGTGGGGTTGTTGAATGCCAGGGGTGCCTGGCGGGGCCGGGTTGAGCACCACGTCCGGCCCCGCCCGTCCGCACCTTGTCGGCGAACGTTCTGTGAGCTGGGGGGTCTAGCGCCCGGCCACCTTGCGGGTCGCGCGCAGCCACTCCTTGTTCATGCTCGTGATGGACACCAGCGGGATGCCCTTGGGGCATGCCGTGGCACACTCCCCGGTGAGGGTGCAGCCGCCGAACCCCTCCTCGTCCATCTGCCCGACCATGTCCAGCACACGGGTCTCGCGCTCGGGCGCGCCCTGCGGCAGGACGTTCAGGTGGTTGATCTTGGCGGAGGTGAACAGCATCGCCGCCCCGTTGGGACAGGCGGCCACACACGCCCCGCACCCGATGCACTCCGCGTGCTCGAAGGCGAAGTCGGCGTCCGGCTTGGGCACCGGCGTGGCGTGCGCCTCCGGCGCGGAACCGGTGGGCGCGGTGATGTACCCGCCGGCCTGGATGATCCGGTCGAACGCCGACCGGTCCACCACCAGGTCCTTGATCACCGGGAACGCGGACGCCCGCCACGGCTCGATGTCGATCGTGTCGCCGTCCTTGAAGGACCGCATGTGCAGCTGGCAGGTCGTGGTCCGCTCGGGCCCGTGCGCGTCGCCGTTGATGACGAGCGAACACGCGCCGCAGATGCCCTCGCGGCAGTCGTGGTCGAAGGCGACCGGGTCCTCGCCCTTGAGGGTGAGCTCCTCGTTGAGGGTGTCCAGCATCTCCAGGAAGGACATGTCGGAGGAGATCCCGTCCACCTCGTACGTGGACATGGCGCCGTCGGCGTCGGCGTTCTTCTGCCGCCAGACGCGCAGGGTGAGCTTCATGCGTAGCTCCGCTGAGTGGGGTGGACGTACTCGAAGACCAGGTCTTCCTTGTGCAGGATCGGAGCGTCGCCGGTGCCCGTGAACTGCCAGGCGGCCGCGTACGCGAACTCCTCGTCCCTGCGGGCGGCCTCGCCGTCGGGAGTCTGGGACTCCTCACGGAAGTGGCCGCCGCAGGACTCGCTACGGTGCAGCGCGTCGAGGCACATCAGCTCGGCGAGCTCCAGGTAGTCGACGACGCGGTTGGCCTTCTCCAGCGACTGGTTGAACTCCTCGCCGGTACCCGGCACCTTGATCCGCCGCCAGAACTCCTCGCGGATCTGCGGGATGCGCTCCAGCGCCTTGCGCAGTCCGCTGTCGGTGCGGGCCATGCCGCAGAACTCCCACATGAGTTCGCCGACTTCACGGTGGAAGGAGTCGGGGGTGCGGTCGCCGTCGACGGCCAGCAGTAGGTTCAGCCGGTCCTCGGTCTCGGCCAGCACCTCCTGTACGACGGGGTGTTGGGTGTCGACCGTGTCGTGGTGGGGGTTGCGGGCGAGGTAGTCGTTGATGGTGGCCGGCAGTACGAAGTAGCCGTCGGCCAGGCCCTGCATCAGCGCGGAGGCGCCGAGCCGGTTCGCGCCGTGGTCGGAGAAGTTGGCCTCGCCGATCGCGAACAGGCCGGGGACGGTGGTCTGGAGGTCGTAGTCGACCCAGAGGCCGCCCATCGTGTAGTGCACCGCCGGGTAGATCCGCATCGGCACCTCGTACGGATCCTCGTCGGTGATCCGCTGGTACATGTCGAAGAGGTTGCCGTACTTGGCTTCGACCGCCTTGCGGCCCATGCGCTTGATGGCGTCCGCGAAGTCGAGGTAGACGCCCTGTCCGCCGGGACCGACGCCCCTGCCCTCGTCGCAGACGTTCTTCGCGGCGCGGGAGGCGATGTCACGCGGGACGAGGTTGCCGAAGGAGGGGTAGATGCGCTCCAGGTAGTAGTCGCGCTCATCCTCGGGGATCTTGTTCGGCGGGCGGTCGTCGCCCTTGGCCTTGGGCACCCAGATCCGGCCGTCGTTGCGCAGCGACTCGCTCATCAGGGTGAGCTTGGACTGGTGCTCGCCGGTGCGCGGGATGCAGGTGGGGTGGATCTGGGTGAAGCAGGGGTTGGCGAAGTAGGCGCCGCGCCGGTGCGCCCGCCAGATCGCGGTCGCGTTGGAGTTCATGGCGTTCGTCGACAGGTAGAAGACGTTGCCGTAGCCGCCGCTCGCCAGCACGACGGCGTCGGCGAAGTACGTGTCGATGCGACCGGTGACGAGATCCCGCGCCACGATCCCGCGCGCCCGCCCGTCGACGACGATCAGGTCGAGCATCTCGGTCCGCGGGTGCATCTCCACGTTCCCGGCCGCGATCTGCCGGGACAGCGCCTGGTAGGCGCCGAGGAGCAGTTGCTGCCCTGTCTGCCCTCGGGCGTAGAAGGTCCGCGACACCTGGACGCCGCCGAAGGAGCGGGTGTCGAGGAGGCCGCCGTACTCGCGGGCGAAGGGCACGCCCTGCGCCACGCACTGGTCGATGATCTCCACGGAGATCTGCGCCAGCCGGTGGACGTTCGACTCGCGCGCCCTGAAGTCCCCGCCCTTGACGGTGTCGTAGAACAACCGGTGGATCGAGTCCCCGTCGTTGCGGTAGTTCTTGGCCGCGTTGACGCCGCCCTGCGCGGCGATCGAGTGGGCGCGGCGCGGGGAGTCCTGGTAGCAGAACTGGACGACGTGGTAGCCCTGTTCGGCGAGGGTGGCACCGGCGGAGCCGCCGGCGAGGCCGGTCCCCACCACGATCACCGTGTGCTTGCGCCGGTTGGCCGGGTTGACCAGCTTGGCCTCGAAACGGCGCTTGTCCCAGCGCTCGTTGATCGGACCGGTCGGGGCTTTGCTGTCGGCGACCGGCTCGCCGGTCGCGTAGTCCGTGTATTCGGTGGAAGAAGTCATCTTCAGCTCACCACTCCGGTCATGACGCCCACGGGGACGGCGATGAAGCCGGCCGTGAGCAGCAGCGCGAGTACGTTGGCGACGGTCTTCAGGGCACGGTCGCGGGTGCGGCTGCCGACGCCGAGCGTCTGGGCGGCGCTCCAGAAGCCGTGCCGGATGTGCAGGCCCAGAGCGAGCATCGCCACGATGTAGATCACGTTGCCGTACCAGGTGGAGAAGGTGTCCACGACGTTCTGGTACGGGTGGCCGGGCTGGAAGCCGGGGTGCACGGTGCCGGTGGTCAGGTCCAGGATGTGCCAGACGATGAACAGGCCGAGGATGATCCCGCCCCAGCGCATGGTGCGCGTCGCGTAGCTGGACCTGGGCTTCTTGTGGACGTACTTGGTCGGGCGCGCCTTGATGTCGCGGCGGCTGAGCTGGTACGCGGACGTGGCGTGGGCGACCACGGCGACCACCAGCACGATCCGGACGAGCCACAGCGTCCACTCGTAGTGCATGAACGGCTCGCCGACGGTGCGCAGCCAGTGCGCGTAGTGGTTGAACTCGCCCGGCCCGAAGAAGATCTTCAGGTTGCCGATCATGTGGACGACCAGGTACAGCAGCATGATCAGACCGCTGACCGCCATCACGGTCTTCTTGCCGACGGAGGAGTCCCACACGGTGCGTGCCATGGACGGTCGTCGGTCCGTCCGCGTTGCCAGTGCCATGTCACAGCACGCTAGGCCCGGGCACCCCGATCGGTCCAAGACATGGTCCGGCTTGATTCCATAGTCTGCGGCTATCGTACGACCATGCAGTTCCAGCAGCTCCAGTACTTCGTGGCCGTCGCCGAGACCCGGCACTTCACCCGAGCCGCCGAGCTGGTGCATGTCGCCCAGCCCTCGCTGTCGCAGCAGATCAAGGCGCTGGAGCGGGAGCTCGGGGCTGATCTGTTCCAGCGGGCCCGGGGCAACATCACGCTCACCGACGCGGGCGAGGCGCTGCTGCCGCTGGCCCGGCGCATCCTCGCCGACGCGGACACCGCCCGGCACGAGGTGCTGGAACTGGTGCAGCTGCGCAGCGGGCGGGTCCGGCTGGGCGCGACACCGAGCCTGTGCACGGGTCTGCTGCCGGACGTCCTGCGCGCCTTTCACGACCGCTATCCCGGCATCCGGCTGCTGATCGAGGAGGGCGGCTCCCACGATCTCGTACGGGAACTCGCCCGCGGCGCCCTCGATCTGGCGCTGGTCGTCCTGCCGCTGCCGACACCCTCCCCCGCCCTCACCACGGTGGACCTGCTGCGCGAGGACCTCGTCGTGGTCTCCTCCCCGGACGCCCCCAAGCCGGGCCACGGACAGCGCACGGTGCGCGTCGCCGATCTCGAGGGGGAACGCCTGGTGATGTTCCGGCACGGCTACGACCTGCGGGAACTGACCGTGGCCGCGTGCCGCGCCGAGGGCTTCGAGCCGGACTTCGCGGTGGAGGGCGGGGAGATGGACGCCGTACTGGGGTTTGTGCGGGCGGGCCTCGGCGTGGCCGTCGTCCCGCGGATGGTGGCGGCCCGGGCCGGGCGCGGGCTGCGGGTGACCGCGCTGGCCCGGCCGGGGCTGCACCGGACGATCGCGCTGGCTCACCGCAGCGACGTGGCGCCGCCCAGGGCGGCCCGGGAACTCCAGCGGATGCTGCTGGAGCGGTGATCCGAGCCCAGGACGGGCGGTCTGAGCCCTCGCTACGGGGACGGGGAGAGGGCAGCGGACTGCCGGTGCGCCGAGCGGACGCTACGCCGACCCGGGCGGGACCGGTGTCCCTTGGTGGTAGTACATCCGCCAGCCGGTCTCCTCGTTCTGCTTGCGCCAGAGCGAGGAGCGGCGCGCGTGCCGGCCGTCGAAGTGCGTCTCGTACGTGAGGTGCACGAGGCCGGGGGCCAGGACGACGCCGGTGAAGGCCGAGGGCTCGTACCGGGGGCCGTCCGCCGAGCTGCCCGGATGGTCGGGCAGTTCGGCCACCGTCTCGTCGTACGTGTAACGCCGGCCCGAGCAGCCGACCTCCACGAACTCGGGGTCGAGCAGCGAGGCCGTGAGGGTGCGGGAGGCCCGGACGGCGGGGTCCATCAGGCGCAGCTCGGCCGCGATCGCCTCGCGCACGTCGTCCTGTGCGTCGGGCACGCGTTGCTCCCTCACCCCGTCGCGTCCACCAGCGCCAGCTCGTGCAGCCGGTCCGGCGGGCCCGGGCGGGCGTAGTACCAGCCCTGGGCCGTGTCGCAGCCCAGTATGCGGAGCTGCTCGGCCTGGGCGCCGGTCTCCACACCCTCCACCGTCACCGCGAGGTTCAGGCTGTGGGCGAGAGAAACGATCCCTTCGACGATCTTGAGGTCGACGGGATCGGCCGGGAACTGCTGCATGCTCTGGGTGAAGGAGCGGTCCAGCTTGAGGATGCTCACCGGCAGCCGGCGCAGGTTGGCGAGGTTGGAGTAGCCGGTGCCGAAGTCGTCCAGGGCGATGTCGACGCCCATCTCGGCGAGGCGGCGCAGCGGCTTGAGCAGGTCGTCGTCGGCGCCGATCAGCGCCGACTCGGTGACCTCCAAGCAGAGCGCGTCGGGTGCGACGCCCGTGCGCTCCAGGATGTCGACGGTGTCCTGGACCAGGCCGGGATGGGTGAGCTGGCAGGGCGAGAGGTTCACGTTGATGCGCAGCGGGCCGGCCTCGGCGTGCCGTTCCCGCCAGTCGCGTGCCTGGCGTACCGACTGCTCCAGGACCCAGCGGCCCAGCGGAACGATCAGGCCGGTGTCTTCGGCGAGCGGGATGAACCGGTCGGGTCCGAGCACGCCGTGCTGCGGATGCAGCCAGCGCACCAGGGCCTCGGCGCCGCGGACGCTGCCGTCGCCGAGGTGGACCAGCGGCTGGTACTCGATGAAGAACTCACCCCGGTCCAGGGCGGCCGGCAGGGCGGTGGTCAGCCCGTGCCGGGTGATGGCGCGGGCGTCGGCCTCCGGGTCGGCGAGCTCGAAGCGGTTGCCGCCCGCCGACTTGGCCCGGTACATGGTGATGTCGGCGCTGCGCAGCACCTCCGCCGGGCTGCGCTCCCCCGCCGGGCCCTCGACGATGCCGATGCTGCCGCGCACGGTCAGCTCACGGCCGTCGATGCTGACGGGGGCGAGCAGCACGTTCATGATGCGGGCGGCGAGCTCGTCGACCTCCCGCTCGGTCTCGGGGCCGGTGGTCAGCGCCACGAACTCGTCGCCGCCGAGCCGGGCGACCATCTCGCCGGGCGCGGTCGCGCAGGACTGCAGCCGGTCGGCGACCTCGACGAGCAGCCGGTCGCCGGCGGCGTGGCCGAGGCTGTCGTTGATGGTCTTGAAGCCGTCCAGGTCGAGGTAGCACAGCCCGAACCGCTGGCCCGCTCCGGCGCCCAGCGCCTTCTCCAGGCGTTCGAAGAAGAAAGTGCGGTTGGGCAGGCCGGTGAGCGCGTCGTGCGTGGCCTCGTAGCGCAGCCGGAGGTTGAGCAGCCGGCGCTCGGTGGTGTCCTCCATGAGGGCCAGCTGGTACTGCGGGTTGCCGTCGGCGTCACGCAGCAGGGAGACCGTCAGGTTGGTCCACAGGACCGTTCCGTCAGGGCGGTAGAACGCCTTCTCCACGTGGTAGTGCTCGCGGACGCCGCGGACGAGTTCGTCGTAGAGCTTCCAGGTCTGGGGAGCGTCGTCGGGGTGGGTCCACTCCTTGACGTTGCGGCTGCGCATCGTCTGCTCGGAGACACCGAACATGCGCAGCAGCGCGCCGTTGACCTGGAGGAGGTTGCCGTCCAGGTCGGCCATGCCGATGCCTATGGCGGCGCCCTCGAAGACCGCGCGGAAGCGGGCCTCGCTCGCGTGCAGCGCCTGCGCGACCAGGCCCTGCGCCCGCAACGCCGCCTGCGCGATGGCCTCCTGCTCGGCCAGCGTGCGCTCGCGCAGCGCCTGCGCGAACCCGGCGGCCATGGCGTGCTGCAGCCGCGCGGCACGCGCCCGCAGGTCCTCCTGCGCGGCGTCCGAGCTGTCCTCGCCGCAGTAGAGCACGAGATACGCGTCGACGCAGTCCAGCGTGCGGCTGAGCGCCTCCGGGTCGGTGCAGTGCGCGGCGACGAGGCCGGCGCCCACCGCCCTGGCCTCCTCCGCGTCGAAGATCCTGGCCTTCAGGGCCTCGCTCAACCGCCGGGCCAGCGGCAGCAGTTGTTCCTCGAACTCGGGCCGGGTCGCGGACGTCGAGGTCACCGGGAAGACCGCCCGGCTCCAGATCGTCGCGAACCGCCGCAGTCTGTCCTGCGGCCCGTCCTGTTCCGCGCTCACGCCGTGCGCCCCACGCCCGCGAAACCGGAGAAGGCATACGGATCCTCGTCCTCCGGCGCCGTGTCCGGCCGCCAGCGCGGCATCGGCACCAGTCCCGGTTCCACCATGTCGTACCCCTCGAAGAACCGCGCGATCTCGTCGCGCGAGCGCATGATCAGCGGGTTGCGAATGTCCTTGTATACGTCCACCGCGCCCTCGGCCCGCTCCGGTGGCAGTGGGATTCCCTCGTACGAGGCATGCGTGAGCACCAGCAGGCTGCCGGGCGCGAGCGCGTCGCGCAGTTCGGCCACCGCTCCGTACGGGTCGTCCGCGTCTTCCACGAAGTGCAGTATGGCAACGAGAAGCAGGGCGACTGGCCGGTTCAGGTCGATCAGGCGCTGCACTTCGGGGCTGGCGAGGATCTCCTGGGGCTTGCGGAGGTCGGCGGCCACGACGTCCACGTCCTCGTTGCCGGCGAGAACCGCCTGGCTGTGGGCCACGGCCACCGGGTCGTGGTCGACGTAGACCACGTGGGCGCCGGGGAGGGCCGCCTGGGCCACCTCGTGGACGTTGCCGAAGGTCGGGATGCCGGAGCCGATGTCCAGGAACTGCGTGAGGCCCTCACCAGCGGCGAAGCGCACCGCACGGTGCAGGAACGCCCGGTTGGCCTGCATGACCTTGGGGAGTCCCGGCATGAAGTCCATGGCCCTGCGGGCCGCTTCCCGGTCGACCTCGAAGTTGTGCGAACCGCCCAGGTAGTAGTCGTAGATGCGCGAAACGCTCGGCACCGAGATGTCGATGCTTCGGGGGGCCCAGGCGGGACGCTCCATCTATCTCTCCAAGGCGTAGGCGATCCGGTGTTCGAGCAGAGGCTACTGATCGCCCGCCAAAGGAGCGAGCAGAAACGGAAATTGACCATCCGTTCCCGGTCACTGCCTGCGGCACGTGCCGTATCGATGTTCCTCCGCATCCCCTACGAAACGTAGGCGGGGCACTGCGGAGCGTTCCGGAACGGGGGTCGGTTCGCGGGGAGTCGCGGTGAATGACGGCAAACCGGTCCGCCCCCTCCGTGCGGCGCGGAGGGGGCGGACCGGTGGATCGGATGCGCCGGGCTTATTCGGAGGCCCCGACCGGCTTTCCGTCGCCTCGGATCGCGAACCAGGTGCCGCCGACGCCCTGGCCGTTGGTGTCGCCGGGCTTCTTGTCACCGGCGAAGGTGTAGATCGGGATGCAGTCGATGGACTGCTGCTTGATGCCGTCGGGGCGGTCGAAGACGACGTAGCCCTGGTTCGGGGTGGACCCCTGCAGATCGATGCCCTTGGTGTCCTTCTCGTCGACCGGCGCGACGACCGGCCACTTCTCCAGGCAGTCGCCGGTGCACGCCGTCGACATCGGCCACTGGGTGTCCTTCATGAACCGGTAGACCGTGTGGCCGTTCTTGTCGATCACGATCTCGCCGAGCTTGGGGTCGTTACGGGTGGACAGCCCGGGCAGGTCCTCGGCGGCGGCGCCACCGCCGCCCTGCTTGGCCTTCTTGCCGTCGGCGGCCAGCGCGTACCACTTGCCGCCCACGCCCTGACCGGTGACGTCGCCGGCCTTGGTGTCCTTCGCGTAGCGGTAGGCCGGCCAACCGCCGATCGTCAGCTGCTTGGTGCCGTCCGCGCGGGTGACCTCGCCGAGCAGCGCCTCGTCGACGCCCTCGCCGGCCGCGGCGTCGTTCGCGGGCACCGGCGGCCAGGCCGTGGCACAGTCGCCGTCACAGTTCGACTTCGGCGGCTCCGCGGTGTCCTCGTCGAACCGATACAGGGTCAGACCGGCACTGTCCGTCAGCACCTCGCCCAGTTCCGCGTTGGTGGACACGGACAGCTCGCCCGCGGTGGAGGTCTGGGTCGCGGGGCTGCTCTGCCCCGCCTGCGGGCTGGCCCCGGAGCCGGTGCTGCCGAGGCCTGCACCGGCGCTTCCGTAATCGCCCGCCGCGGCCGTAGCGCCCACGTTCTGGCTGCCCGTGGACGGGGCGCTTTCCTGACCGCACGCCGTCGTCAGCGCCAGTACCGCCGCAGCGCTTGCCACGAGTGAGGCGCTCCGCCAGGAGGTCTTCATCGTCAACTCCCCATAATCCCAAGGGTGTTGCAGCGCCCTTCTGCGCCGCCGCACGACCATGGGTACGCATGGCGGCCCCGGTCGTGTTCAACCACCGCGCACATTTCTTTCCGGAACCTGTGGCGCCCGCCCCTCCACCTCGCACGCGCGTACGCGACTTCGAACACGCGATCGCCCCGCGACCGAACCATCGGCTGCCGGCTGTCCCTCCTTCGGGGCAATCCCCTCGCACTCGCACGTGCGGCCGCACATCAGGCCTCATGATCTTCGTCGTGCATCGACCCGAACCGACCCAATCCGCCCCGGCCATACGGATGTTGGCCCTGCTGACACTGACCTGGATCCTCGTCGGCGCCCCGACCGGTGTGGCCGTGGCCGACGCCTGCGCCTACGCCTCGACCGGTCCGGGCGGCACCGAGGCGGTGGCGGTCGCCGGAAGCCTCACCTGGCCGACTCCCCCGGCGTGCCCGAAGCCCACGCCGACACCCACGCCGACACCCACACCCACACCCACGCCACCGAAGCCCACGCCCCCACCGGACCCGGCCCCGGATCCGCCGCCGAAGCCGACACCTACGCCCACGCCGACACCGACACCGACACCGACCCCCGAGCCGCCGCCTCCCCCACCACCGGCACCGCAACCGGCGCCACCCCGCCCGCGGCCGACCCCACCCCCGGCTCCCACACCCACACCCACACCGAGCCCGACTCCCTCACCGACGCCGTCGGCCGAGCCCGCCCCGCGCCCCTCCGTCGCTCCGGTGAGTTATCCGCGGTACCAGCCGCCGACCCGCAAACGGCCGTCACACGGCACCACGTCGCCCGTCACCTATCTCCTGCTCATGACCGTTCCCGCGGTGGTCGCCGTCGCCGCGCTGCGGCCGCGCTAGTGCTGATCCTGGAGGCATCCCTTGCCGGAATGGCTTGTTCTCACCCTCGCGATGCTGGCCGCCTGTGCCGTAGTGGTCGTCATCACCCTCGTACGGCACCGCACGGCGCCCGAGGACGAGGATCCCAGCGAGACGCCGGACGTCATCGAGTACATGACGATGTGGATCGGCGTGGTGTACGCCATCGTCCTCGGTCTGGCCATCGCCGGCGTCTGGGAGGCACGCAATGCGGCCCAGGACCACGTCCAGGCGGAGGCGCAGGCGCTGCACGAGATCTCGGAGCGGGTGCGGGTCTACCCGGATGACGTCCGCGACCGCATTCGGGGCGATGTCAACGCCTATGTCGGACACGTCGTCACCACCGAGTGGAAGGCGATGGCGGACGACGGGCATGTCACCGAGCGGGGCACCGAACTCCTCGCCCGGGTCCGCGCGGACGTCACCGACTACGAGCCGAGGACGGACTTCGAGGCCCAGGCCTACCAGCCGGTCCTCGACCAGATGGCCGCCGCGGACCAGGCACGCAACGCCCGGGCGGACTCGGCCGAGCCCACCATGCCGGGCGTGGTGTGGTTCGGGCTGCTCGTCGGAGGCGCGGTCACCATCGGGATGGTCTTCGCGCTGCAGATCCGGCGCACGACGCGCGAACTGGTGCTCGCGGGCCTGTTCTCCGCGCTGATCGCCTTCCTGCTCTTCCTGATCTGGGACTTCGACGCGCCCTACAGCCGAGGCGTCACCGCGTCGGCGGACCCGTTCCTGAGTCTCTTCCCGGGCATCAAGGACTGACTGTCCTTCACCGGGGCCGAGCACCCGGCCACCCGGCCACGGAGCCACTGAGCGGCCGGGCCGCCGGGCCGCCGGGCCGCCGGGCCGCCGGGCCGCCGGCAAGGTGCTAAGCGCAGAAACCGCCGGGGGACGCCCGCCGCTCCGTCGCCGTTCCCCGGCCGCGGGCGCGGGCTCCCCTGAGCGGCCCACACGCTTGCCCCATTCGCGCGACTGCGATCGCGCGGACGCACAGACGTTCCTAGCGTTTCGGTCATCGAGGTGCATTTCCGGCGCAAGCGGAAGAGGTCCGCAGCTGCTCCTCGGGGACCCGGAGGAACCACCATGCGCGTGATAGGCGTCGCTTCGGCCGCACTGCTGGGCGTCAGCGCCCTCACCCTCACCGCCCCCGCCGCCCAGGCGAGCAGTGTCAGCTCCGGCTTCCGGGTCAGTGTGCAGCCCACGACGATCGCGGCCGGCGGACAGGTGACCCTGCGCGCGACCGGCTGCGAGCAGGGCGTGTTCGTCACCTCGGGCGTCTTCGACGACGTCACCATCCCCAGGGGACGGGCCACGGCCACGGCCACGGTCGACTGGGACGCGAAGCCGGGCACCGTCTACCAGGTGACGTTCCACTGCGGCACCTTCTGGCAGAACGCCGAGCTCACCATCGCCGGCGGCCGCCCGGACCACCCCGACCACAAGCCGGTGACGCCGCACCGGGGCGTGCACGCGGGCGGGGGTGGCAGCTTCGCCGGGTTCGACCTCCAGGAGATCGGCCTCGGGGCCGCGCTCGTGGCCGGGACCCTCGGCGCGGCGTACCGCATCTCCCGCCGCCCCGACGAGGACGGCGCCTGAGGACATCCGCCCGCCCCGCAGGCCTTCGCCCCGGATCCCTGAAGGGACCGGGGCGAAGGCCTGTGTCACGTGCGTTCAGTCTCCGAAGGGGGGCGGCCGGAACCGCTGTCCGGGCCGTCAGATCCGCTTCTCGGACCGGCGGCGCATCCAGAACACGCCGCCGCCGATGACGGCCGCGGCCACGAGCCCGCTGCCGATGGCGATGTCGGTGGGAGTCGCCCCGCTGGAGCTGCTGCCGCCGATGCCGCCGCGGACGCCACCGATGACGGTGAAGGCGGCCGGGCGGGTCAGGGTCCTGCCGTCGCAGGTGACGGTGATGTCGTGGGGGCCGGCGGCGGCGTTGCTGTTGATCGTCGCGGTGCCTTTCGCGGTGTTCCTGGCGCCGTTGATGGGCGTGAGCGTCGTCTTGGGGAACGCGTCGGACGTCGCGAAGCCGCCGTTCGGGCAGCCGTCGACCGTGATGGTCAGCTGGCCGCCGCGGGAGATGACGCTGGGCAGGGCGACGATGTTGCTCGGGTTGGCGGGCATGCCGTCCAGAGCGACGGCCGCGGGCGCGGCGAGCCCGAGGACGGCGACCGCGGCACCGGCGGCCACCAGGGCACGAGAGTTACGCATGTGATCCTCCGCGGAAGACGCCCCGGGAACCGTCCCCGGTCGATCGGCGAGAAAGCGCCTCCCGGAAAAACCCTCAGATGCCCTGCACGGACCCGCATTTCGGCGATGGTCCGTCCTGGTGAGAGGACACGCCGCACGGAACGCACCCAAGGGGATATCGCCGCAGGTCACGGACCATCAGAAAATTCCTGTGCGCGGCAACTCGGATGGCGCACCACAGGGGGCACGGGCCACCCGTTCGCGTCGGCCCCGTCGCCGGTTTCTCGCGCGGGACTTAGCGTTCTCGTATGCGCGATTGACACGGCGACGGCCGCGTCGAGAGGGGAAGTCGAATGTCTGCGTCCGAGCTGGCCGAGCTGGCCGAAGAGGAGGAGCAGCGGAAGAAGCGCGCTCCTTGGGGCGTGATAGCGCTTGTTCTGCTGACCGGCCTCGCGCTCATTCGGAATGGTTCGGGGGAATTCGACGCGGGGCCCCC
The DNA here is from genome assembly GCF_030551255.1 of Streptomyces sp. NL15-2K. Classification (GTDB taxonomy): domain Bacteria; phylum Actinomycetota; class Actinomycetes; order Streptomycetales; family Streptomycetaceae; genus Streptomyces. The sequence continues at coordinate 1,332,060 of NZ_CP130630.1, forward strand.
GCAGCCCGCCTCGGCCGCTGCCGCCGACACCCGCACCTCGCCCGGCGGCACGTTCCTGGGAAACCCCGATCCGCTGCCGTACGCCGTGCCCGACCGGGTCAGGATCCCGTCGATCCAGGTCGACGCGCCGATCATGCCGGTCGGTCTGGACGCGGACGGCTGGGTCGGCGCGCCGCCGCCGGAGGACCCGAACCTGGCCGGCTGGTTCACCGGCGCGGTCTCTCCCGGCGAGAAGGGCACCGCCGTGGTCGTGGGTCATGTCGACAACAGTCAGGGTCCCGCCGTGTTCTACGGACTCGGGGCCCTGAAGAAGGGAAATCGCGTGGAGGTCGCGCGGGGGGACGGAAGGACGGCCGTTTTCGAGATCTACGGAATCGAGGTCTTCGCGAAGAACAACTTCCCCGGCGACCGTGTCTACGGTTCCAAGGGCTCCCCCGAATTGCGGATCATCACCTGCGGGGGCGGTTTCTCCCAGCAGAACGGCTACGACGGGAACGTCGTCGCTTTCGCCCGCCTGGTCGAGGTCCGCTGAGCGTTTTACCTGCCCCGGGCGGGCGAAACCCGGTTATGCGTACTGCCGTCGCGGGACGGTGATGTGGTAGCCGGAATCCAGCAGGTGCGGCAGATAGGAGCGCAGCGCCCGGACGCTCTGGGTGCGGTCGCCCCCGGCGTCGTGCGAGAGCACCACGACGCCGGGGGCGGCGCCGTTCTCCACCCGGTCGACGATGGTCCGGGTGCCGGGGGTGGTCCAGTCGAGGGTGTCGACCGTCCAGGCCAGCGGTTCCATGCCGAGTTCGGCGCCCAGTTGGAAGGCGGCGCGGTTCCAGGCGCCGTAGGGCGCGCGGAACCACAGGGGCCGCTCGCCGTACGCCTCCTCGATGACGTCGCAGGTGCGTTCCATCTGCGAGCGGATCTGCCGGCGCGTCAGGCGGGGCAGCAGCGGATGGGACCAGGTGTGGTTGCCGACGACGTGTCCCTCGTCGGCCATCCGGACCAGCAGTTCTTCGTTGTCGACCACCATCTCCCCGCACACGAAGAACATCGCGCGGACGTCGTACTTCGCGAGGGTGTCCAGGATGTCCGGGGTGTAGCGGGGGTCCGGTCCGTCGTCGAAGGTCAGCACCATGGTGCGGCCCCGTCCGGACACGCGCAGGAACGGCTCGTGCCGGACGAGGGTCCGGCCGGGCGCGGTCCGGGGCGGGCCGTATCCGGTCAGGGGCTGGAGGCGGTAGGCGGAGGGCTTGAGCGCACCGCGCGCCTGGGGGCCGCCGACCGGGGTGGGCCGGACCGGCTCGCCGCCCGGGCCGAGCGACAGCAGACCGGCCGTGCCGGCCGCCCCGACGGCGGCGGCGCCGGCGAGCAGCGCCCCGCGCCGGGTGAGCAGCCGTGTGAGCAACTGATCCTTCTTCATGACTCATCAGTCGCCCATGGCGGACCCGACGCACCGCCACGACACCGGGGTGGCGGGCACGAAATCACCCGTACCGCCCAGCGTTTCGGATCGCGGTGGCGCTGTCGTGCATCTCCGGCATCGTGGACGGCCGTCTCGCCCGTCGAGCGATGCCGGGCGCCGGTGCGACCTGGGGATTCCGATAGCCTCGGAGCCGTGAAGGATTCCCACGCACATCAGTTCGAGCTCGGCACGGACGGCCCGAAAGTCATCGTGGTCGGAATGGACGGCTCCGACTCCTCGTACCGGGCGGCGGCCTACGCGGCGGGTCTGGCCCGGCGGCAGAACGCGCTCCTCGCCGCCGTGTACGTACAGCCCGTCATGTCGGCGGGCGCGGCGGTCGGGGCGCCGGTCGCCGAGACGACCGACCGCATCGCCGAGGACCTGGTTGCCGAGATCCGGACCGAGACCGATCGGGTCAAGGGGATATTCGACTTCCGCTGGGAGTTCCACACCTTCCGCGGCGACCCCTACAACGGACTGGTGAAGGCGGCGGACCAGCTGAAGGCGGACGCCGTCGTGGTGGGTGCCTCGGAGCAGGCCGGCCACCGGATCATCGGCTCGGTGGCGGTACGACTGGTGAAGGCCGGGCGATGGCCGGTGACCGTGGTGCCGTAACCGCGCGGAGGAGTTGTGTGCCTGCTTTCGCCACGGGCGTTACTGCGCCATCATGAGCCGCCAGTCAGCCGTTTGCCGAACACAAAGAGGTGACGGGCATGGCCGGACTCCGCGCGGGCGAGGGGATTCTCCGCCGCAAACCCATCGAACGCATCGAATAGACGGAAGTGGGCGCGGGCGCACGGCTCGACCGGTCGCTCGGGCTGTGGCAGCTGACCGCGATCGGCGTGGGCGGCATCATCGGCGCCGGCATCTTCACACTCGCCGGCACGGTGGCCAACGGCACGGCGGGCCCCGCGGTCCTCGTCGCCGGCGTCGCGAGCGCGGCGGCCGCGCTGTCGTACGCCGAGTTCGCGGGGCTCATCCCGAAGGCCGGTTCCGCCTACACGTACGGGTACGCGGTGCTCGGCGAACTCGCGGGCTGGTTCATCGGCTGGGACCTGCTGCTGGAGTACACGGCGATCGTCGCGGTGGTCGCCATCGGCATCTCCGGGTACTTCAGCTTCCTCGTCGGCGAGATGGGCGCCGATCTGCCGAACTGGATGCTGGGTGCGCCCGGCACCGGCGACGGGCACAAGGTCGACCTGTTCGCGGCCGTGCTGTGCCTGCTGATCGCCTATCTGCTCACCCTCGGCATCAAGAACGCGGCCCGCTTCGAGACGGTCGTGGTCGTGCTGAAGGTGCTGGTCGTGCTGCTGGTGATCGCCGTCGGCGTGTTCCACATCGACACGGCGAACTACAACCCCTTCTTCCCGTACGGAGTCGGCGGGGCGTTCACCGGTGCGGCGACCGTGTTCTTCGCGGTCTTCGGGTACGACGCCATGTCGACGGCGGCCGAGGAGTCGAAGGACGCGCAGCGGCACATGCCGAAGGCGATCATCTACTCGCTGGTGATCTCGATGGTCCTGTACGTGGCCGCCTGCCTGGTCCTGACGGGCATGCAGGACTACAAGGACATCGACAAGGAGAGCGGCTTCTCCACGGCCTTCAAGTCGGTCGGGCTCGGCGGGCTGGCGGACGTGATCGCGGTGGGCGCGATCATCGGCATCCTCACGGTGATGTTCACGTTCATGCTGGGAGTTACCCGTGTCTGGTTCTCGATGTCCCGTGACGGGCTGCTGCCCAAGTGGTTCGCCAAGACGCACCCGACGCGGCACGTGCCGACGCGGGTGACCTGGATCGTGGGAGTCGCATCGGCCGTCATCGCCGGGTTCCTGCCGATCGGCGAGGCGGCCGAACTCACCAACATCGGCATCCTGCTGGCGTTCGTGGTGGTGTGCGTCGCGGTGATCGTGCTGCGCTACCGGCAGCCGGAGCTGCCGCGCACCTTCCGCACGCCGTGGATGCCGGTCGTGCCGGCGGTGGGTGTGGTCTTCTCGATCTGGCTGATCACGTTCCTGCAGTGGCAGACCTGGGCGCGGTTCGCCGTGTGGTTCGCGCTCGGACTCGTGGTCTACTTCGGCTACTCGTACCGTCGGTCGGCACTGGCGGAGCGTCAGAGCCCGGAGGACGTCACCGGCCCATGACGAGCCCGTCCTGCGCCGCCCCCGGCTGAGGACCACGTCCCGGATCCGGTCGCGTACGGCGCGCACCTCGGCGCCCGCCGCCCGGGGCTGCCCCTGCGGGAGTGGGAAACCGTTCGTGCCTTACGTGTACGCGAGGTGGGCGACGTTCGCCTCGCCCGCGCGCAGGATGGTGGGGACACGCGACTCTTCCTCGGTGCGCGCCGTGCCGGAGTGCCGTACGCCCGCGCGGTCGAGGGCGTCCAGAGTGCGGCCGTTCTCGCCGTAGACCGTCTCCATGTGGCACAGCGCCAGATCGGCACGGGAGACGACCGGTGCGACACCGGCGCACATCGGGCGGAAGTCGTAGCCGGTGCCGCCCGCGTCGAAGCGCGCCCGGTCGATGACCGAAGTGTGCGCGAGGACGTCGCCGGAGGCGACCGGTGTGAGCCCGTCCGGAGCGCCTGAGCGACGCGGAATGGACCGTTCATCGAACCGTTCGTCGACGCGATCGACCGTCCGCCGCAGAGCCGTGCTGCCACCCTGGCCGGAATCGGTCCCCTGTTGTGCCATACGGCCATGACGGCCGGAACCACCCTCACGAACGGGACGACGACCGCCGAGCACGAGCTCGCCGCACTGCAGCGGGAGCACGGCCGGCCACTCTTCGCGCTGCTGCTCCGGCTCTGTGACGGCGACCGACAGCGCGCCGAGGACCTCGTCCAGGAGACTTTGGTGCGCGCCTGGCAGCATCCCGAGGCACTGCGCGCCGACGACTTCGACTCCGTACGGCCGTGGCTGCTGACCGTGGGACGTCGGCTGGCGATCGACGCGCGGCGGGCCCGGCAGGCCAGGCCGCCGGAGGTCGGCGACGCGATCCTGGAGAACGCCCGGGTGTGCGCCGACCACGCCGAGCGGGCGGCCGCCACCCTCGATGTGCGCCAGGCTGTGAAGACACTCACTCCGGAACACCGTGAAGTCCTGGTGCTGGTGTATTTCCAGGGGGCCAGTGTGGCGGAGGCCGCGGAGGCCCTCGGCATCCCGCCCGGTACCGTGAAGTCCCGCGCGTACTACGCGCTGCGCGCCCTGCGCCGGGTGCTACCGGGTTACGCGGCCGACCTGCGGTGAAACCAATGTCTCGGTCAAACCTCCGTAAAGCGCCTTGCCGCTGACCCCGGTTGAGTAATCGGCTGTCCTCATCCGTGTTCCGAATGGGGCAGGGCCCCAGGGCCCGGTATCGGGTGACGCGCACGCACCGGAGGAAGGCAGGAAGGGATGCTGCACAGAGGTCACGAGAGCACGGACGGCGCCGGCGGCGGCGAACTGACCGTCCCCATGGCGTGGTTGTACGCCGAGTACATCGCCGACGAGCTGCTGCGGTCCGGCGATCTGATGCCGCCTACGTCCTTCGAGTTCCGCGCGGGGCGGGACGCGCTGGCGCTGACCATCTTCCTCTCCGACACCGACGGCGAGCTCTCCGGCATCCAGGTCGTCTCCCAGCTGGAGACCTGGCTGTCGCTGACCGCCTACGACCAGCCGTGGCAGGACTGGGTGTGCGAGCGCATGGCCCAGCTCACCGCCGAGGCGTTCGCCGTCGACGCCCCCGCGCCCGACCTGGAGCTGGCCGAGGCGGCCTGGCGCTGGCTGGAGGAGACCGAGCTGCTCGCCCCCGACCTGAACGCGGTGCCGGGCGGCGCCGCGATGGTCGGCGAGGACGAGGGGCCCAAGGTATGGACGCCGGCCTGGCAGCTCGGGTTGCCTCTGGGACACCTCGCCATCCATCTTTTCTAGACTCGTTTCGACTCGGACCAATCCTCGGGTCCGGCCGCTCCGAACCCCTTGGTTACGATTCTGTATGGGGCTTGAGTGATTCGGCTGGCTGGTCCGTACCGGTGGGAGCAAGGCGTAAACCGGAGTAACCCCCACCCGCACCCAACGGCACGAGGATTCGGCATGAGGTCCCTGGAGAGGCATCGCGACGTCGGCGCGTACGCGCTCGGCGTGCTGGACGAGGCGGACGCCTTCCGCTTCGAGGACCACCTCATGGAGTGCCCCCGCTGTGCGGCACACGTGACCGAATTCGGGCCCGTGACCCGGCAGATGATGCTGTACCGGCGGGCCACCCCGCGGGTCGTGCACCCCATGGCGCAGCCGGGCCCCCGACTGCTGGACCGGCTGCTCGGCGAGGTCGCCACGCGGCACCGGGCCCGGCGCCGGCGGCTGCTGTACGCGGTGGCCGCCGCGGCGGTGTTCGCGGTGGCCGGGCCCGGGATCACCATGCTGGCCAAGGGCGCCGACCCGCAGCGCCAGGACGTGCGGGTGACCGCGACCGACGAGCGATCGGGTGTGTGGGCGCAGCTCACCACCGAGGACGAGGCCTGGGGCAGCGACGTCGAGATCACCGTCAAGGACGGGGCCGGACCCCGCTCCTGCCGGCTGATCGCCGTCGGCGTGGACGGCACGGAAGAGATTCTCACCAGCTGGAACGTGCCCCGGCACGATGCCCGGCCGAACACCATGCACGGCGGCTCGACCCGGCACACCGACCAGATCGACCACTACGAGGTGCGCACCAGCACCGGTGAGCACCTGGTGACCCTCACGCCCTCCTGACCTCTCCCCCTCCGGGACGCACCAGCCCGTGATCGAACGCGAAGACGACGGCGTGCACCCGGTCCCGCAGCTCCAACTTGCCCAGCACCCGGCCGACATGAGTCTTCACGGTGGCCTCGCCGACGTGCAGCCGAGCGGCGATCTCCGGGTTGGACAGCCCGCGGCCCAGCAGGAGCAGCACATCGCGTTCGCGGTCGGTCAGCCGGGCCAGCCGCCGGGCGGTCTCCGGCGCGGGCGAAGGCGGCGTTGAGCGGGCGAACTCGGCCAGCAGACGGCGGGTGACGGTGGGGCCGAGCAGCGCCTCGCCCGCGGCGAGCGTGCGGATGCCCTCGATCAGGACTTCGGGCGGGCTGCGCTTGAGCAGGAACCCGCTCGCGCCCGCGCGGACGGCGGAGAACACGTACTCGTCGAGTTCGAAGGTGGTGAGGATCAGCACCTTGGGCGTGCCGTTCACCGCGGAGCCGGTGACGGCCCGGGTGGCCTCGACGCCGTCCAGCAGCGGCATCCGGACGTCCATGAGGACGACGTCGGGTGCCAGGGCGGCCGCCGCGCGTACCGCCTCCCGGCCGTCGGCCGCCTCGCCGACCACGGTCAGGTCGGGCTGGGTCTGGAGCATCATCCTCAGGCCCGCCCGCATCAGTTCCTCGTCGTCGGCGAGCAGGACACGGATCATGACGACTCCTTCGAGGGGACCGGCGACGACTTGGACGCGACCGGCGGGGCCGTCGACCCGGCCTGCGGTTTCTTCGGCGGGGCTACCGGCTCGTTCAGCGGGATGACGGCCGCGACCCGCCAGCCGCCCCCGGCGGCGGGGCCGGTGTCCAGGGTGCCGCCGAGCCGGGCGAGGCGTTCGAGCATGTTCCGCAGCCCCCGGCCACCGCCCGCCGACTCGCCCGCCGGACCGCCCGGCGGACCGCCCGGCGATCGTCCCGGTGCGCCGGTCCCGTCGTCCGTGACGTGTACGGCCACCCGGTCGCCGGTGAGGTCGACGCCGACCACCGCGTGGGCGGGGCGGGCGTGGCGGACCACGTTGGTGAGCGACTCCTGGACGACTCGACCGACGGTCTCGGCGACCTCGACGGGCAGGCGGCCCAGCAGGTCCGGGGCGGGCAGCCGGAGGTCGGCGGTGACGTCGTCGGGGAGCCGGGCGACCAGGGCACGCAGAGTGGCCTCGACGTCGTAGGTGTCGGTGAGCAGTCCGAGGATCCGGTCCAGGTCGGTCATGGCGCCCCGGCCGACCTCCTCGATCCGGGACAGGGCCTGCCGTACGTCGGGCGCGTCGGCGCCCAGGGTGAGCCGGGCGGCTCCGGCGTGGGTGACCATGACGGTGACGGCATGGCCGACCGCGTCATGCAACTCACTTGCCATGCGGGCGCGTTCGGCCGCGACGGCCTGGGCGCGCTCGTGTGCGCGCAGGGCGTCGCGGGTCTCGCGGCGGGCGCGTCCGGTCCGGCCCACGAGCCAGGCCACCGCGTGCACGGCGAGGGCGGGCACGAAGGCGTTGTCGTCGGCGGCGAGGACGGCCACGGCGGCCAGGGCGGGCGGCGCCGCACACTCCAGGGCGCGTGCGGCGGGCCGGGTCTGTACGACCAAGGTGAGCGCGAGCGCGGTGGCCAGCGAGACGTTGGTGACCTCGGCTCCGGACCCGACCGCCGCCACGGTGGCCGCGCCGCCCGCCCACAGCGCACACGCCGGGGCGAACCTGCGCCCCGCGATCGCGGCGAACCACACCACCGCACAGGCCCGTTCGCTCCCCGGTCCGGCGAACGCCGAGGCGGTGTGGTCCGACGGTCCGACGGCGATCACCGCCGACAGATACGCGACCACCACATCGAGCAACACCCATGCCGGCCCCCGGTCCACGGCGTGGTCGGGCCGCAGTCGCCTCCGCAACTCCCCCACAACGCACAGGCTACGGGCGGCGGCCGGACTCTGCGTCCCCCTGGCGGCGGACATCGCCTCCCCCCGGGCGGGGACCGGGAGGGTCCACGGCGGCGGACGCGGGCCGTGGCCCTCCGACCGCAGCATCGCCGTATGACGACAACTCAACTTCCTTCCCGGGCACCGCAGATCACGGACCGACGACGTGCCGCCCGCTCGGTTCGGCTGCTCGGCAGGGCCCTGCTCGTCCTGCTCGGTGTGCTGCTGGCGCCCGTGGCGGCGATCGCGGCGGTGTGGGCGACCGCGTCGGTCACGGCCGAGCTCGCGCTCCTGGCCGCCGCGGGGGTCGCGGCGCTGGTGGTGGGGTGCGCGCTGCCGGTGTACGCGGGGCTGCGCCGCCGGACCGCGACCGCCCTGGTCACCGCGGCCGTGCTGCTGCTCACCTCGGCCACCGCCTTCCTGACGGTGCTCCAGCCGCTGGACGAGCAGCCGCCGCATCCGCGCTCCCGGCCCACCGGGTACTGGAGCCTGCCGACCGGCTCCCGACTCGCCTACACGCTCCAGCACGCCCAGGGCCGCCCGCGTGAGACGCCGGTGATCGTGCTGCACGGCGGTCCGGGCACCCCCGGCGACGGCCCCGACCCGCTGGAGCGCCTGCTGACCGGGCAGGGCTACGACGTCTACTCCTACGACCAGCTGGGCTCGGGCCGCTCCGGGCGGCTGGCCGACCCGAGCGGCTACACGGTGGCCCGGCAGGTCGCCGACCTGGAGGCCGTGCGCGCGCGGATCGGTGCGCGGCGGGTCGTGCTGCTCGGCGCTTCCTGGGGCGCCACGCTGGCCGCCGAGTATCTCGCCGCGCATCCCGGCCGGGTGGCCCGGATGGTGCTCACCTCGCCCGGAGTGCTGTGGGCCCCGGCCTGGAAGGACCGGTCCGAGGGCGACATCTGGGACCGGCTGACGCCGGAGCAGCAGCAAGAGATCGACGCCCTGGAGGACCATCCCCGGCTGGCGGCCTGGTCGCTGCTGATGGCGGCGAACCCGCGCGCCGCCCACGCCCTCGTCCCCGACTCCGAGCTTGACCCGATCTTCGCCGAGCTCCTCGACATCGCCGCTCCGGCGGCCACCTGCCACCCCGACCGCCCTCTGCGCGACCTGCCGGCCTCCGTGCCCGGCTTCTACGCCAACCAGCTCACCGGCGAGGACCAGCTCACCGTCCCCGACCCGCGCCCCGCCCTGCGCCGCACCCGGGTCCCGGTGCTCGTCCTGCGCGGCGCCTGCGACTACAAGAACCCCGGGATCGCGCGCGAGTACGACGAGGTGCTGCCGAACGCCACCCTGGTAACCGTCGCGGGGGCGGGCCACCTCATCGACATGGAGCAGCCCGAGGTCTACCGGCGCACCGTCACCCGCTTCCTGGACCGGTGAGCGGCGGTGCAGGGCTGCTGCTGCGCGTGCCGGGGCTACTTCAGCAGCCGGGACAGCCTGCGGTCGGCGAGGGGCTTGCCGCCGGTCTGGCAGGTCGGGCAGTACTGGAGCGAGGAGTCGCTGAAGGAGACCTCGCGGATGGTGTCGCCGCACACCGGACAGGGTTCGCCGGTACGGGCGTGGACGCGCAGGCCGCTCTTCTTCTCGGCCTTGAGGCGGCCGGCCGCGACGCCCCGGGAGCGCTCGATCGCCTCGTTGAGGGTGGTGCGCAGGGCCTCGTAGAGGCTGTGGGTCTCCTGCGGGGTGAGGGAGGCCGCGAGTTTGAAAGGGGACATCTTCGCGGCGTGCAGGATCTCGTCGCTGTAGGCGTTGCCGACGCCCGCGATCAGGCCCTGGTCACGCAGGGCGCCCTTGAGTTGCCGTCGCTCACCGGCGAGCAGGGCGGCGAAGCGCTCCTCGTCGAAGTCGTCGGCGAGCGGGTCGGGGCCGAGGCGGGCCACGCCCGGGACCTCCTGGGGATCGTGGACGACGTAGACCGCGAGGCGCTTCTGGGTGCCCGCCTCGGTCAGGTCGAAGCCCGCGCCGGTCTCCAGGGCCACGCGCAGGGCCAGGGGGCCCTTGCCGGGGCGGGGCGGGCCATCCGGGAGCCTGTCCTTCCAGTGCAGCCAGCCCGCACGCGCCAGGTGGGTCACGAAGTGCGGGCCGCCGTCCGTGGCGAGGTCGAGGAACTTGCCGTACCGGCGCACGGCGGTGACCTCGTGGCCCTCGAGGGCGGTGAGCGGAGGGTCGTACGTCTTCAGGACACTGATCGCGACGGGCAGCACCCGGACGATCTCGTGGCCGACCAGGTGCTCGGTCAGGAAGTCCTTGAGCGCTTCCACCTCGGGGAGTTCCGGCATACGTCCAGAGTGCCACCGCAGACTCCCGGCATCAGCTCAGGTCACCACGAACTCGCACCACACGCACTTGCCGCCGCCCCGGGCCTCCACGCCCCACACGTCGGTGAGCAGGTCGACCACGAGCAGGCCCCGCCCGGAGACACCCGACTCCCCCGCGTCGCGGCGGCGCGGCAGGGCGCTGGAGGCGTCCTCGACCTCGACGCGCAGCCGCCGGTCGCTGCCGGTGAGGACCCGCAGGGTGACGACGGCGGAGCCCTCGGTGTGCATCAGGGCATTGGTGATCAGCTCGTCGGCGACCAGCTCGACCTCGTGGGCGCGATCGCGGGCGCCCCAGGCGGTGACCGCGGCGCGGATCATGTGCCGGGCCTCGGAGAGGGCCTCCGGGTCGCCGGGTGCCACGTGCTGCTGGAGCCGGCCCGCGGACCTCAGTGTGTCCAGACCGCGGCGGCGCAGCAGGAGCAGGGCCACGTCGTCGTCGCCGCCGCGCTCCTCGGCCACGTCGATGAGGCAGTCGGCGAGGTCCCGTACGTCCTGCGGGCCGGCGGCGACCAGGGCCGTCAGGGTCCGCATGCCGTCGTCGAGGTCGGCGCCCGGCTGTTCGACCAGGCCGTCGGTGCACAGCATCAGGGTGTCGCCGGGGTCCAGTTCGAGGGTGGCTACGGAGTAGTCGAGGCGCCCGAACTCGGCGGACAGGCCGAGCGGCAGGCCGCCCTCGACGGGGACACGGCGGCAGCTGCCGTCGGGCCGGCGGACCAGGGGGTCGATGTGGCCGGCCCGGACCACCTGGACCACTCCGGTGGACAGGTCGGCCTCCGCGTACAGGCAGGTCGCGAAGCGGTCGGTGTCGAGTTCGTGGAGGAAGACTGAGGCACGGGCCATCACCGCGGCGGGGGTGTGGCCCTCGGCGGCGTAGGCCCTCAGGACGATGCGCAGTTGGCCCATGACGGCGGCGGCGTGCGTGTCGTGGCCCTGCACGTCGCCGATGACGGCGCCGACGCGCCCGCCCGGCAGCGGGATCAGGTCGTACCAGTCACCGCCGATGTCCCGGCCGAGCGCGGCGGAACGGTAGCGGACGGCGACGTCGGCACCGGGGACGCTGGGGATGGTGCGCGGCAGCATGGCCTGCTGGAGGCCGGTGGCGAGGTCCTTGTCCTGCTCGTAGAGCATGGCCCGCATGAGGCTCTGCGCGATGCTGCTGCCGAGGGCGATGAGGACGTTGCGGTCCTCGGGCGAGAAGCCGCGCCGGTCGCTGTAGAGCAGGCCCATGGCGCCGATCGGGCGGGCCTCGGCGATGAGCGGCAGATAGGCGGCCGAGGTGATGTCCAGGCCGGTGATGTGCGGCCACAGCAGCGGGTAGCGCTCGGCGAACTCCTCCGGGGACTCGATGAAGCGCGGGGTGAGGGTGCGGACGGCCTCGCTCATCGGGTAGGGCTCGTCGATCCGGGTGACGCGGGTGCCGGGCACGAAGCTGCCCTTGGGGCCCTCGGCGACCAGCCGGATGCGGCCGGCCTCGACCAGGCCCATGACCAGGCTGGTGGCGCCGAGGTGGGTGAGGCCGTGGGTGTCCTTGAGGACGTCGATGACGTCGTCGACGGTGCGGGCGTGGGCGAGGGCGGCCGTGGTCAGCTGCACGACGTTGGTCTGGCGGCGCCGGGCCTCGTCGTGGGCGGCCTGCTCCCGGCGGGCCTCGATCTCGCCGAGTTCCTGGGTGGCGTCGCGGACGATGCCGATGATCCGGCGGGGGCGTCCCGTCTCGTCGCGTCGGATGTAGCCCTGGGTGTGGGTCCAGCGCAGGGTGCCGTCCCGGCAGCGGAGCCGGAAGTAGGTGCCGTAGTTCTCGCTGCCGTCCTTCATGGCCTGGGCGACGAGGGCGTCGAGCCGGTGGGCCTCCGCGCGCGGGACCCGGATCGCCAGGGTCCCTGGGTACCCGTCGTATTCGTCGGGGCGCAGGTCGAAGACCTCGTGGGCCTGGGCGTCCATGTGGAACAGACCGGTGTCCAGGTCCCAGTCGAAGCTTCCCATGCGGTTGAGCGCCAGGATCGGATCCGGGTGGGCGGGCCAGTCGTCCGGGAGTGACAGGGCGCTCGCTCCCCGATCAACCATGGAGCAACCTTGCCAGGAATCGGCCGATTATTCGACCGGTGAGACGGACCGGTATACGGCCCGTGATGCGTGCCGGTGTCAGGCGCCGTCCGCGCCGACCGGGTCGTCGGCGTCGGGGATCAGGCCGCCGCCGTCGGGCGGGTCGGGGGCCTCCGGCACGGCTGCGGGACCGGTCTCCTCCGCCTCCGAGGAGGCGCGGGGGGCGTCGGGCTCCGTGGGCTGCGCCACGGCCGGCTCCTCCTCGACTGTCGTCCCGACGTCGGGCGCGGTCGTGGGAGGCGGGGGAGGCGTGGGTGTCACGGTGGTCGTGGGGCAGTCGGCCGGCTCGTGCGTCGGCAGGTCCGTAGGCACATCGGTCGGGGTGTCGTCGGTAGCGTCCGGCGAGGCAGTGGCGTCCGGCGAGGCGGCCGGGGGCACGCAGTCGGTCGGCGCGCCCGGGGAAGACCTCTCATCCATCGTGCCCGGGGAGGACCTCTCGTCGCTCGCGAACTCGCTCTCGTCCGCGGGGAACGCGCTGTCCCCGCCCGACGAGGCGCTGGACGCGCTGCTGTCGGGAGCAGGACCCGGGTCCGGCGCGGGCACGATGCGGTCCCGGTGGACGCCGTGACCGAGCCGCCGCTCGACCCAGCTGTTGTCGACGCTGTTGATGATCGTGATGTTGGTGATCGCCTGGGTGGTCGGCGTCACCGCGATCATCCGCGTGGGCCGGAATCCGGCCCAGGGGCGGCCGTGCGTGCCGGGGCTGCTCCCCCGCATCGCCACGGGCGGCTTCAGCGGATTGCCGCAGGCGCAGCGGACGCGCGGCACACCCCGGTTGTCGACGAGGACGGCCGTGCCCGCCTGGAGGACGGACTGGTAGGTGGTCACGTGTCCGTGGCGGAAGCCGTGGTTGGTGACCCGGGTGTCGGCGCGCAGCACGACCGGGGCCAGACCGCGCAGGTGGTCCGGGACCGAGGCCGGGGAGACGCCCGCGATCTCGGCGAAGGCACGGGTCTTGGCCGGGTCGGCACGCAGGTGGCCGATCAGCCGGTCGACGTCACAGCTGCCGACCCGCGCTTCGCCGCCGTAGAGGCCGGGCGTCCCGCCGGACACGTATCGCACCCCGGTCGGCCCCGCGGGCGCCGGTTGCGGCGTTCGAGTGACCGGAGGCGACGTGGCCGTCGAGGTCGCGGTGGAGTCCGTGAAGGGGTCGGGCCCCGGGTCCGCGACCGGCTGGAGGACGAGCTCCCGGCTCGACTTCGTGCCCTCGTCCCCGTCGCCGCCGCAGCCCGCGACGATGAGCGCCGCCGAGAGCGCGCAGGCCGTGACGAGGGTTCCGGTGGGTGTCCGCACCACACTCTCCCGTCCGTCCCGGGCAGTTCGTCACCATTGTCCGCTGTGCTCATTATTGTCTGCTGCGCTCACTTGGGTTACGCAAGCGGAAGGGAGGTACACGCGGAGTCACGTAGGGTTCCGGCGCGAGAACGGAGACGAGGAGCGCACGGCCATGGATTGGTTCACCGCATCCGACTACTGGATGAGCCGGCTGGTCTTCCAGCGGGCTCTGGCCGTCATGTACCTCGTGGCGTTCCTGACGGCGGCCCTGCAGTTCCGCGCGCTGATCGGCGAGCGCGGGATGCTGCCGGTGCCCCGGTTCGTCGAGCGGGTGCCCTTCAAACGGGCGCCCAGCCTTTTCCACCTCCACTACACCGACCGTTTCTTCGCGCTCTGCGCCTGGGCGGGCTGCGCGGTGTCGGCGGCGCTGCTCGCGGGGCTCGACTCCCGACTGCCGTTGTGGGGCGGGATGCTGATGTGGCTGGTGCCGTGGGCGCTGTACCTGTCGATCGTGAACGTCGGCCAGACCTGGTACGGCTTCGGCTGGGAGTCCCTGCTCCTGGAAGTGGGCTTCCTCGCGGTCTTCCTGGGCAACGACGAGGTGGCCCCGCCGATCCTGGTGCTGTTCCTGCTGCGCTGGATCCTGTTCCGTGTCGAGTTCGGGGCGGGTCTGATCAAGATGCGGGGCGACGAGTGCTGGCGCAAGCTGACCTGCCTCGACCACCACCACGAGACACAGCCGATGCCGGGGCCGCTCAGCTGGTTCTTCCACCATCTGCCCCGGCCCCTGCACCGGGTGGAGGTGGCCGCCAACCACTTCACCCAACTCGTGGTGCCCTTCCTCCTGTTCACCCCGCAGCCGGTCGCCACGGCCGCCGCCTCCCTGATGATCGTCACCCAGCTGTGGCTGGTGCTGTCGGGCAACTTCTCCTGGCTGAACTGGATCACCATCGTGCTCGCTCTGTCGGCGGTGGAGTTCCCGAGCGATCCGCCGTCGGTGCCCGACGCGCCGCTCTGGTACGAGGTCGTGGTCCTCGCGGTCGGCGCGCTGCTCGTGGGGCTCAGTTACCAGCCGGTCCGCAACATGATCTCCCGCCGCCAGATCATGAACCGCTCCTTCGACCCGCTCCACCTGGTCAACACCTACGGCGCGTTCGGCAGCGTCAGCCGCGTCCGGTACGAGGTGATCGTCGAGGGCACGGCCGACGACGTACCGCGTGAGGACTCGGACTGGCGGGAGTACGAGTTCAAGGGCAAGCCGGGCGATCCCCGGCACTGGCCGCGCCAGTTCGCGCCCTACCATCTGCGGCTCGACTGGATGATGTGGTTCGCCGCGCTGTCGCCCGCCTACGCCGGGTCGTGGTTCGGCGCCCTGGTGGAGCGGCTGCTGGAGAACGACCGCGACACGCTGAAGCTGCTGCGCCGCTCGCCGTTCCCGCCCGACACGCCGCCCCGCTACATCCGCGCCCGCCTCTTCCGCTACCGGTACACGACCTGGCGGGAGCTGCGGGAGACGGGCGCCTGCTGGGAGCGGACGTATGTGCGGGAGTATCTGCCGCCGACGCGGCTGATGGAGGTGGCTCAGAGGTCGTAGACGCGGGTGGCGGTGGTCTCGAAGATCTGGGTGCGTTCGTGTGCGCCGGTCAGCCGGTGTGCGATGTCGAGTACTTCGCCGTATGTCGCCGCGAGCGTGCACACCGGCCAGTCCGAGCCGAACATCAGGCGGTCCGGGCCGAAGGCGCCCAGCACGACGTCGGCGTACGGGCGCAGGTCGTCGATCGTCCAGGACGCGAGGTCGGCTTCGGTGACCATGCCGGAGAGTTTGCTGACCGTGTTGGGGAGGGCGGCGAGGGCGCGGAGGTCGGACGCCCAGGGTTCGAGGGTGCCGGAGGCGATGGGCGGCTTGCCCAAGTGGTCGAGGACGAAGGTGAGTTCGGGCAGCGAGGCCGCCGCCTTGATGCAGGCCGGGAGCTGGTGGGGCAGCACGACCAGGTCGTAGACCAGACCGGCGTCGGCGACGGCGGTCAGGCCACGGCGTACGTCCGGACGCAGCAGCCACTCCGGATCCCGCTCGCCCTGGACCTGGTGCCGGATGCCCTTGAGGTACTGCCCGCCGGGGAGTTCCCGCAGCCTGGCCAGTTCGTCGGCCACGTCGGGGCGCATCAGGTCGGTCCAGCCGACGACCCCCGCGACAAGCTCGTGCTCGGCGGCCAGGCCCAGGAACTCGGGGGTCTCCTCGGGCACGGTGACGGTCTGGACGAGGACCGTGCGGTCGACGCCTGCCACGCGGGCCTCGGGTGCGAGGTCTTCCACCGTGAAATCGCGTCGGAGGGGGCTGCCTTCGCCGATCCAGTCCTGGTCCCGTACGGACAGGTCCCAGACGTGGTGGTGCGCGTCCACGGTCACGGCAGCTCCCATACGACGGGCAGGCCGGCGTCGGCTCCCTCGCCGGAGTAGTCGTGCACCACG